>NZ_JBIQOB010000016.1:0-86719 GCF_044130285.1 Acinetobacter sp. BSP-28
ACGTAGAAATGTCAGTAGAATTGATCCACCCAATCGCAATGGACCCAGGTCTACGTTTTGCGATCCGTGAAGGTGGTCGTACAGTTGGTGCTGGTGTTGTTGCTAAAGTAACTGCATAATAGCAACCATAAGTTGAAATTACAGATCGGGGACTTAAGTTCCCGATCTGTACTGTAGGTCAGTAGTTCAATTGGTAGAGCGTCGGTCTCCAAAACCGAATGTTGGGGGTTCGAGTCCCTCCTGGCCTGCCATTTTTTTAAAAAAAAGCTTGATGCTGGTTAAATTGTCATATAATAAGTCGCGAAGCCTACGACGAGTACAAAAATGTCGAATGATAAATCGCGTGACGCATTAAGCGAAGCGCCAATTCCACAAAGAAATAATTCTGCTGAAGTTATTAATTCTGGTTCACCCTTGGATATAGTTATATGGGTTATCGCATTGATTTTATTGATTGGTGCGGCCATGGTGGGGCAGTATTTGCCAGCGTATTGGGCACCAGCAAATAGTGTTTGGGTGCGCGTTGGAGTAATTTTGGCTTGTATCGTAGTGGCTTTAGGTTTATTATACGCCACCCATCAAGGCAAAGGCTTTGTTCGTTTGTTGAAAGACTCTCGAATTGAGTTACGTCGTGTGACTTGGCCTACCAAACAAGAAACAGTGACCACATCTTGGCATGTTCTTGCTGTTGTTGTAATCGCAGCCATTGTTTTATGGTGTTTTGATTACATTTTAGGCTGGTTAATGAAGTTTTTTATCGGGTAAAAGAGCTATGAAACGTTGGTACATTATTCATGCCTATTCAGGTTATGAAAAACAAGTGATGCGTTCACTTAATGATCGAATCCAGCGTAGCGCTGTAGCCGATAGCTTTGGTGAAGTCCTTGTTCCTACCGAAGAAGTGGTAGAGATGAAGGATGGCAAGAAGCGTAAATCAGAGCGTAAATTTTTTCCTGGCTATGTATTGGTCGAAATGGAAATGAATGATGACACCTGGCACATTGTTAAAGAATGTCCAAAAGTATTAGGTTTCATCGGCGGTACAGCAGAAAAACCTGCACCGATTACGCAAAAAGAAGCTGATGCGATTTTGGCACGTGTACGCAATACTGGTGAAGCACCTCGTCCTAAGACAATGTTTGAGCCAGGCGAAGAATTACTCGTTATTGATGGTCCATTCACCGACTTTAAAGGCGTGGTGGAAGAGGTTCTTTACGAGAAGTCACGTTTAACGTTGACAATTAATGTATTCAATCGTCCAACTCAGGTTGAGCTCGAATTTCGTCAAGTCGAAAAAGCGAACTGATTTAAGTTGGATTGAAGACGCCCGATTTGTTATGGATCGGGCATTGTTGTTGTAACAGTTTTGTTACATAGATAATGTTGGGGAGCCTAGCGGCGTTTGTACCCAGAGGTAATTTGAAATGGCTAAGAAGATTGACGGCTATATCAAGCTGCAAGTTCCAGCTGGTAAAGCGAATCCATCTCCACCGATTGGTCCTGCACTAGGTCAACGTGGTGTTAACATCATGGCATTCTGTAAAGAATTCAATGCTGCTACACAAAAAGTTGAACCAGGTCTTCCAATTCCTGTAGTGATTACTGTGTACAACGACAAGTCGTTCACATTCATCATGAAAACTCCACCTGCTGCTATTCTTCTTAAGAAAGCTGCTGGTATTCAAAAGGGTTCAGCTGTACCTAACAAAACTAAAGTTGGTAAGTTGACTCGTGCTCAGTTAGAAGAAATTGCGACTACTAAAGAACCAGATCTTACTGGTGCTGATTTAGACGCACGTGTACGTACCATTGCTGGTTCTGCGCGTTCTATGGGCTTGGAAGTGGAGCTATAAGACATGGCTAAATTAACTAAACGTCAAAAAGCCATTGCTGCTGCTGTAGAAGCACACAAAGTTTACACTTTGGAAGAAGCAGTACAAGTTTTAACTAACCTTCCTGCTGTTAAATTCAAAGAATCTTTGGATGTTTCAGTAAACCTAGGTGTTGACCCTCGTAAATCTGACCAGGTTGTTCGTGGCGCGACTACACTTCCTGCAGGTACTGGTAAAACTGTACGTGTTGCTGTGTTTGCTCAAGGCGCTGCTGCTGAAGCTGCTAAAGCTGAAGGCGCAGACATCGTTGGTTTTGATGATCTTGCTGAAAGCATCCAAGCGGGTAACCTTGACTTTGACGTAGTAATTGCTGCTCCAGATGCAATGCGCGTTGTAGGTAAACTTGGTACGATTCTTGGTCCACGTGGCTTAATGCCAAACCCTAAAGTGGGTACAGTAACTCCTGACGTAGCTGGCGCTGTTAAAAACGCTAAAGCTGGTCAAGCACGTTACCGTGTAGACAAAGCGGGTATTATCCACGCTGCGATCGGTCAAGTTGGCTTTGAAGCTGCTGCTGTTCGTCAAAACGTTGAAGCTTTAGTAGCTGACTTGAAAAAGTTAAAACCTGCTACTTCTAAAGGCGTATACATCAAAAAGATCACTTTGAGCTCAACTATGGGGCCTGGTCTTACTGTTGATGTAAGCAATGTAACTAACTAAGTTAAGCTTAGTTAAGACAGAATTTTAAAGCCCTGAGTGAAAATCAAAGCGCGGCTTTGATTTTTACGCAAGAGAAACCGGTTTTAGGCCTCTTGCGAACTTGGGCGAACTTTGAATTGATAAATGTAAATTTGTCAGCGTCAAAGACCTCGGGCGAGGGGAGTTCTTCGGAACTCACTTCTTAAAAATCCAGTCCGAGTAGACGCGGTGGTGTGATTTTGTTCCTCCTCCGCGTGTAAATTCAGAAATGAATTTACGAATTGGGAGTGTGCTTCGCGTAAGCACATAAATCACCGTTAGGAGGTTTTACAATGGCTCTTCTTATCGAAGGCAAAAAACAGATCGTAGCTGAAGTAGCTGAAGTTGCTTCTACTGCATTTGCTGCTGTTGTTGCTGACTACCAAGGTTTAACTGTTGAGCAATTAACTGCTCTTCGTGTTGAAGCTCGTAAACTAGGTGTTGCTACACGTGTTGTACGTAATACTCTAGCTAAACGCGCTCTTCAAGATACTCAATTCAATATCTTGAACGACAACCTTGTTGGCCCAACAATCTTAGCTTTCTCAACTTCTGAAGACGACATGGGCGCTGCTGCTCGCTTGTTCGAAGAATTTGCGAAAACTAACAAAGCATTTGAACTTAAAGCTGCTGCATTTGACGGTAAGGTTTATCAAGGTGCTGAAGTTAGCGTTATCGCGAATCTTCCGAACCAAGAAAAAGCGCTTACTATGCTTGCAAACGTTCTTCAAGCTCCTATTTCGAAATTGGGTCGCTTACTTACAGCGCTTCAAGAGAAAAACGAGTCAGAAGCTGCATAAGCTTAAATTCACTTTCACACCATTCAATACCCATTTGGAGTTACTCTCATGGCTTTAACAAACGAAGAAATCTTAAACGCAGTTGCTGAAAAAACTGTTCTTGAACTTGTTGAACTTATCTCTGCTTTTGAAGAAAAATTCAACGTATCTGCTGCTGCTGTAGCTGTTGCTGCTGGTCCTGCTGCTGGTGCTGCTGTTGAAGAACAAACTGAATTCAACGTTGAGTTGACTTCTTTCGGTGCTAACAAAGTAGCTGTAATTAAAGCAGTTCGTGAAATCACTGGTCTTGGCTTGAAAGAAGCTAAAGACATGGTTGAAGGCGCTCCTTCAGTTCTTAAAGAAGGCGTTTCTAAAGAAGAAGCTGAAGAACTTAAGAAAAAACTTGAAGAAACTGGTGCTACAGTTACTGTTAAGTAATTTCGATCGGGGTCTAATTTTAAATTGACCCCAAAAATTGGCTGATGGCTCTTGGGTCATCAGCCTTTTTGCGTTACAATTATCGGCTCGATTTTTGTTTGATTGGTGTAAAAAAGCATCAATTATTATAATAATCAATAATATCAAACGTTTACCAATATTTTTTATATCTGAAAATATTGCTAAGCGTTTTAATACCACTAAAAATTGCAGCATTTGTAAAAAGTGGTGGCCATATCGGCCTGTGTAATTCCTTCTAGGCCCGTTCTGCAGGCGGGCTTAGTTTACTTTCCGAGGACTCCAGATGGCATACTCATATACCGAAAAGAAACGGATCCGTAAGAATTTTGGTAAATTGCCTAGCGTCATGGATGCTCCGTACTTGCTTTCGATTCAAGTCGACTCGTACCGAACATTCTTACAAGATGGCAAAACACCAAAAAACCGCGAAGATATCGGTCTCCAAGCCGCATTTCGTTCAGTTTTTCCTATTGAAAGTTATTCTGGCAATGCTGCTTTAGAATTTGTTGAGTATAGTCTTGGTAAGCCTGAGTTTGACGTGCGTGAATGTATTTTACGCGGTTCAACTTATGCAGCACCAATGCGTGTAAAAATTCGTCTGATCATTAAAGATCGCGAAACGAAATCAATTAAAGACGTACGTGAACAAGAAGTGTACATGGGTGAAATGCCACTCATGACAGAAAACGGTACTTTTGTTATCAATGGTACTGAGCGTGTAATCGTATCTCAATTACACCGTTCACCAGGTGTGTTCTTTGACCACGATAAAGGCAAAACACATTCTAGCGGTAAAGTTCTTTATTCTGCACGTATTATTCCTTACCGTGGTTCATGGTTAGATTTTGAATTCGATGCTAAAGACTTAGTCTATGTACGTATTGACCGTCGTCGTAAATTGCTTGCGACTGTAGTACTTCGTGCGTTGGGTTATAGCAACGAACAAATCCTGGATATGTTCTACGAAAAAGTACCTGTGTATCTTGACATGGGTAGCTACCAGATTGACCTTGTACCAGAACGTCTTCGTGGCGAAATGGCTCAATTCGACATTGCTGATGCTGACGGCAAAGTGATTGTTGAACAAGGTAAACGTATTAATGCACGTCATGTTCGTCAAATGGAAGCAGCAGGTCTAGAAAAACTTTCTGTTCCTGATGAATACTTGTACGAACGTATTATCGCTGAAGACGTAACTTTACGTGACGGTGACGTGATTGCAGCCAATACTGTATTGAGCCATGAGATCATGGTGAAATTGGCTGAAGGCGGCGTAAAACAGTTCAACGTATTGTTCACCAATGACATCGACCGTGGTTCGTTCATTGCTGACTCTTTACGTGCCGATACTACAACTGGTCGTGAAGAAGCACTGGTAGAAATCTACAAAGTGATGCGCCCAGGCGAGCCACCAACAAAAGAAGCTGCTGAAAACTTATTCAACAACTTGTTCTTCTCTTCTGAACGTTACGACTTGTCTCCTGTTGGTCGTATGAAGTTCAACCGTCGTTTGGGTCGTCCTTACGAAGTGGGTACAGATCAGAAGTCACGTGAAGTTGAAGGCATTCTATCTAACGAAGATATCACTGATGTATTAAAAACATTAGTTGAAATCCGTAACGGTAAAGGCGAAGTCGACGATATCGATCATTTAGGTAACCGTCGTGTACGTTCTGTTGGTGAAATGACAGAAAACCAATTCCGTGTTGGTCTTGTACGTGTTGAACGTGCTGTTAAAGAACGTTTAAGCCAAGCTGAAACTGACAACTTGTCTCCGCAAGATTTGATCAATGCGAAACCAGTTGCTGCTGCAATCAAAGAATTCTTTGGTTCAAGCCAGTTGTCTCAGTTCATGGACCAAAACAACCCGTTGTCTGAAATTACACACAAACGTCGTGTATCAGCGCTCGGTCCTGGTGGTTTGACGCGTGAACGTGCGGGCTTCGAAGTACGTGACGTACATCAAACTCACTACGGTCGTGTATGTCCAATTGAAACACCGGAAGGTCCAAACATTGGTTTGATCAACTCGCTTTCTGTTTATGCTAAAGCGAACAACTTTGGTTTCTTGGAAACACCATACCGTAAAGTTGTTGATGGTCGTGTAACCGACGAAGTTGAATACCTGTCTGCGATTGAAGAAGTAGGTACTGTAATTGCACAGGCCGATTCTGCAATTGATAAAGACGGTAACTTGACTGAAGAATTCGTTTCTGTACGTCACCAAGGTGATTTCGTACGTATTCCTCCTGAAAAAGTGACGCATATGGACGTATCTGCTCAGCAGGTTGTATCTGTAGCAGCATCACTTATTCCATTCCTTGAACACGATGATGCCAACCGTGCATTGATGGGTTCAAACATGCAACGTCAGGCAGTACCTACGTTGATCGCCGACAAGCCGCTTGTTGGTACAGGTATGGAAGCAAACGTAGCGCACGACTCAGGTGTATGTGTTCTTGCGAAACGTGGTGGCCGTATTGAATTTGTAGATGCGTCTCGTGTTGTTATTCGTGTCAACGAAGATGAAATGATCGCGGGTGAAGCAGGTGTAGATATCTACAACCTGATCAAATACACACGTTCTAACCAAAACACTTGTATTAACCAGAAAGTTCTTGTGAAACTTGGTGATCAAGTAGGTCGTGGTGACGTTCTTGCCGATGGTCCATCTACAGATGGCGGTGAATTGGCTCTTGGTCAAAACATGCGTGTAGCGTTCATGACCTGGAACGGTTACAACTACGAAGACTCGATCTTGTTATCTGAACGTGTTCTTCAAGAAGACCGTTTAACGTCGATTCATATTCAAGAATTGTCATGTGTAGCACGTGATACCAAGTTGGGTGCAGAAGAAATTACTGCCGATATCCCGAACGTTGGTGAAGCTGCACTGTCTAAACTTGACGAATCAGGTATCGTTTATATCGGTGCTGAAGTAACAGCAGGTGACATCCTTGTAGGTAAAGTAACACCTAAAGGTGAAACACAATTAACACCGGAAGAAAAATTGCTTCGTGCAATCTTCGGTGAAAAAGCGGCTGACGTGAAAGACTCATCTTTACGCGTATCTTCAGGTGTGAAAGGTACAGTAATCGACGTTCAAGTGTTTACACGTGATGGTCTTGAAAAAGACGAACGTGCTCAAGCAATTGAGAAAGCACAGCTTGACGCTTACCGTAAAGACTTGAAAGAAGAATTCAAAATCTTCGAAGAAGCAGCACGTGAACGTATTGTTCGCTTGTTGAAAGGTCAAGAATCGAATGGTGGCGGCACAACTAAACGCGGAGACAAACTTTCTGAAGAATTGTTATCTGGTTTAGAGCTTGTTGACTTACTTGACATTCAACCAAGTGATGAAGCGATTGCTGAGCGCTTAACTCAAATTCAAGTGTTCTTGAAAGAGAAGAGCCAAGAGATTGACGAGAAATTTGCTGAGAAAAAACGCAAACTTTCTACAGGTGATGAACTGACAACTGGCGTATTGAAAGTTGTTAAAGTTTACTTGGCTGTAAAACGTCGCATCCAGCCGGGTGATAAGATGGCGGGTCGTCATGGTAACAAGGGTGTAGTATCAAACATCTTGCCTGTAGAAGACATGCCACACGATGCTAACGGTGTTCCAGTTGACGTGGTACTTAACCCGCTGGGTGTACCGTCACGTATGAACGTGGGTCAGATTCTTGAAACTCACTTGGGTATGGCAGCAAAAGGTCTTGGTGACAAGATCGACAAGATGCTTCAAGAGCAACGCACTGTACTTGAGCTTCGTGACTTCTTAGACAAGATCTACAACAAAGTTGGTGGCGAGCAAGAAGATCTCGATAGCTTAACTGATGATGAAATCTTGGCATTGTCTGGTAACTTGCGTGCTGGTGTTCCTTTGGCAACGCCTGTATTTGATGGTGCTGAAGAATCACAAATTAAAGACTTGTTAGAACTTGGCGGCATTTCACGTACTGGTCAAACAGTATTGTATGATGGCCGTACCGGTGAACGTTTTGACCGTCCAGTAACTGTAGGTTACATGTACATGTTGAAACTGAACCACTTGGTTGACGACAAGATGCATGCGCGTTCTACGGGTTCTTACTCTCTAGTAACGCAACAGCCGCTGGGTGGTAAAGCACAATTCGGTGGTCAGCGTTTCGGTGAGATGGAAGTATGGGCACTTGAAGCATACGGTGCAGCATATACTCTCCAAGAAATGCTTACTGTTAAGTCGGATGACGTTGAAGGTCGTACCCGTATCTATAAGAACATTGTAGATGGTAACCATTATATGGACCCAGGTATGCCTGAATCGTTCAACGTATTGACCAAAGAGATCCGTTCTTTAGGTATCAACATTGAACTGAAAAATGGTGACTAATTAAATCCCCCTGACCCCCTTTTACAAAGGGGGAAGTTCCCCTCTTTATCAAAGAGGGGCTAGGGGAGATTCCAAATTTCAGTTAAAAAACAATATTTGTGACCCAGTTGTGAAGTGAAAATCTCCACAACACACGGAGAAAAAAATTGAAAGACTTGCTCGATATCATGCGCAAAAAGACGGATTCAGACGGTCATGCTCCTGTAGAGTTTGATCGCATCCGTATTGGTCTTGCGTCACCAGAAATGATTAAGTCATGGTCTCATGGTGAAGTTAAAAAACCTGAGACAATTAACTATCGTACGTTTAAACCTGAACGTGATGGTTTGTTCTGTGCCAAAATCTTTGGTCCAGTAAAAGATTACGAATGCTTGTGTGGCAAATACAAGCGTATGAAATACAAAGGCGTCATTTGTGAAAAATGTGGCGTTGAAGTAACAACTGCGAAAGTTCGTCGTGAACGTATGGGTCACATCGAATTGGCTTCTCCAGTTGCGCACATCTGGTTCTTGAAATCATTACCGTCTCGTATCGGTCTTCTTCTAGACATGACTTTACGTGACATCGAACGCGTATTGTATTTTGAATCTTATGTTGTTACTGACCCGGGTATGACTCCTATGGAGAAATACCAGCTTCTTAACGATGAAGAATACTTCACAGCGTTAGAAGAACACGGTGACGAATTCAGCGCGAAAATGGGTGCAGAAGCAGTTCAGGACTTGTTGAAAGACATCGATCTTGAAGCTGAAATTTCACGCCTTCGTGAAGAAATTCCGAATACAACTTCAGAAACGAAGCTTAAAAAAGCATCTAAACGTTTGAAGTTGATGGAAGCGTTCAAAGAATCGAACAACAAACCAGAATGGATGGTGTTGACTGTATTGCCAGTTCTTCCACCTGACCTTCGTCCGTTGGTTCCTCTTGAAGGTGGTCGTTTCGCGACTTCTGATTTGAACGATCTTTACCGTCGTGTGATCAACCGTAACAACCGTTTGAAACGTCTTCTTGACCTTGCGGCTCCTGACATCATTGTACGTAACGAAAAACGTATGTTACAAGAGTCTGTAGATGCATTGTTGGATAACGGTCGTCGTGGTCGTGCAATTACAGGTTCGAACAAACGTCCGCTTAAATCTTTGGCAGACATGATCAAAGGTAAGCAAGGTCGTTTCCGTCAAAACTTGTTGGGTAAACGTGTCGATTACTCTGGTCGTTCGGTTATTACTGTAGGTCCAACTTTACGTTTGCACCAATGTGGTCTTCCGAAGAAAATGGCACTTGAATTATTCAAGCCATTCATTTTCGCAAAACTGCAAGCTTCTGGCCAAGCAACAACCATTAAAGCTGCGAAGAAAATGGTTGAGCGCGAAACGCCGGAAGTTTGGGACGTTCTTGCTCACGTGATCCGTCAACATCCAGTGATGTTGAACCGTGCGCCGACACTTCACCGTTTGGGTCTTCAAGCATTTGAACCAACCCTGATTGAAGGTAAAGCGATCCGTCTTCACCCACTTGTATGTGCTGCGTTCAACGCCGACTTCGACGGTGACCAAATGGCGGTACACGTACCATTAACACTTGAAGCTCAGTTAGAAGCTCGTGCGTTAATGATGTCGACCAACAACATCTTGTCTCCAGCGAACGGTGAGCCAATCATCGTACCGTCGCAGGACGTGGTCTTGGGCTTGTATTACATCACGCGTGATGCGATCAATGCCAAAGGTGAAGGCATGGTGTTCGCGGATACTGACGAAGTAAACCGTGCACTTGCAACAGGTCAGGTAGATTTACACGCTCGCGTTAAAGCACGTGTACACCAGACTGTGATTGACGACAATGGCAACCGTGAACAGCAAACCATTATTGTTGACACGACGCCTGGTCGCTGTCTGCTTTGGGAAGTTGTTCCTGAAGGTATGGACTTCCAGCAAATCAACGTTGAGATGACTAAAAAGAACATCTCTAAATTGATTAACTCTTGCTACCGTAAATTGGGTCTGAAAGATACCGTAATCTTTGCTGACCAATTGATGTACCTGGGCTTCCGTCAAGCGACTCGTTCTGGTGTATCTGTTGGTATGGAAGACATGCTCATTCCACCAGCGAAATACTCGATCATCGAAAAAGCAGAAGTTGAAGTTCGTGAAATCGAACAACAATTCGAACAAGGTTTCGTAACTGCCGGTGAACGTTATAACAAGGTTGTCGATATCTGGGCGCGTACCAATGACCAGGTAGCGAAAGCGATGATGGACAACTTGTCTTTCACCACTGTTAAGAACAAACAGGGCGAAGACGAGAAACAAAAATCATTCAACTCGATCTACATGATGTCTGACTCGGGTGCCCGTGGTTCTGCAGCTCAGATTCGTCAGTTGGCTGGTATGCGTGGTTTGATGGCGAAACCGGATGGCTCGATCATTGAAACCCCAATTAAAGCAAACTTCCGTGAAGGTTTGACAGTACTTCAGTACTTCATTTCAACACACGGTGCGCGTAAAGGTTTGGCCGATACAGCACTTAAAACAGCAAACTCTGGTTACTTGACTCGTCGTTTAGTAGACGTAGCGCAAGACTTGGTAATTACCGAGCCTGATTGCGGTACTTTAGGCGGTCTTGTGATGACTCCGTTCATTCAGGGTGGTGATGTGATCGAGAACTTAGGTACTCGAGTATTGGGTCGTGTTGTTGCTGAAGATGTGAAGAAAGTCGGTTCTGACGAAGTGATTCTTCCACGTAATACATTGATTGACGAAAAAATCGCTGCCTTCCTTGAAGAAGCTGGTGTCGATGAAGTTAAAGTACGTTCAGTGGTTTCTTGTGAATCTACCTTCGGCGTATGTGCGAAATGTTACGGTCGTGACCTTGCACGCGGTCACTTGGTGAACCCAGGTGAATCTGTAGGTGTAATGGCAGCTCAATCGATTGGTGAGCCAGGTACACAGTTAACCATGCGTACGTTCCACGTCGGTGGTGCTGCGAGCCGAACTTCTGCTGCAAACAGTGTACAGGTTCGTAACAAAGGTACAGTACGTTTCCATAATGTGAAAACAGTACAACATGCCAAAGGTCACCTGGTATCAACTTCACGTTCAGGTGAAATCGGTATTGCGGATGATTTAGGTCGTGAACGCGAACGCTATAAACTTCCTTACGGTGCATCTATCTTGCTGAAAGATGGTGAAGCTGTTGAGGCAGGCGGTATCGTAGCGACTTGGGATCCACATACACATCCACTTGTTACAGAAGTTGCAGGTAAAGTACGTTTCAGCCAGATCGCTGATGGCGTAACAGTTACCTCGAAAACTGATGACGCAACAGGTATGACGACAATCGAAATCTTGCCAGTGACTTCACGTCCTGCGTCAGGTAAAGATATGCGTCCAGCGGTGGTATTGGATACTACTGATGGTGGCGAACAGTTCTACTTCTTGCCACAAAACACGATTCTTTCTGTCCGTGATGGCGAAACGATTGGTGTGGGTGACGTTATCGGTCGTGTACCACAAGAATCTTCACGTACCCGTGATATTACCGGTGGTCTTCCACGCGTAGCTGACTTGTTCGAAGCACGTAAACCGAAAGAGCATGCAATTCTTGCTGAAATTTCTGGTGTGGTAAGCTTCGGTAAAGAGACCAAAGGTAAGAACCGTCTTGTGATTACTCCGGATGATGGCTCAGAGATCTACGAAGAGCTGATTCCGAAATGGCGTACCATCAACGTGTTTGAAGGTGAACATGTAAACCGTGGTGAAACCATTTCTGATGGTCCACAGAACCCGCACGACATCTTGCGTCTGAAAGGTGAAGTGGCGTTGACTAATTACATCGTGAACGAAGTTCAAGACGTATACCGTCTACAAGGTGTAAAAATCAACGATAAACACATCGAAGTGATCGTGCGTCAAATGTTGCGTAAAGTTGACATTACTGACGGGGGCGATACTAGCTTCATCAAAGGCGAACAAGTGGATTACATCCGCGTTATGGGTGAGAACCAAGCCGTTCTTGCACAGAACAAGTTCCCAGCGAAATTTGAACGTCAATTGATGGGTATTACCAAAGCGTCGCTTTCTACTGACTCGTTCATCTCTGCTGCATCGTTCCAGGAAACAACTCGTGTGTTAACTGAAGCGGCTGTAACAGGTAAAGAAGATGATTTACGTGGTCTGAAAGAAAACGTGGTTGTTGGTCGCTTGATTCCAGCAGGTACTGGTCTTGCATACCACTTGGAACGTCGTCGTCAGGAAGCAGAAGCTGCAGAACATGCGCTTGTAAATGACTTCTCTGATGTAGACCAAGCATTAAGCCAAGCATTTAACCAAGAATTCTAATTCGACGTTAAATGACTCAAAAAAGGCGCCTTCGGGCGTCTTTTTTTATGCCTGTACTTTTGAAAGCATATTGGGGAATTTTAGAGATAGTGAATGAGTTTTTTAAAAAATAAGATCTTAATTGATACTCAAAGCATTTTTAAATTGTATAAGATCACATTTGATCTATTTCCTTATAGAGGAATGGCTTTGTATAAATTGATTTACCGCTTGCGTATATGCATTATTTTTCCCTAGTGACTTGTTAATTTCTCCGTGTGAAAGCGGGACAGGCAATAATTGGGTTTGAGTCCCTAATTTTTGTGCCTGTTGAATAAATTGTTGTGCCTGCGTACAGGGCTGGTCTGGACGAATGGTTGAGCAAACGGCGAGAAATGCCGGTAGAGCTTGGTGTAATTGATAGATAGGGGAAAGCGCTTTCCAGTTTACTGGCTGATCACCAAAGGCTTGATCATAAAAACGCGCATGTCGGGTTTGCATAATGGTTTCGACATTATAGGCGCCGCTGTCTAAAGCAATCGTAGCACGCCAAGGCTGGGGCTGAGATGTTAGCCAGAGCGGACGTGTGGTGAGTAGGCTGACTAAATGTGCACCTGCGGAATGTCCCATGAGAATTAAGCGTTTAGGATTTGCATGCCAATTTGTAGCCTTATTCTGGATATAAATGAGTGCTTCTGCAATATCCTGGGTTTGTTGCTGTACTGTGACCTCAGGCACTAATCGATAGTTGATGGAAATGAAAATCCAATCTTGTTTGGTCCAATACGCTACTTTATTTTTAACCACAGCAGCATTATTTTTATCTCCAATAGTCCAAGCCCCACCATGTACCATCACAATTAACGCTGCTGGTGTTTTAGCTGTGAGAGTTTTGGCCGGAAAATAGACATCCATGACTTGTTGCGGATGTTGCCCATAAGCAACATTTTTTAAAGATTTCGTTTTATTGAGCAGCTTCGTATCAAAATCATTGGGATAGGCTGATAGGATGAAGCTAAATAATGTAAATATCAACAACAGAAGTTTTTTCATTCTCATTATCCTTCAAGTTCAATTACGACAGCACTTTAAAATTTTGAGTATAAGGTAATTATTATTTGGAGTCCTTTTACTGAATTTAGGAGGCTTCCATTTAACAAGCCAGGACTTTATCGATCAAATCGAGCTTTTTAGCCAGAAAGATATTACAAAATGGAAAATGAAATTAAAGAAGGATTAAAACAACTCTCATGAGGTATTGAAAATATAAAAGGTGAAGCGCTTAAATCAAAAACAAGAATTTAAAATTGTTGATGCGAAACAAATGGATAATGAACTCATTCAATATGATGAAAGAATTGATTGTATTTATGTGGATTACAAACTATCAGTAATGGAGCATCTAGAAAAATTTATACGCCACCAAAAGCTAAAGATAAAAAATGATCTTGGGACATCTATGTTCAGGTGGTCCAGAATTTAGAAAAGGTAAACCTTTAGTCAAAGTTAAAACTTCACAAAATTCATTTCGCTCAGCAATATTAAGATGCCTTTGGGCATCTTTTTTATTTTAAATAATTGAAAATTAAAACTTTCATCCAATGCCATTATTTTCTATATTGAAATGAGAACAACTGATTTTTTTATTTAGAAACTTTAAAAACATAACAGGGTAAAACGTATGAAATTTTTGCAACAGGGTATGGTACTTACTGTTCTTTCTGCTTCAGTTACGGTAATGGCGGCACCCATGCCAAATAGCATCGTTGTTGAAGATAAAGCCGTGGTTCCAATATTAAAAACCGAAGTGATTCGTCGAGTTGCAGGACAAGAGCCAAAGCGTAGTGTAGATGCCACGATTTTTGAAGTCACTAATCAGGGTAAAGATATTATTGCCCGTGAAGTACATTTAGAAGATAACCAGACGCAATTTTCTGAAAAGAAGCTTTCTGTTCCGGTGATTCAAAAAGGTGGGGTGATTGTGCCAACCTCAAAAATTGAATTGAACACCACCATAAAACAAGAAGGGAAAGTCATTTCAGAAACCAAGAAAATTGATGCAGAAGGGATTGAGTTTAAAGCAGGTCAAGAACCTATTCATCGTACCTTAAAGCTGGATCAGAAAAAGAATTTAGGCCAAAACACGAAAACTTCACATGCAGTTTTGACCGAAAATGGAGTGATGACCAAAGATATTGTAGTACTGAGTGAAGACGAATAAACCCCAATAAAAAGCCTTGAAATTTTTTAGGGCTTTTTACAAAATGCTGCATTTAAGTTGTAATGGGTAACATTTTAAGGTGATTGCTTCCATAAAATAGGCATAAGCTGAAAGAGTGAAAAAAGGAGAGTAATCCCATGAAAAAGTTAATGAGCGTGATGGCAATGGCAACCTTATCGACTTTCATGCTGGTGGGTTGTGATTCTATGTCTCCAAGGGAACAACGTATTGGCGCAGCTGCACTCGGTGGTGCTGTTGGTGGTGGTATAGGTAATCAAGTTGGCGGTGGTATAGGTGCGGCTGTTGGTGGCGGTGCAGGTGCAGCAGTAGGTAGCAAAACCCAAGGTGGTTCTAACCGTAATGCGACCTATAGTGGTGTCGGTGGTGCCATTGGTTCTGCAGTTGGTAAAAGCGTGTTTGGTGGTAATGCCGGGGCTGCCATTGGTGGTGCCATTGGTGGTGGTGCAGGGGCTGCCATCGAACAGAAAAAACGTTAATTGAAGTTTGGAATTTGAATAAAAGCGCTTGTTGATCAGGCGCTTTTTTGTCAATTACGGCTGGCCTTTGGTTTTTTGCGACGGATATATACTGTCTTTTGTACTTCGGCAATACGCACGCCTGATTCATCAAAAATATTTACATTATAGTTTCGGTATACCGGTGCATGATTTTCAGCAAGTTGTTTAATCTGTTCAATCTCTGTTGAATCTAGGCGAATATCGGCATAGACCGTACCACGACCGGGTGACAGGAATTGTATAGATGCTGATTTATCCCAGACAATGTATTTTGAACCCAGATGATGCATCAAAATCAGCATATATAAAGGATCGACCATTGAATATAAGCTGCCACCAAAATGTACACCGACAACATTTTGATTTTTACGGGTTAAAGGCATTTTGATGCGAATATGGTAATTTGCTAGATCAACCTTATCGATTTCAATCCCTGCGCCGCGGTAAGGTGCATAGCGATTTAATAAAAATTTAGAGATAGCAGGAATTGTCTGTAGTTTTTTTAAAAGGCTCATTTGGGTCAATTATTTTTTTTCGGCTTCAGAACATACTAAAACAGAATGATTAGACTGGCATTGATCAGATTGCCCAGACTCTGCAATAAATAGTCAATAAAAGAATAGGATAAAAATATATGCAAGCTCAAACACAATGGGTGGCTACTTCAGATCAGCAGCGTCTTTATGTCAAAACATGGGGCAATGAGGCAAAACCTGCTTTAGTCCTGGTTCATGGCTATCCCGATAATCAGGAAGTTTGGGAACTGGCCATTCAGCAGCTGATCCAGGATTTTTATATTGTGACCTATGATGTACGGGGTGCGGGGAAATCTTCTATTCCAAAACGGATTCGTAACTATTGCCTGGAACAGTTATCTTTAGATCTGGAAAGCGTGGTCAATGCTGTGCTGGAAAACCGTCCTTTTCACTTGGCAGCACATGACTGGGGCTCAATCCAGTCTTGGGAATCGGTGACTGAGCCGAAGTTTAGGGAGCGGATTTTGTCCTATAGCACCATTTCTGGTCCCTGTCTGGATCATGCCGCTTTTTGGATGCGTCAGCAATTTAAGCAAAATAAGCCCAAATTTTTTAAACAACTGACGAAATCCTGGTATATCGCGCTGTTTCAATTGCCCTTGCTTGCCCCTACGGTGTGGCAATTTTTTAGCCCTGAAAAATGGGACAGGGTATTGCAGAAGTTAGAGCATCAAAAAGATTTACCTTTAAACAGCCATATTGCATCAGATGGAAAACATGGTATTGGACTGTACCGTGCCAATTTCCTGCCACGTTTAACCCAGCCACGCCAGCGTTTTGCTGTTTGTCCGGTGCAGGCGATTGTGCTAAAACAGGATAATTTTGTCAGTCCAGAACTGATTGATGAAATGCCGAAATGGGCAGAAAATTTTCAGCGTGTAGAGGTGGATGCCAACCATTGGGCAATATTAAGCCAAGCTGAGTTGGTCGCAGAATATATCAAAACATTTGCGCTAAAAAATAATTGAACCACTATTTTTCATATAAATTTTAATTAAAATCAGTACTTTATTGTTTTATGAGTCAGCCGATTTATTTACAGTTTCAAAAGGATGAATCTGATAAAATATCGGCTTTTCATCTTCCCCTCAATTGATTATGTTCGCAATTCTTGCCGCTATTGGAGTCATGTTCGGACTCTCGTTAGCTCGTGTGCCTGTGGTATTTGCATTGGTGATCGGTGCGGTTACCGGTGGTTTATTGGCCGGTCTAGGCCTACAGGGAACTTTAGATGCATTTAATAATGGTTTAGGTGGCGGCGCTAAAATTGCCTTGGCCTATGGCATTTTGGGTGCATTTGCGCTGGCTTTGGCGCGCTCGGGTTTGCCTGATTTATTGGCTTATAAACTCATTGTCACCTTAAAAGGCGATGCTAATGTTCAATCGCAAAATAAAGTTAAATATTTAATTTACTTTACTATTGTAGCTGCTGCGGTATCTTCGCAAAACCTGATTCCTGTTCATATTGCTTTTATTCCGGTTTTGATTCCACCTTTGTTAAGTGTGTTTAATCATTTAAATTTAGACCGCCGTGCTGTGGCCTGCTTATTAACCTTCGGTTTATGTGCTACCTATATGCTGGTTCCGGTCGGATTTGGTGCGATTTTTCTGAACGATATCCTAGGGCAAAACATCAATACTTTCGGTAAGCCATACGGTTTTGAAATTAGCTATGATCAAATTCCATCTGCTATGGCGATTCCGGTTTTTGGCATGTTTGTGGGCCTCTTGGTTGCGGTGTTCTATAGCTATCGCAAGCCACGCATGTATAAAGATATTAAGCCTCAGGCAAGTCATCATAGTATTGCAGGTGATGTGGTCACCGATGCTAATGCCAAGCCGCAAATCGCAAAATTCACCTTATTTATGGCCGCTTTTGCAGTCATTGCAACCCTGGTGGTACAGCTTTATTCGGATTCGATGATCCTTGCCGGTTTGGTAGGAGTGGCGATTTTAAGCTGCGCGGGTATTTTCAAGTGGAAAGAAGCGGATGATGTAATTATTACGGGTATGCGCATGATGGCACTGGTCGGTTTTATTATGATTGCCGCACAAGGTTTTGCTTCCGTGATTGAAGCTACCAATCAGGTTCCTGCTTTGGTCAATGCATCTGTTGAGTGGATTGGTAACAGTAAAGGTTTGGCTGCATTCTTAATGTTGCTGGTCGGTTTGTTGATTACTTTAGGGATTGGTTCATCATTCTCTACGGTGCCGATTTTAGCCATTATCTATGTGCCTTTGTGTATTCAATTCGGCTTTAGTCCAGCCGCGACAATTGCAATTATTGGTACCGCAGCAGCCTTGGGCGATGCCGGTTCTCCTGCTTCCGATTCAACTTTGGGACCAACCTCAGGTTTGAATATGGACGGACAACATGACCATATGAAAGACAGTGTGGTTCCTACATTTATCCATTTTAATATTCCATTATTGGTATTTGGCTGGATTGCTGCAATGGTACTTTAATGAGTTTTTAATTTATTTTATTGCTCATTTTAAAATATGTATTTAAAATAAATGTTATTAAGTAATTAATATAATAAAACCAAGTAATATGCTTGGAATATAATAATAAATCTGATTAACATGGTTGGTTTTAAATACCAACCATGTTGGTCTGATTAAAATAAATAATTAATATTTTCAATAGTTTAAAAATAAATAAAATTTTAAATAATTAATTCCTATTGCATATTAATAATATGCGTGTTTATTATTAATTAATGTTTAAAGACGATTGTTATTATTCTTCCAAGGGGTTTTAAAAATGTTAAAACAAGTTGCTCTTATCGCGTTAATGGGGATGTCTGCTTCTGCAATGGCGGGTCAATGGCAGGTTAAAGTCGGCGCGAGCTCTTTAGCTCCAACAGAAGACCAGAATGTATTGGCAAACGGTGCATTTACAAATGTAGAAGCTTCCCAAGAATACGGTTTTACTCCATCGGTAGAATATTTCTTTAATGATAATTTTTCGGCTGAATTATTGTTGGCAACTCCTTTTGAACACGATGTAACATCAAACGGTACAAAAATTGCTTCATTTAAGCATTTACCACCAACAATTACAGCAAAATATAATTTCAAAAACTCAACTGGTTTCACTCCTTATGTAGGTGTTGGTGCAACTGTGGTTATTCCTTGGGATGAGGAAATTGTGATTGATGGGGCAAAATTAAATGCTGATGTCGGCTATGGCGTAGCAGGTCAAGTAGGTCTCAACTTCCAACCAGCTGATGCTAAAAACTGGGGTGTTTTTGCTGATGTACGTTATGCGAATGTGAAATCTGAGCTTGAATTAAATGGCACTGCTATTGGTGATCTTGAAGTAAATCCATGGGTTTACACCATTGGTTATAGCTACAAATTCTAAAACTAGAACTAAAATAAAAATAAGAAATCAGCGCTAAAATCCCCATCTCTGATGGGGATTTTTTATTTAATCATCCAGTCACAATAAAGTACATAAATTGAGCATTTTGATCCTGTTTAATCATTAAAAATATGCTTAAGTTGGTAGTTAACAATAAGCTAAAAAAGTAGGAAAAATCATGAAATTATTCACTTTGTATGGTGTGGTCTTTTTTAGTTTTTTGAGTGGATCGGTTTATGCAGCCAGTTTTAATTGTGACAAAGCAGAAACGCCCACTGAACATGCAATTTGCGAGCACCGTACAATCAATGATGCCGATGTCAAAATGGCTACCACCTACAATATTATTAAACGTCTGGTGCCTATGGGAACACGCGGTATGATTCAGGATGAGCAAGTCAAATGGTTACAGTTGCGCGATCAATGTGGCAATTCAAGCCGCTGTTTAAGCGAAGTGTATAAAATGCGCCAGCAAAAGCTGAATCTGTATATGGAGCGTGTGTATCAACAAGGGCCTTTTTAAGAAAAATTTATCCGCTACTATTGAAAATTCTTTAACTTACTCCATTCATTAAGCATCCAATAAAAACCGTGTAATGAATTTAAGGAGTGATTTATGAGCGAACAAAGCGCACAAAAACATAGTTTCCAAGCTGAAGTAGCACAGCTATTACATTTAGTGACGCATTCTCTCTATTCAAACCCTGAAATTTTCCTGCGAGAACTGATCTCGAACGCTTCAGATGCCTGTGACAAGCTACGTTTTGAAGGGATTAATCATCCTGAATATTATGAAAATGACCCTGATTTGCATGTACGGGTCAGCCTGGATAAAGACAATAAAACCCTCACCATTTCTGACAACGGCATTGGTCTAACTCAACAAGAAGCGATTGATAACCTGGGCACCATTGCCAAATCAGGCACCAAAGACTTTATGTCCAAACTGTCTGGAGATCAAAAAGTGGATGCGCAATTGATTGGTCAGTTCGGTGTAGGTTTCTACTCAGGCTTTATTGTGGCTGAAAAGATTACCGTGGAATCACGCCATGCGGCTGCTGATGTCGCTGATGGGGTACGCTGGATCAGTAGCGGAACAGGTGATTTCGAAGTTGAGCAAATCAATAAGGCTTCACGTGGAACAGACATTATTTTGCATTTGCGTGACAATGCACTTGAGTATTTAGAATCTTATAAAGTTAAGCAAATCATCAATAAATACTCTGACCATATTAGCCTGCCAATTGAAATGCAAAAAGAAATCTGGCAGCAAGAAGAAGCAGCTGAAGGGGAAGAAGCCAAGCCGGGTCAGATGGTAAAAACAGATGAATGGGAAGCTATTAACTCTGCCAGCGCACTGTGGACCCGCAATAAAAACGAGATCACTGACGAGCAATATACCGAGTTCTATAAGAATCTCAGTCATGACTTTGATGCACCTTTGGCCTGGACCCATAACCGTGTAGAAGGCAGCACGGAATATACTCAATTACTTTACATTCCAAGCAAGGCTGCAAGCAACATCTTTACCCGTGAAGCCAAAGCCGGCATTAAACTGTATGTCAAACGCGTATTTATTATGGATGAGGCAGATAACCTGATTCCAAACTACTTGCGTTTTGTGCAGGGGGTGGTAGACAGTGCTGATTTGCCGTTAAACGTGAGCCGTGAATTGCTGCAAGAAAGCCGTGATGTGAAAACCATTCGCGAAGGTAATGCGCGCCGTGTGCTGACCATGCTGGATGCTCTGGCAAAGTCTGAAGATGAAAAAGACCAGGAGAAGTTCAAAACGTTCTATGCTGAGTTTGGTTCGGTAATTAAGGAGGGTTTAGGCGAAGACTTCGGTAACCGTGAGCGTATTTTAAAATTATTACGCTTCTCGACCTCTACCAATGATGAAGTTTCAACCTCTTTGAGCGACTATAAAGTACGCATGAAAGAAGGCCAGAAAGCCATTTATTACGTGACTGCGGATAGTCTAAGTGCTGCAAAAAATTCGCCGCAACTGGAACTGTTCAAGAAAAAAGGCATTGAAGTGCTGTTAATGGCAGACCGTGTAGATGAATGGGCGATGGAGTTCATTCACGAATTTGATGGAACGCCAATGCAGAACGTGTCTAAGGGTGCAGTCGATCTGGGTGATTTGCAGGATGCTGAAGAGAAGAAAGCACTGGAAGCAGCGGCGGAACAGTTTAAGCCTGTTGTGGACAAGCTTTCTGATTCTCTCAAAGCTAAAACCCAACAAGTTCGTGTGACTACTCGTCTGGTGGATTCACCTGCGTGTTTGGTGACAGGAGAAGGTGAGCTGTCTCCACAATTGATTCGCATGCTGAAACAGGCAGGTCAGGCTGTTCCTGAAAGCAAACCGATCCTGGAAATTAACCCTGAACATCCATTGGTGAAAAAACTGGAAGGCTCGAACCAGTTTGATGACCTGGCCAATGTGATCTTTGATCAAGCTGTGATAGCTGAAGGTGGATTACCTGATGATCCAGCTGAGTATGTGAAACGTATCAATAGCTTATTGTTAAAATAAGTCAGCTTTCGACAACATAAAAAACCTCCTGTGGGAGGTTTTTTATGCGCAATCATTTTAAAGCTCAATGGATCTGCCTGCTTAAAACAATGCTTCCAAACGTATCGATGCACCCAGAAAATGGCTACGATCTTCACGATGGTCATTCAGATAGTTTAAATCGCCCTGTAGAAAAAACCATTCGCGAACGAAAGGTTGGCGCCATGAAATATAAGGTCCCCAACTGTTTAGACGCAGGTCATTATTATGATAAAAACCACCGGTATAGAGACCATAGGCAAAACGGTTATTATGGAAAAACTGATGTTGTCTAAACAGATAATTATCCCAGGTTAAATCGTCATCTTGCTGGTCTGCATAGGTCAGGCTGAGCTGATTGGATAAAAATGCCTGATTTTGTCGTGCATGGGTGAGTTCCAGATTGGTTCTCAAGTAGTTTTCACTGTCTATTCCGTAGCGGTAAATCTGTTCGGCATGAAAACTGAAATCATTTTCCAATTGCCAGTCTTTGGCAGCCTTAAGCCTTACATAAATATCATCCCCTGAACGAACCCCTAGGTCTAGGTCGGTTTCAAAAGGAAGACGCTTGGAAAAATCAGACCAACGTAGGGCCAAAGAGCTGTTACTTTCTCGCGTCCGTTCACGGTCTAGGGTTTTGTCCTGAGTGCTTGCCGGATTTTCATCGGTAATCGCGACATTATTTTTCAGCTCGTTATCTAAAGAATCATCACCAAATATGAGGCTGAATTTACGTTCTAAGGTCGGGAGTTTTATTTTTCCGCGCAGACGTGGGCTAATTTCATAACCATCATGTTTATTCCAGCTGTTATCAATAATCAAACGCAGGCTTGCTGAAGCCGGATCATTCGGATCGGCCTTTCCAAACCAGTTATCAATTTTATGTGAGCTACGCTCTGTCCAATTGCGGATTTCATGCTGTTTGCGATCTACCCAGCTTTGCTTTTCAGTGGCTTGTATTGGAGGGACAATCACATCATTCGATTGTTGCGGTAAAAATGTCGGTATGGCATCAACCCAGCTTGGAATCTGATTAAGCAAATTAAAATTTGTTTCTGTTTCTGTTTCTGTTTCTGTTTCTGTTTCTGTTTCTGTTTCTGTTTCTGTTGCGGTACGTTTTTGTTGATCAGCTCCAGTTTCAGCCGAGTTTGACCAGCTGAAAGTAGACATGAGCCCACTGATCAACACGCATAAGAGGGGTTTGAATAGAGATAATTGTTTTGGCCGCATATCCTTGCTCTTATATTTTTTGATAATGACTAGTCTGTTAAAAATCCGGACCAAAAAGCAAGCTTTTGCTACAAAAAATAAAAACTTAATTTGCAATATGCTTTTGAATCTCTTTATATAATTCTCGGCAATCAATCGGAAACTTGAATTGAGCAACAATCATCTGAATCATTTGCCAGCTAATCCCATGGTGACGTTCTAATAAAAAATAAGGATAAGCAGATTCATTCGGTGAGAGGGTTAAACGTTTTTGTCCATGAATAATGCGTATTTTTCGCCGTTCTTTGAGCAAAAGTAGTGGGGTTTTAATATCGGCGGCACTTTCATCAAATTGAATAATTTTTTGGGTTTGAATCATTTGTGCCGGAATAAACGGAAGATAGTTTTCATCATTCCAGATGCAAATGGCCTTATGTGTATAGACATCAAACATGGATTCAATATGGGTAAAATGATCGGCCAAGTCTATCCAGGAAATCTTCTTAATTGCAGCCACGGCATACTGGTCAGGAACATTGGATAATTGCATGAACTGAATGGCCTGCATCTGGTTTTCTGCACCCAATAATGCCAAATATCGAATAAAACCACCTTGCTGATTGATCTGTTCTGCCAGATAAACGGGGTGATGTTGCCAGTTTTCTATGTTTGCACCGTGCAGCAGTAAATCTACATGTTGGTAAAGTTCTGGCAGGCTGGCAATTTCTAAACGATATAGCTGTTGCAGGGAGGCATCTTCACTATGCAGCGAATGAATATGTGCCACATACTGGTTGAGTTCCAGGGTTTCCGGAACATTCTTGATTACAGATGATTGATCTGCAGTATTTTCTATATCGGTCTGTGCAGGCGAAGACGCAACACTGTGGTGATCAGGTTCTGCAATTACGGAAGACGGCTGCTGAGCTCCGGCAGGCTGCTGATTTTGTTGAACAGATATTTCCGTTGTGATCTGATCTTGATCTGCATATAGCTCAGCTATAGATAGCTCAATCGAATCTGATTGTTCATTTTGAGCAATGACTTGAAGCTCATTAGCAGATGCAGTCAGATTTGTCTCGGTCTCGGTCTCGGTCTCGGTCTCGGTCTCGGTCTCGGTCTCGGTCAAAGCTTTAGCTATCTTTTGTGCAACAAGATTTTGGATTTGCTTGAGTTCATAGTCCGTTTTTAGGCAGCCATAGTCCTGCTGTTGTTCCAGCATCCAGTGATAGCTGTCATCCAAATTTCCCCATTCGCTGATCAAGGCCGTGCGATTGGGTGCGGGGATTAACCAGATTTGCCAACCTTGTTGAGGAGCATACAAAATTGCCCAACCAAAATCCGGATCTTGATAAAGGACTTGTTCTAGAGCTTTATCTTGCTGGAACACGCCACGAAAAGAGAGCTGAAACAGGGTTTGAGCAGCGAAATCTGTGGCTGCTTTTTCAGGCTGGGTGTGGGATTTAAATTGTAAAATCTGTTTTTTAAAAATGGGTTCATCACATAAAGCAAAAATGTCTTTTATCCGTGCTTTTGATCGGGCAATTTCAAAGAAAGATAAGGACCGTTGTTCCAATCCATCTAGGAGTTGATTTAACTCTTTAATCAGCTTGGCTTTTTCTAAGGCATTCATGCGCTGACCTCACCTCTAGAGATGCTTTTGAGCTTTTTCTAAATAACTTGCCAGTACGATATTGATCGCAAGTTCAAGTAACTTATATTCTGCAGATGTGGGCTGAGAGTAATGCTCAGCAAGCACGAGCAATTTATCGATTTTGATCGTTTGCGGAGGAATCTTGCCTTGAATCAGCGCTTGAAGTTCTTGCATATGCACACTTTTTATAGAGTGAATTATTCATTTAATTCTTTTGATTATATGTGTTTAGTAAAAAAAAGCATGAAAAAAAATGTCAGTTTTTGAGTATTTATAGACATAATTTATAAAAAATGTAAATTTTAGATAAAAAATAAGCAATTTTTTTGGGCCGGAGGAAGAGAAAATCCGGGAATCAGATTTTAGCTGTTCTGCTGTTTCGAACAGAAAGAGGCGAAATGGCTGATCAAAGCCAATGTTTTGGCTGAACATAAGCTAAAAATAAGTGCTGATTTTTGCCCATAAAAAAACCAGACAGAGCGAACCCGGCCTGGTTTTTTTATGGGCTATTCGAGCTGATTAAGCAGCTGTTTTAGATGCAGTCTCACTATGAGCTACCGCATCAGCAGCAGGTGCTTTTTGTTCAGCATTCAAGGTGTCAACTGCCTTTTTAACAGGAAAATCTGGAATATAAACAATTTGAGCAGAAACATTGGCAGAGCAAGCCACAACAGCAACAGCCAAAAGAGATTTAATCACGTTCATCATCATTTTCCTTTAGGTGAAAGGATGTCTGGGGCATTAAAAATGAACCAGGCAAGGAGAGAAATAAAAAATAAACTTCATGTGAATGATATCAAAAAGTGATCAAATAAAGTAAGGGGTGGATGGTGAAAAAAGATGAACGGTGAGTTTAAATTATTATATAAATCATATATTTAGAGTTTTTGCTCTAAGACAGATTGCCTGTCAACAATCTGTCTTAACTGCCTTGAAAATATAAAAAAATTACTTTGCATGGCATTTATTTTGACATTTTTTTTCGTAAACTTTTCCAGCAACACCTCCAATAATGGCACCACTAAACGTACCGAAAACGGGTAATACACTACCAGCCACTGCGCCAATCAGTACACCTTTCAGAGTGGGTGAAAAAGAAGATTTTGCACATGTGCTTTGTTTAGGGTTGCTATCAACCATAGGATCTTGTATTTCACTGTTCATATTTACCTCTATAAATTTCATGATTTGGAAACTAGACATTCCGCATATTAGCCTAGCGAATTGTGCTTTTAATTGTGTCCAAGCCTTGTATAGATAAGTTGTATTTTGTAAGAAGCTCAAAGCAAAGATGGGTATTGTGACCCGGCTGTAAGTTTTTGCGCTGTAATGTTAAAACTCACTTTTTTGTTGAAAAAATATCCTATGATCTGCACTCAAAATAATAAAACCTGAGGTGAAAACAATGGCTATTGCAAAAGTGGTTGAAGTGAATTCAAGCAGCAAGAAAAGTTTTGAAGATGCTATTCAAAGTGGAATAGATAAAGTTACCGAAACAGTTAAAAACGTACAGGGTGCCTGGATTAATGAACAAAAAGTGGTGATTAAAGACAATAAAATTACAGAATATCGGGTGAATTTAAAAATTAGCTTTTTGGTTGATTAATTGACTAAATTGAATAGATAAATAAATCTTAAAATAAGAAAATCCCCAGCATCTGGGGATTTTTATTGCCTTTTTTACTTAAGATTGCTGTGCTTAAGACTTAAGCTTATTTTTCTGGAAGATCACAGTTATCTTCTTTGCAGATTGCCGTGTCATCAGCTGGCGTGTTGGCCTGTTGCGGTGCTTCTTGTGCTTTTTCCATCACCTGTAAAAATACTTCACGTGGCTGTGCACCCGCTAGCGCGATACGTTGATCAAAGACAAAGAAAGGCACGCCTGTAACTTTCAACTGATCACGTGCCACTTCTTCATCAAATTTGACAAAGTCTGCATATTCTTCTGAATTGAGCACATCCTCCACTTCAACCGGATTTAAGCCGATGCGTGCTGCGACATCTTCTAGAGTTTCACGTTCACCAATGGCTAAACCTTGAGTCATATAACTATAGAAAAAGGCATCTTTGGCCTCGGAACCTAAACCTTTGCTTTGTGCCAAATGAATAATACGGTGCGCATTAAAGGTGTTGCCTGAGTTGGCATTTTCCCAGTTGAACTGAATGCCTTCTTCTGCAGCCATAGCGGCAATATTGCGCTGCATTTCTTCAACTTCTGCCAGAGTACGTCCGTATTTTTGCGCCAGACGTTCAGAGTTGGATACTTCCTGGCGAACAGGTGCTTCCGGGTCAAGTTCATAACTATGCCAATGCACTTCAAGTTCCACACCGGCCTGTTCAGCAGCAGCTTCCAGACGTTTCTTACCAATATAACAAAATGGGCAAACCACATCTGACCAAATATCTACGCGCATGAGAGTTCTCTTATCTTTTCTTGCCTATATTGATGGGGATTCAGCTCAGAATTTAAAGCATCCGCATTGAATAAAAAACGAGAGAGGGCAGTCAGCTTTATGTAGCTATTGTTTGAAAAATGAACGATTTAAACCAAAACAGGTTATGATGATGAAAAAGCTGTATTGCGGAGTCTCATATGCCCAGGATTTTTCTCATCTTAGGATTGGCGACATGTACTGTATTTGGCTGGATGTTTTACCAGTATTCAGTCCAGCAAAAAGAACTTGGTCAGGTTCAAGAGTACCAGACGGTATTGTATGAAAAAGCTGAACTGATTTATCAGCAAGCCCAAGACTGGTCTAAACCGATCGAAATCAATGTCTCAGATCATCGTTTGCAGGGCGATTATAAAGTGATGGCCGATTTTGTACTGAGTGAAATGATTCAAAATGCTGAAGCAAGGAATCAGTATTTACGCGAGCTGAAAGTGATTCACTGGGATCAGTTTTTAAATATCGACCGTTTAGATAAAGACCGCAAGCAGAAATATGTCGAAACCGAACAGATGTTGCAGCAAGCGCATCTGCTTGCGAACCGCTATCAACAACAAACCATGCAGCGTGAAGGAAATGCCTTGGCCCGGGCTAAACAGTTATCCATTAAATCTCATCTCAGACATCAGTTAATCGACAGCTTAAGGGAAAGCCGTGATAGTGATCAAACCCATGCGTTATTTGCCTTGGAGTTACAGGTTCTAGATAAGGCCGATGCTTTATTCCAGATTCTGAAAAACAATAAATGGGAGAAAAAGAACAAGACTTTTATGTTTTATCAGGATCAGCCGATCAAGCAGTTTAATGACTTGTATAAGCAGGTTCTGCAATTAAATGCAGAAATGGAAAAAATTAAAAAGCAAAACCGTCAAGCCGTTGAGCAGCGCTTATAGATTTTGAGTTTCGGTGGAATATTAGGGATTAGCTAAAGCAACAGTTTAAAATAAAAAAGCGTACCGAAGTACGCTTTTTTAATGCTATGCAGCTATAGGGCGATTAAGCACTTTTGGCTTCAGCCTGAGCAGCAAGCATATGACCTTGTTCTTCAAAGTTGCTGTGCCAAGACAATGCTTCACGCAAGATATGTGGAGTTTGACCACCTTTTGCACATGCACGATCAAAGTAATCGTTTAGGGCATCACGGTACATAGGGTGAGCACAGTTGTCGATAATCGCACGAGCACGTTCACGAGGCGCTAAACCACGTAAGTCAGCAAGACCTTGTTCAGTTACAAGGATGTCTACGTCGTGTTCTGCATGGTCAACGTGAGATGCAAATGGAACAACAGAAGAAATGTCGCCACCTTTTGCAATCGACTTAGTCACGAAGATTGCCAAGTGAGCATTACGTGCGAAGTCACCAGAACCACCAATACCGTTCATCATTTTGGTACCGCAGACGTGAGTTGAGTTTACGTTACCGTAAATATCGAACTCTAATGCAGTGTTGATGCCGATAATACCTAGACGACGAACCAATTCAGGGTGGTTCGAAATTTCTTGTGGACGAAGCACAAGTTTGTCTTTGTATTGTTCAAGGTTGTTAAATACTTTTTCGCCGTATTTCGCAGAAAGAGTAATAGATGAACCTGAAGCAAATTTCATTTTGCCAGCATCAATCAATTCAAACGTACAGTCTTGCAGTACTTCAGAGTACATGATCAAGTCTTCGAAGTTTGAATCTTTCAAACCGGTCAATACTGCGTTGGCAATTGAACCAATACCTGCTTGAAGTGGACCAAGGTTAGATGGAAGACGGCCTTCAGCCACTTCTTTTTCAAAGAATGCGATCAAGTGGTTCGCAATGCCTTGAGTTTCATCATCTGGTGCAGTCACAGTAGATGGAGAATCGTGGTATTCGCTGTTAATTACGATGCCCACGATTTTTGCCGGATCGATATTAATTGCAGTCGTACCAATACGTTCATCCACCTGAGTCAACGGAATAGGTTGACGTGTTGGACGGTAAGTTGGGATGTAGATGTCGTGTAAACCTTCAAAAGCAGGGCTTAAGTTGGTGTTGATTTCTACAATCACTTTCTCAGCGAAAATAGCAAAGCTGGCAGAGTTACCTACAGAAGTGGTCGGAATGATGCCGCCATCTTCAGTAATGGCAACAGCTTCAATTACTGCTACATCTGGCTTTTTAAGTTGTTGGTTACGCATTTGTTCAACAGTTTCAGACAAATGCTGATCGATGAACATCACTTCGCCTTTGTTAATGGCTTTACGTAAAGTATTATCTACTTGGAACGGTAAACGACGAGCAAGTACACCAGCTTCAGTCAACTGTTTATCTAAATCATTACCAAGACTTGCGCCTGTAATTAACGTAATTTTTAAAGGATTGGTTTGAGCTTGTTTTACCAGTGCCAGGGGAACAGCTTTTGCTTCACCTGCACGAGTAAATCCACTCATACCTACAGTCATACCATCTTGGATAAAAGTAGCAGCTTGTTCTGCGCTCATGACTTTGTCATGAAGTGACGCTAAACGAATACGATCTAAAGACATGGTTTACGCTCAATTCTTGTTCAAAACTAGACGGATTGTACCGTCCAAAAAACAAATTGTGCATGCCTGTTAGGCTAAGGTCTAATTTTTTGAAAAAATGTGGGTATAACGATTTTTTATGGTTTTTAATTGATTGATTTTAATCGTGTAAAAACCAAGGGATCAATAGTTAAACAAAACCGTTTGTTCATTAATTAACCATAGGTTAGAAATGTCCTGTAATACTTTGTTTAATTTTTCCTAAAGTTCCTTGCGGTGTATTTTCCTCAACCTCATCGTGAAGTATAGGTAAAGAAATAAGCGCTTCTAATCCTCCCTGCGGACGATTATGGATGGTGAGTTCCCCTTGATGAAGATCAACAATACGTTTCACGATGGCCAAACCGAGACCACTTCCTTGTATGGTGCGGGCTTCATTACCACGCACAAAAGGTTGCATCAGATCTTCAATTTGGTCTTCAGGAATACCTTCACCATGGTCAGCGACACTAATCAGCAGATGATGGTCTTCTACTTTGGCGGATAACTCGATCGGTTCGGCACCATAGCGTTTTGAGTTGTTAATCAGATTGCCAATTAATCGTTTTAAAGACTGGCTGCGTGCCTGAATGATGGGAACCTCTTGAGCTTCAAAACGTACATCCAGTGGTTTGAACTGAATGACCAGTTCCTGTAACAGCATATTGATATCCGTGTCCTGAACTTCTTCATCAGAGCCATCGCGCATATATGAGATGAACTGATTCAGGATGGCATCCATATCTTCAACATCATAAATGAAGCCTTCTTTCAAAAAGTCATCATCGGGCATCATTTCTGCACTGAGACGGATGCGGGTCAGGGGAGTACGCAAGTCATGAGAAATTCCGGCCAACATGATACGGCGGTCGCGTTCAGTCTGATCGAGCGTATAAATCATCTGATTAAATGCCTGGTTTACTTCACGAATCTCTTGTGGTCCATGATTGGTTTCCAGATAGGGTGCAGAGCCGGTTTTACTATAGCTGTTAGCCGCATCTTGCAAACGGCGAAGCGGGCGGTTTAACTGGCGAATCAGAGTTAAAATGATGGCAGCAGCAATCAGTGGCACACCCACTAACCAGCCATAGATCAGTTCGGGGCTATAGTTGGCATAGGTTTTTAAAGGTTCACGTACCCAGTGGCCGTTCATTTCCGGGGTCTGAATCCAAATACGCGGACTGGGTTTGAACTGGAAATAGACCGTTACATTTTCAACTTTCAGTTCTTTGGCCAGCTTTTTTTCTATTTGATTGGTAAAAAACTCGGCAATCACCTTGTCCTTTACTCTAGGATACTCGGCGGGATTGGTAATATATTCAATTCCGACCCGATTTTTTAGCCATAAATCCGCATCAACTTCGACATTATTATGAAAAATCCGTAAGTCAGGATTGTTCAGAATTTCCAGTTCGACCCCTAAATAGCGGGCATGCTGCTGAATTTCAGGAAGGTAAAGCGTACGCCAAAAGAACCATAACGACATAAATAAACTGAAAAATACAACAAATAACACGAGAACGGTGGTACGCATTGCAGCAGAACGCGGCTTGATCTTATCTAGAAAGCGTTCCGAGCGGGTGCGCTTCTTTTCTGAATAAGCTTCGTAATCAGTAAATTTTTGTGGGTCGATGGGTTCGAGTTTCACGCTTGATCCTAAGTTTGATTCTGAATCAAATTTATAATTTTAGTGCAAAAAATTGCTAAGTTTTGTAGTGAGGAGCATTGCTTCCCAAGATGGCTTTCTTGTGAAGCTTCGCTTCTCATGTTGCCGAATGAGAAATATATTCGCAAGGTAAGGCGAACAGCAGGTTAATGTATGCCTTAGAATCTAACGAAAGGACTCCGTCGTGCAATCACGCGAAGCCCTTTATATTCAATTATTCAGCACCATCTGGAACAAAGACATAACCTACACCCCAAACCGTTTGGATATAACGCGCACGGGCAGGGTTTTCTTCAACCAGACGACGTAAACGTGATACCTGAACATCAATCGAACGTTCCATTGCACCCCATTCACGACCACGCGCCAGATTCATCAGCTTGTCACGGGTTAAGGGTTCGCGGGGGTGTTGGACAAGTGCTTTCAGTACCGCGAATTCACCTGTAGTTAGCGTTACCACCTGACCTTCACGGGTTAGGGTACGGGTTGATAAATCAAGTGACCATGGGCCAAAGCTCACGACTTCCATTTGCTGGCTTGGTGCACCCGGAACTTCACGAACCTGACGGCGTAATACGGCACGGATACGCGCGAGCAGCTCATTCGGGTTAAACGGTTTAGGCAGGTAATCGTCGGCGCCTGCTTCCAGACCTGCAATACGGTCAGAATCGCTGCCACGAGCAGTCAACATGATAATAGGCGTATCGATATTCGATTGGCGTAAACGGCGACAAATACTTAAACCATCTTCAACTGGAAGCATAAAATCGAGCACGATCAGGGAGAAAAGTTCGCGCTGTAATAAACGATCCATTTGTGTTGCATCGTGAGCAGTTTTGACCACAAAGCCTTTATCTTCTAGAAAACGCTGTAACAGCGTACGTAAACGCACATCATCGTCTACAACGAGAATGCGTTCGACGCGATCAGTTTCGGTTTGTACTGGATCTGTTTTATCAGCAGGTACCACTAAACTCATGATGTGCTCCTTTATCTTTATTGTCATCGTAAACAAAAGTTCGGATGGTCTTGAGTATACGATTCATTTGTATCTGTTTACTATGCTCTAAAGCAACAAATATTGCAGATAAAATCAAGACATAGATACCAAATATATACATCTAAATTATCGCTTATCTTGCTGAATATGTAGAGTTAAAATCAACTTATCACCTAATTTTGTAGCGAATTCTAAAAAAACTGTGAATTGGCAATACTGACCACTTATAAATTTAATCAAAACAGTTGTGGATTTTATGGCCTTGGTCTTTATAATCATGCCATTTAGTACTTATCCTTGTGGGATCAAACACGATGACTGACTTAGTTCAGCAGTTAGCAAAAGAAATTGCCGTACGTCCAAATCAAGTAGAAGCTGCCATCAAACTGATTGATGAAGGTGCCAGCGTTCCATTTATCGCACGTTACCGTAAAGAAGTAACCCAAGGCTTGGACGATACCCAGTTACGCCAACTCGACACCCGTTTATCGTATTTACGTGATTTATTTGAACGCCGTGAAAAAGTAATCGAATCTCTGAAAGAACAAAATAAATTGTCAGATGATTTGTTGGCACGTGTAAACGCTGCTGAAACCAAGAATGCTTTAGAAGAACTTTATGCGCCGTACCGTCCAAAACGTACTAGCAAATCTTTTAAAGCCAAAGAAGCAGGCTTGGGTCCAATTGCCGAGAAAATCTTTAGCGAGCAGGTTGATCCAACTGAAGCGTTGGCTGGATTTAGCCATGAAGATTATCCAGATGTGGAAAGCCAGCTTGATGCGATCCAGCACATTCTGATTGATGACTGGGCGCAAAATATTGCTTTAACGACTGAATTAAAAGCCAGCTTTGCCAAAACTGCTGTATTAAAAAGTCTGGTTGCAAGTGAAGAGAAAAAAGAAGTCGGTAAAAAATTCCGTGATTACTTCGATTTTTCTGAAAGCCTGAACAAAGTACCTTCACACCGTTTATTGGCAATGCTGCGTGGCCGTCAGGAAAATGTCCTGGGCTTAAAAGTGGATGGTGAAGATGATGCGCCATTGAGCCGTATCGAAACTGAATACAACCTGGACACAGTACAACCGCAAGCACGTCAAGATTACTTGAAGCAAACTGCAAAACTGTTCTGGTTAGGCAAAGTCCGTCCACAGATCGAACATTCATTATTGACTGAAAAACGCTTGGCTGCCGAAGCTGAGGCGATGGACGTATTTGCTGAAAACCTGCGTCATTTATTGCTTTCTGCTCCTGCTGGTGCACGTTGTACCTTAGGTGTGGACCCTGGTATCCGTACTGGCGTGAAACTGGCTGTTGTGAACCAGTCTGGCGATGTGGTTGCGCATAGCACCATTTATCCGTTTGCACCAAAAGAAGATAAAGAAGGTTCAATTGCAGAACTTGCTCGTCTGTGCCGTGAATTCAATGTCGACTTGATCGCAATTGGTAATGGTACTGCTAGTCGTGAAACTGAAGCTGTTGTTGCTGAAATGATGGCTGCCAATAGCGACCTGAAATTGACCCGTGTTTCAGTTTCTGAAGCAGGTGCATCAGTTTATTCAGCATCTGAATTGGCTTCACAAGAACTTCCTGAATTAGACGTGTCGATTCGTGGCGCTGTGTCTATTGCACGCCGTTTACAAGATCCATTGGCTGAACTTGTGAAGATTGATCCAAAATCGATTGGTGTAGGTCAATATCAGCACGACGTGAACCAGGCCGGTTTGGCGAAAACATTAGAAGCAGTCGTTGAAGACTGTGTGAACTCGGTCGGTGTAGATGTCAATACAGCATCTTCAGCAATTTTGGGTTATATCGCAGGTCTGAACAAATCGATTGCACAGCAAATAGTTGACTTCCGTAAGGAAAATGGTCGTTTTGATAACCGTCAGGCACTCAAAAATGTACCACGTTTAGGCGAGCGTACTTTTGAACAGGCAGCAGGTTTCTTGCGTATTCAAGACGGTTCTGAACCGTTGGATGCATCTGCCGTTCACCCTGAATCTTATGGCTTGGTAGAAAAAATTGTTGCAGCAAAAGCCACTACGGTAAAAGATATTATTGGTAATTCTGAAATCATTCGCCAAGTGAATGCAGAAGAATTTGCTGATGAGCAATTTGGTTTGCCTACCATTCAAGATGTATTGTCTGAACTTGAAAAACCGGGTCGTGATCCACGTCCGGAATTCCGTACTGCTAAATTCCGTGAAGATATTACTGAAGTGTCGCAATTGACTGAAGGCATGCAGCTAGAAGGTGTGATCACTAATGTCACAAACTTCGGTGCATTTGTGGATGTAGGCGTACACCAAGACGGTTTAGTGCATATTTCTGAACTGGCGAACGAGTTTGTGGCAGATCCGCATAAAGTGGTGAAACCTGGTCAAATCGTGCAAGTACGTGTCTTGACTGTAGATGCTGAACGTAATCGTGTGAACTTGTCTATGCGTCCTGAAGGTTCTGAGGCTCCGGCTAAAGCACCACGTCAGCCACGCCGTGACAATGTTCAGAATGAACAACGTGCTGAACGTAAGCCACAAGGCAAACGTCCACAGCATGCACGTCCGCAAGGTGACCGCCCACAAGGTCATAAAAAGCCTCAAACAGCTAAACCACAAGAAAATAAAATTGGCGGTTTAGGTGCATTGTTATTGCAAGCCGGGATTAAAGGTTCGAAGTAATCTTTTATTTCAAAAAGAAAACCTCCCAATTGGGAGGTTTTTTGTTTTATATTTCAAATTATTAAATAGAAGATTTTGAGTGAAAATGCTGCGTAGCTATTACTATAATACAATTCAAAACTTCATTTCTGATTCATCTGAAAGAATTCTGGGCAATCTAGCGCAAGCCCATCAATTTGCCTTGGAAGACCGACAAAAAAATGCATGGCTTAAACAAATTCAAGTTTTAAAACATAACTTTGCTGAATTTAAAGAAGGATATTTATTTTTTGAGTTTGCAATTCCTCGTATGGGAAAGCGAGTTGATAATATTTTAATTTTTAAGAATTTAATTTTTGTCATTGAATTTAAAGTGGGTGAAAAACAATATTCAGCTTATGCAAAGACACAAGTCATTGATTACTGTTTGGATTTAATTAATTTTCATGCAGAAAGCGATCAGAAAAAAATTATTCCCGTATTGGTTGCAACACAAGCGGATGAAGAAGACATTGATTGGCCTAAGCTAACTCAGCTTGAGGAGGTGGTCTGTTGCAATGAATTGAATTTAAGAGAAACAATACAACAGGTCATTCAGCAATATGCAAATACCAAGCATATTGACGCGATCAGCTGGTTAAATTCAATTTATAAACCGACCCCTACGATTATTGAAGCAGCCCAGGCGCTTTATCAAGGGCATCAAGTTGAAGAGATTTCTCGTAGTGATGCAGGTGCCATTAATCTAGAATTAACTTCAAAAAAGATTGAATCCATTATTGAAACAAGTAAGCGAAATCATCAGAAAGCCATTTGTTTTTTAACAGGTGTTCCTGGCGCTGGAAAGACTTTAGCCGGATTAAATATTGCTAATCAAAGATTAAAAGCGGATGAGTCGGAACATTCAGTCTTTTTATCTGGAAATGGCCCTCTAGTCGATGTTTTACAGCAAGCCTTAGCTCGAAATACTATTGAGATTGCGAAAAGCAAAGGTGAAGTTGCTAAGAAAACAAATGCTGAGCGTGACGCGAAAACCTTTATTCAAAATATTCATCATTTTCGAGATTATTATCTACAGTCCCAAGAAATTCCATTTGAAAAAGTAGTTGTATTTGATGAGGCACAAAGAGCTTGGCAAAAAGCCCAAGTTTCTAATTTCATGAAACAAAAGAAGGGCATTGATGATTTTAATATGTCTGAACCCGAGTTCCTGATTCAGGTCATGGATCGGCATCAAGATTGGTGTGTGATTGTGTGTCTGATTGGTGGTGGACAAGAAATCAATACGGGTGAAGCGGGTGTCACAGAATGGATTGAAGCCTTAAAGCAAAATTATCCAGATTGGAAAATTTATTATTCAGATAAGATACTGGATGAGCCAGTTTATTTAGCTGCAACTGAACAGAGAGAATGGCTAAAACAGCAGGGTATTTGTGAAAGCTCGCTGCATTTGGCTGTATCGATAAGATCATTTCGCAGTGAACGTGTATCTCAATTGGTTCACCATCTTTTAGATGGTGAGGCCGAGTGGGCTGCTGAACTTTATCAAAATATAAAGAGTGATTATCCGATTTATCTCACGCGAGATTTAAAACAAGCCAAAAATTGGTTGAAGACCAAAGCCAAAGGGTCTGAGCGTTATGGAATCATTGCAAGCTCTGGTGCACGGCGATTAAGAGCAGAAGGAATTGATGTAAAAAATAAAATTTCTCCGGCAGATTGGTTTTTAAATTCTTCTAGGGATGTTCGGTCTTCGTATTATTTAGAGGAAATTGCAACTGAGTTTGATATACAGGGTTTAGAAATTGACTTTAGCTGTTTGGCTTGGGACATTAATTTTTACTATGATCAGGGATGGCAGTATCAGGCATTTAAAGGCAGCGGTTGGCAACAGATCAGGCAGAAAGAAAAACAGCAATATTTGCTAAATGCCTATCGTGTGTTATTGACTCGAGCCCGGCAAGGAATGGTGATTTATATTCCGAATGTCGATGATTGTGATTGGACACGTCCAAAATCAAAATATGATAGTACATATATATTTAAAGACATGTGGCTTTGATGATCTCTCTTAAAACAAAACCTCCCAATTGGGAGGTTTTTTATTTGATTTTTATGAATTAATGATTGGCACAATCCAGCTACAGATAATCAGAATAATACCCAAATGACCCAACTTACGCGTGATTTTTTCTATCGTTGAAACCCGAACAGCAGGCTGCTGAGAGGTATTTTTCATTTTTAGCGATGCCAGAGACTTGTTGAAATAAAGGAATATGCCTAAATCGATACAAATTAAAATAGTACCAATATCACTGACTATATCCATCAATTTATAATCTTGCAGGTATATAGAAGTACCGACTTGATAGCAAAGAAAAAGAGCAAAGGCAAAACAGCCATATTGGCAAATGAGAGCAGCAATCCGCATAAAAAATCTAAAAGCAAAAAAGTTAAGGACGTTTATAGCATAAAAAAGCCAGTCTAATGACTGGCTTTCATACCGCACAATCTTACCAATGTTCACCCGGGAACAAACGAGCATACGCTTTTTGCACCCAATTCAGTTTTTGTGGCTGACCTACCGAAGCAGAAGAGCTCGGGAACAGGTTATAACCAATTGACATCAATTTATTGTTGATGTCTGGCGCAATAGAATAGGTGATCGATGCCAAACGGCCTAAGTGGGTTGCCACTTTCTTTGGACGTTTCACAATTGCATAAGCAATTAAATCTGCTGCCTGTTCAGGAGACAGGGTAGGTACATATTTATAAATTTTGGTTGGTGCGATCATCGGGGTGCGTACCAATGGCATATAAATTGAGGTAATGGCAATTTTATGCGAATGAACTTCGGCAGATAGACAACGGCTAAAGGCATCCAGAGCTGCTTTAGATGCCACATAAGCTGAAAAGCGCGTTGCATTTGCCAGTACACCAATCGAGCTGATATTGATGATATGACCATCACGACGCACCATCATTTGCGGCAGGATATTCATCACCAAACGAATGGCACCGAAGTAATTCAGCTGCATGGTGCGTTCAAAATCATGGAATCGGTCTGTCGATTCATGTACCGCACGACGAATTGAGCGTCCTGCATTGTTGATGAGGATATCAATATGATCTACAGACGCTAAAATTTGTTTTGATACTTCATCAATAGATTCCATGTCGTTTAAATCACATGGGAAAACAGATGCTTTGCCGCCTTTGGCTTCTATTTCTTCTTTAACTTGATCTAGTGTTTCTTTGGTACGAGCCACCAACAGAACATGTGCACCAGCATCCGCAAGTTTATGCGCAGCGGTCAAACCAATACCACTCGATGCACCTGTGATTAAAATAACTTTGCCGTTGACTCGATTTCGAAAGAGTTTCTCTAGTCTTGAATTCACGCTGTTTTTTCCTGGTTTCAATAGAATAAAAATTTGGATTATTTTTTTAGTTGATTCTAGCGCTCAAAATTTGGGGGAATTTGAGCTATTCTCGAGTCAACTATAATAGCGAATATAAGAAAAAAATCTAGAATTAAGTTATTGAATTTACAAATATAATTAGAGTAATTGCTCTATTATTATTCTTCTTATAACTTAATTTTTACCATGAATTTAAATTAAAGCAAAGGGAAATAACCAGAAAATGGTAATCAAATAAAAAAGCCTTCTTCCATTCAGAAAGAAGGCTAAATTGTCCTCAAATCAAAAGCTTTAAACTTGGGCCAGTGCCTGTTCCAAATCTGCAATTAAATCATCAATATGCTCAATCCCGACCGATAGACGAACCATATCAATACTCACCCCGGCAGACTTTAATTCTTCTTCATTGAGCTGACGATGGGTGGTGGTAGCAGGATGGCAGGCGAGGCTTTTTGCATCACCAATATTTACCAGGCGAGTAAATAATTGCAGGGCATCAATAAAACGGGTGCCGCCTTCACGACCATCTTGCACACCAAAAGACAGGATGGCAGATGGTTTACCTTTCACATATTTTTGTGCCAAAGCATGCTGTGGATGATCTTTAAGACCAGCATAATTGACCCATTTCACTTTTGGATGTTGCTGTAAATATTCTGCCACTTTCTGCGCATTTTCGGTATGGCGTTCCATACGCAGACTTAAAGTTTCCAAACCTTGCAAGATCAGAAAGACACTCAGTGGGCTAATGGCAGCACCGGTGTTGCGTAATGGCACTACACGTGCGCGGGCAATATACGCCGCTTCACCCAAAGCTTCGACATAATTGACCCCGTGATAACTTGGATCAGGCGTATTCAAGACTTTAAAGCGCTCAGGATATTTGCCCCAAGGAAATTTACCGCTATCGACGATGGCACCACCGATCGAGTTGCCATGTCCGCCGATATATTTGGTCAATGAATGCACCACAATGTCGGCACCATGTTCAAAGGGTTTCAGCAGAGCAGGAGTGGCAACGGTATTGTCGACAATCACTGGTACGCCGTATTCATGGGCAATTTTAGCAATCGCTTCCAGGTCGATGATATTGCCCAGTGGATTGCCGATCGACTCGACAAACACCAGTTTGGTTTTGTTGTCAATCAAACCACGCAAGGCTTCGGGCTCTTGGTAATCGAAGAATCGCACTTCAATACCCTGCTTTGGCAAAGTATGGGCAAACAGGTTATACGTCCCACCATACAAAGTAGAAACAGAGGCAATATTGTCACCTGCTTCAGCAATGGTCTGAATGGAATAGGTAATCGCTGACATCCCTGATGCCAAAGCTAAAGCGCCAATTCCGCCTTCCAGTGCCGCCAGACGTTGCTCTAAAACAGCGGTGGTGGGGTTCATAATACGGGTATAGATATTGCCCTGAACCTTTAAATCGAATAAATCAGCCCCATGTTGAGTATTGTCAAAGGCATAAGAAGTCGTTTGATAAATAGGCACTGCGACCGCTTTTGTGGTCGGTTCTGGGCTGTACCCCGCGTGAATCGCTAAAGTTTCATCTTTATAAGTCATGTTTACATCATCTAAGTGAGTTAATTGTTTCGGTTGATTATTGAATCAGTCTATCATCTGATAATATGAATAAAAGTGCATATTATAGAAAAGAATATCTAATTTTCTTATATTTATCGCTTTTATTCGGTCAGAATTAAATAAAACTTAGTGTCTACGATTATGTTTAAAAAACCAACACGCCATTAGTTGTAACATTCTATTGAAGATGCATGCTATGCCTTATTTTTTTTGTACTTTCATCGTATAATGCCCGCCAAATATTTGTTCGCATACTGCTGTGGGTAGAGTGCGAATGTTGCTTTTTCTATAGAGGAGTCCTACGTGGCCCAATATATTTACACGATGAACCGTGTGTCTAAGATGGTTCCGCCTAAGCGCGAAATCCTGAAAGACATCTCTTTATCATTTTTCCCAGGTGCAAAAATTGGTGTACTTGGTTTAAACGGTGCAGGTAAATCTACCTTGCTTCGTATTATGGCGGGCGTAGATAAAGATTTCTCAGGTGAAGCCCGTGCTCAACCGGGTATTAAAATCGGCTACCTTGAGCAAGAACCACCACTTGATCCTAACAAAGACGTTCGTGGTAACGTTGAAGATGGTTTACGTGAACCATTGGATGCTTTGGCTCGTCTGGATGAAGTATTTGCTGAATATGCAGCGGAAGATGCTGACTTCGACAAACTTGCAAAAGAGCAAGAAAAGTTAGAAGCCATCATTCACGCTTGGGATGCGCATAACCTGACCAACCAAATGGATCAAGCTGCTGCTGCGTTAAACCTTCCAGCTTGGGATGCAGATGTCACCTTGCTTTCAGGTGGTGAACGTCGTCGTGTTGCACTGTGCCGTTTATTGCTTTCTAAGCCGGACATGTTACTTCTTGATGAACCGACGAACCATTTGGATGCAGAATCTGTATCTTGGTTAGAGCGTTTCTTGAAAGATTTCCCTGGCACAATTGTTGCGATTACGCATGACCGTTATTTCTTGGATAACGTTGCAGAGTGGATTCTGGAGCTTGACCGTGGACATGGTATTCCTTACCAAGGTAACTATTCTTCTTGGTTGGAACAAAAGAATGCCCGTTTAGAGCAGGAAAATAAACAAGAAGAATCTTTTGCTAAGGCATTGAAAAAAGAACTTGAATGGGTTCGTTCAAATGCTAAAGGTCAGCAAAAGAAAAACAAAGCGCGTATGGAGCGTTTTGAAGAGCTTAACTCACGCGAATTCCAACAGCGTAATGAAACCTCTGAAATCTACATTCCACCTGGTCCACGTCTAGGTAACAAGGTTGTAGAAGTTGAAGGCATCAGCAAATCGTTTGATGGTCGTTTACTGTATAAAGACTTAACTTTCACAGTACCACCAACAGCGATTGTCGGTATTGTTGGTCCAAACGGTGCGGGTAAAACAACCTTATTCCGTATGATGACTGGCGAACAACAACCGGATACCGGTACCGTGACCTTAGGTGAATCGGTTAAAGTGGCTTATGTGGGTCAGATTCGCGATACTTTAGATAACAATAAAACCGTTTGGGAAGAAGTATCTGGCGGTTTAGATATCTTGCGTATCGGTGACTATGAAATCGCATCACGTGCCTATATCGGTCGCTTTAACTTTAAAGGTCAAGATCAGCAAAAACGTGTTGGTGAATTATCTGGTGGTGAGCGTAACCGTCTACAACTTGCGAAAATTCTGCAAATGGGCGCTAACGTGATCTTACTCGATGAACCATCGAACGACTTGGATATCGAAACCTTGCGTGCACTTGAGGATGCAATTTTAGTATTCCCGGGTACGGTGATGGTGGTATCGCATGACCGTTGGTTCCTGGACCGTATTGCAACGCACATCTTGTCATTTGAAAATGAAACACCAGAATTCTTCACCGGTAACTATACCGAGTTTGAAGAATATCGCCGTAAGCGCGATGGCGATGACTTGGCAACGCGTCGTCAAAAATATCGTAAAATCGGTGCTTAATCCCCGATTTTGATGTGAAAAAAACCAGCCTCCGGGCTGGTTTTTTTTATTAAAATACAATTTGAGAATAACTGTACATTAACATCTTTCGTGCTTCTGGATGACCTTGCCTGGCTGCTTTTTCTAACCATTCTTGGGCATGGGTGTAATTTTTATCAAGGCCCAAGTCACCATTCAAATAACATAGACCGAGTTTATACTGAGAATCGCGATGACCTTTTAATGCCGCACTTAAAAAGTTCCAGATCGCATTGCGTTTATCTTGAGTGGCAGGATTGTTTTCAGATATGGCGTGATTCGAATGCAAGCTTTCAAAGATCTGATGATGTTCGAGCGCTAACTTTTCATAATATTGACCTTGCGCATATTCTGACTGCACTTCGGAAATGGGATTTTGCATTCCTTGCATTTTAGAGCCCAGTAGGGGTAACCAAGCGTAAACGATCTGTTTTATTTTATGTATGATCATATTCAGCTCCTTGTTATCTGGATTAAATGATTTTTATCCAATATGTTAATGTATATACTTTTTTTTAAAATTAGGTACTTTTTATTTGTAATTTGATTTTTCATTTACTATTGCTTAGGTGTTAGTTTCTATCAAATTATTGATTTTATTTTTTAAATAGGGGTTATAGAGAATTAATTATTGTGTTGGAGCTTAGTCTCATAACTCATTACATTGGGGCAATAATGTCATGTTATTCCCCATGACTGTATTATTATGCTGAATAGTTATACCAAAAATTAGAAAAAAATAGAGTAATAAAGGAGTATGTATGGCTGAACAGCATGGACATGATCATAGTCATGCAGTGGTGACTGAAGCAAATGCCAAAAAGCTGACCTTTGCTCTGGCACTCACCAGCATTTTTCTCATTATTGAAGTGATTGCGGGTTTTATTACTCAAAGTTTGGCGCTGCTTTCTGATGCGGCGCACATGTTTACCGATGCGGCAGCCCTAGCCATTGCCCTGGTGGCGATCAAAATTGGCAAAATGCCGGCAGATAATAAAAGAACTTTTGGTTATCAACGTTTTGAAATTCTAGCGGCGCTGTTTAATGCCTCCATGCTCTTTGTAGTGGCAATGTATATTCTATTTGAAGCTTATCAGCGTTTTAGCCATCCTCCTGAAATCCAAAGTTTGGGAATGCTGGGCGTTGCGGTGATTGGCTTAATGATCAACCTGATTTCTATGCGGATTTTATTTTCCAGCTCCACAGAAAGCCTGAATGTTAAAGGGGCTTATCTGGAAGTTTTAAGTGATGCTGTAGGTTCGATCGGTGTGATTATTGGTGCTGCAATCATCTATTTCACCGGCTGGATGTGGGTAGATACCTTAATTGCAGTGCTGATTGGTTTTTGGGTATTGCCTAGAACCTGGATTTTGCTCAAACAGAGCATCAACATTCTGCTGGAAGGGGTTCCGGAAGAAATTGATATTGAGCAGTTGCGCAATGACCTTTTGAGCCTGCAGGATGTAGAAAGCATCCATCAACTCAAGGTTTGGGCTATTACGTCCAGGAATGTCCATCTGACTGTGCATCTTTATGCACCTCAGGCAGATCATAATCTGTTATATCAGCAAGCTCTGGAGATGTTGAGCCATCAACATGGTATTAGGGAAATGACGCTACAGATTGAAGATTATGAATGCAGACTACATTCATCCTGTCATCGCTATGATGACCATGAAAAACATTCACATTATCAGGAAGATTCACACCAGCACTGAAGCTGATGTGAAATCAAATCTATTTTAGATTTCCCATTCGTGATTACATTCACGACATTTCCATTTCTTTTGCGATTGCATAAAGCCTTGCATGGAAATTTTAAAATCAGGCAGGTCGCGGTAAAACAGGAAACCGGCAATGACACAGATAATAAAGGCCACTACAGTTGCAGTTTGTAGGGTAGAACCTGCACCATCGCCAAAAATCCACATTGCAATGCTAATTAAAACCAGCAGCAATAAGATAAATACTGCAGGAATAAGAAAGACGAGGCTTTTAGGAACTATAGGTCGTACTGCAGGGCTACCGGCTTGAGCGACAGGCATAATTTTAGGGCTTTGGCATTTTGGGCAACGGTATTGCATTACAACTCCATCATTTTAATTTATCGCTTATTTTAATCGGAATGACACAGAAAGCAAAAACAGCGCAAATAAAAGTTGAGAAAAAATTAAGGCAATAAAAAACCCAAGTCACAATGCTTGGGTTTTTTATAAGATCACTATATATATTACAGCCATCTTGAATATGGCGTCCCTACGGGGATTCGAACCCCGGTTACCGCCGTGAAAGGGCGATGTCCTAGGCCTCTAGACGATAGGGACAATTGAGGCAACACAGGTAAAACAGCAAACTTTGGTGGAGTCAAGGAGGATCGAACTCCTGACCTCTACAATGCCATTGTAGCGCTCTACCAACTGAGCTATGACCCCAGTTTGTGTGAGCGCAATATTAGGGGTATTGCGCCTACACGTCAACTATAAAATCAATTATGCTTGATCAACTGCATCATTTTTCGACAATTTTAAGCTTTCATTGAGTTTTTCCCAAGCTTTTGCTTCTTTTTTGCTCGGACCGCCGACAATTTCCAGGGCATGACGTAAGCGCGCGAAAGTTAAATCGGGACCAATCGTTACCATTGATTGCATCACTGGAGTCGAAGAGGTTGAACCGGCAATTGCAATAAAGAAAGTTGGCATAAAGTCACGAAGTTTCACTTCCATCTGGTTTGCCAAGTCCATTAGGGTTTGGCTTACCGTATCATTATTCCAGGTGAACAGATTTTCCAAACGCCAAATCGCAAACTGCAGGCTTTGACGAACCTGTTCTTCGGTCAATTTCTTACTTTCAAACTGTTCTTTAGTGATTGTTGGGAATTGGTTGAAATAAAAACCAGCCCAATTCACAGCTTCGGACAACAAGTTGATTCGTGGTTGAATGGCTGCAGCAATATCTTCTAAAGTTTGACGATCTGCTTTCCAGGCCAATAGGGTATTTAACAATTCGGCAGGAGAGAGCGCTTTAATCCATTGACCATTGAGCCAGTTGAGTTTTTCAACATCAAAGATTGGACCACCGAGTGATACACGTTTAATGTCGAAATGTTCAACCATTTCCGCCAAAGTGAACTTTTCACGTTCATCTGGCATTGACCAGCCCATACGGCCTAAATAGTTTAACAAGGCTTCTGGTAACACGCCGATATCTTTGTAGTAATTGATAGATGTCGGGTTTTTACGTTTAGACAGTTTTGATTTGTCCGGGTTACGTAACAGGGGCATGTGGCAAAGCACAGGCATGTCCCAGCCAAAGTATTTGTAAAGCAATTGGTGTTTCGGTGCCGATGGAATCCATTCTTCACCACGAATCACGTGGGTGATTTGCATGAGATGGTCATCAACTACGTTTGCCAGGTGGTAGGTCGGCAAACCATCGGTTTTCAACAGGATTTGCATGTCCACTTGTGCCCATGGAATTTCCACTTCACCACGCAGCATGTCGTTAAATTTGCAGCTACCTTCTGTCGGTACTTTCATACGGATCACATGTGGCTCGCTAGCGGCAAGACGACGTGCAACTTCATCCTGAGACAATAATAAACCACGGCCGTCATAACGGGGTGTTTCACCGCGCGCTTGCTGTTCCGTACGCATTTGGTCTAGTTCTTCAGCAGTTGCGAAGCAGTAGAAGGCATGGCCTTTTTCTACGAGCTCCAGAGCATATTGTTTATAGATGCCCATACGTTCAGATTGACGGTAGGGTGCATGAGGACCGCCGACATCTGGACCTTCTGACCAGTTCAAGCCTAACCAGCGCAATGAGTCTAAAATCATTTTTTCAGATTCAGGGGTTGAACGCAGTTGATCAGTATCTTCAATACGAAGAATAAATTCACCGCCATGCTTTTTAGCAAAACATAAGTTAAATAAGGCAATATAAGCAGTGCCTACGTGTGGAAAGCCAGTAGGAGAAGGCGCAATACGAGTACGAACAGTCATAACCAATATTTTTCAGAATGTGAATGGAAGCTATTATAACGAAAAAGCCTAATCACTTAATGTTAAATTCAACATTGAAATGATTAGGCTTATTTTGAACCTCTAAAGGGGTAAGAAGTCCGCTGTTGGGTTAAGAGCTGCTTTGTGGGAACAGGGCCTGAACAAAACGGCTAAATTTCTGGTTTTGGGCGGCAAAGAAGCTTTGAGTGGGTGCGACTTTAATTTCGGTCAGAATCTTTAAATCGTTATCGGCACGTAAAGTATTTCCACCTTGCTTCTGCTGTTGCAAAGCTTTTTCAATCAATGACGATTTTTCAGGGCTTAACGTCACTTTGGCTTCGGTACCTTTAATTGCAGCTGCATTTCCCAGCTGAGCCATAAACCCTAAAGTTAAACTTAAGCTAAAAACTTGTATAATTGCTGTATATCGCATTTCAACATCCCCCTTGCTGGTGCTGGAATTTTATATATTGTTTTAATCCGATGAGTGTCTACCATTTAACCATACAAAAAAATACAAAAGTAGAACTGGATCACACTTTTTTACAAAATAATAAAATACCTGTAAACATTGTGCTTTTTGTATCAAACAAATATGGAGACAACATGGAGAAGGAGGGGAAAACAGAAAACTGTAGCGTTATCATGAGGTTTTTTAGTACTAAAAATGCATTTTAAAGCATTTTTATGGATATATTAAAAATCGATTTTTAATCAATAAAATATTATAAGTTTTTGATTGTTAAAAATATTTGTGATTTATATAGTGCTCTTATTATTAAATAAGAGTGTTACATATGAAAAAAATAATCGCCTCTACTCTTTTGGTGTTGCTTGGGGGCATGGGGACACAGAGCTTCGCCGCGAAAGATTTCCTGAATGTATCTTATGATCCGACCCGTGAGTTTTATCAGGAATATAATCAGGCCTTTGGTAAGTACTGGAAAGAACGTACCGGCCAAGAAATCAATTTTAAGCAATCTCATGGTGGTTCGGGCAAACAGGCGCGTTCCGTGATTGATGGTTTGCAGGCTGATGTGGTGACTTTGGCCTTAGCCAACGATATTGATGAAATTGTCAAAGCTGGCCTGATCCATAAAAACTGGCAAAAGCAGTTTCCGAACAATTCTGCACCCTATACCTCGACCGTGGTTTTTTTAGTTCGCAAGGGTAATCCCAAAAATATTAAAGACTGGAACGATTTAACCAAGCCGGGTGTGGAAATTATTACGCCAAATCCGAAAACTGGCGGTGCACCACGCTGGATTTACCTGTCTGCATGGGGCTATGCGTTAAAACAGCGGGGTGGTAATGATGCCAAAGCCCGTGAGCTGGTTAAAAAGCTCTATGGTAATGTCAAAGTACTGGATTCTGGCGCACGCGGTTCTTTAACCACATTTGCTGAACGTGGTATTGGCGATGTGCTGTTGTCTTGGGAAAATGAGGCCTTATTGGCGACGCAAGGCTTGGGTAAAGACAAATATCAGATTGTCTATCCATCCATTTCAATTTTGGCTGAGCCGTCAGTAGCAATTGTCGATAAAAATGTCGATAAGGATGGCAACCGAAATTTGGCTAAAGGTTATCTCAACTATTTATATTCGCCTAAAGGGCAGGAGCTGGCAGCGCAATATTTCTTCCGTCCACGCAATTCACAGGCGGCAGTGAAATATGCGGCACAATTTCCAAAAATCAAACTGTTTACCATTGGTGATGTATTTGGTGGGTGGGCCAAGGCACAGAAAACCCATTTTGTGAATGGTGCTGTTTTTGATCAAATTTATAGTGAAAAGAATTAAGCCTGATTTTTGAAAAAAGAGTAAAAACGGATAATTTGTTATCCGTTTTTTTCATATCTAATCCATAAAAATCTATATATCTTGAATAAGTATAATGTTATCGTCTTTTTTCTATCTAAAACAGTAGATTAAGTAGAAAAACCTTTTATCTTAATCGGTTATGTCTAAGTTTGATGAATTGCGGATTATGACTTTATTTCATATAGTTAGCATTAATGAAGATAATTGATCTGTATGCCATGAAAACTCAATTTAAAGCCTTATTCAGTGCAGCATTGCTTGCTACCGGCATGGCTTTTACTGCAACTTCTGCTCAGGCGGCAGAACGTGAATTTTTAAATGTATCTTATGATGCAACGCGTGAATTTTATGAAGAATTCAACAAGTCTTTTGGTGCTTACTGGAAAGAACGTACCGGCCGTACTGTCAATTTTAAGCAGTCGCATGGTGGTTCAGGTAAACAGGCCCGTTCCGTTGTGGATGGCTTAAAAGGCGATGTAGTAACTCTGGCTTTGGCAAACGATATTGAAGAAATCGTCAAGTCTGGTCAGATTCAGCCGGGTTGGCAAAAAGAGTTCCCATATAACTCTGCGCCTTATACATCAACCATTGTGTTTATGGTGCGTAAAGGTAATCCAAAGCAGATTAAAGACTGGTCTGACTTGACCAAGCCGGGTGTACAAATTATTACCCCGAACCCGAAAACAGGCGGTTTACCGCGTTGGGTATACTTGTCGGCTTGGGGTTATGCACTGAAACAACCGGGTGGTAATGAGGCCAAAGCCAAAGACTTTGTTGGCAAGATGTACCACAATGTTAAAGTGATGGACTCGGCTGCCCGTGCTTCCATGACGACTTTCGCAGAACGCGGTATTGGTGATGTGCTGTTGACTTGGGAAAATGAAGCCCTAGTGACGCAAAAAACTTTGGGTAAAAACAAGTTTGATATTGTTTATCCATCCATGTCTATCCTCACCGAGCCATCAGTGGCTATCGTGGATAAAACCGTCGAGAAAAACGGTAATAAATGGTTAGCCAAAGGTTATATCAACTACTTGTACTCACCATTGGGTCAGGAAATGGCAGCAAAATATTACTATCGTCCACGCAACCCGGAAGTGTTAGCAAAATACTCTGCTCAATTCCCGAAACTGAAGACCTTTACCATTGATGAAGTGTTTGGTGGCTGGGGCAAAGCACAACAGACCCACTTTGCCAATGGTGCGATTTTCGACCAGATTTATAATAGCAAACGTTAATTCTGCATAATCTGAAAAAGCCAATCCTGAGAGGTTGGCTTTTTTATTGCCGTTTAGATGAATGGTGTCACATCATTTTTAAATCATCAAACTCACCGAACGATAAAAATCACATGCAAGATAGCGTAGATCTGGATGGAATCCATTTAGAAACGGTTTTCTCTATGAAAAGTAATATTTCCCTACAAAAAGTCGTTTGGAGCTTTATCAAAACAAGGTAATAATGTGCAGTTACATTTTTCCTAGTATTGATTGAACCCTTATGTCGCATATTTCTGTATTACTTCACGAAACTGTTGATGCCTTGTTGGCGGATCGCAATACAGGAATTTACGTCGATGGCACTTTCGGTCGTGGCGGTCATACCCGTTTATTGCTTTCTAAATTAGATGAAAATGCACGTGTATATGGCTTTGATAAAGATCCGCAAGCTTTGGAAACAGCAGCACTGTTGGAACAGGAAGATTCACGCTTTAAAATTATTCATGCCAGCTTTGCGGATTTAAAACAGGAACTGGAAGCATTGGGGATCGACAAGGTTGATGGTGTGATGGCAGATTTAGGGGTGTCATCTCCACAACTCGATCAGGCTGAACGTGGCTTTAGTTTTATGAAAGATGGACCACTTGATATGCGTATGGACAATTCGCAAGGTCCAACGGCGGCCGAGTGGCTGGTGGATATTGAAGAAGAAGCCTTGGCGAATATTATTTTCCAATATGGTGAGGAACGTTATAGTCGCCGTATTGCCAAAGCCATTAAAGCTGCTGGCTATATTGAAACCACAGCTCAACTGGCAGAGATCGTAAAGGTTGCCCATCCGAAATGGGAAAAAAATAAACATGCCGCAACCCGAACTTTTCAGGCCATCCGTATTGCCATTAACAAAGAATTAGATGATATTGAAGCTTTCTTGCCGCAAGCAGTGGATGTGCTCAAAGCAGAAGGTCGTCTGGCAGTGATCAGTTTCCACTCATTAGAAGATCGATTAATTAAACAATTTATTCAAAAAGAATCGACTTTAGCGGAAGATACCAGTTGGGGTATGCCACAAGAACGGGAAGATACCCGTCGTTTAAAGAAAATTTCCCGAGTTCGTGCCAGTGAAGAAGAGGTGAAAGCCAACCCTCGTTCTCGTAGTGCATGGCTTAGAGTTGCAGAGCGCTTAGCTTCAAAAGGCGAATAATGAAAACTGAAGTTGTTGAAAAGAAAACCGACAAAAAGCCGATGAAAAAACTCATCAGTTATATCGTTTTGCTGCTGCTGGTCTTTCTTAGCGCAATTATGGTGGTATTCAAGGTATTTGAATATCGTCATGATTATCGCGAATTAAGTTCTTTTATGCGGGAAAGGGATGATCTGAATGCAGAGTGGGGGCGTTTGCTGATTGAGCAACAAACCTTTGGTGCGACAGCGCAAATTGGCACACGCGCGGTAACGCAGCTTCGCATGTATTCGCCACCAGCAGCGCAGACGGTTGTAATTGCTTTACCAATGACTTCAGAAGATAAAAAATAGGGCTAGCTGTAATTATGGTGGACAAAAGAACAACGCAGGCAACACGCAAAAAGCAGCAGCCGATTAGCGAGAAAAATGCCCTTAGCGTAGATATGTGGCGTTTTTATCTGATGTGGAGTGTGGTTTTACTGTGCTTTTTGGCTTTGGTGGGTCGTGCATTTTATGTACAGGTGATCAACAAGGACTTTTTGCAAAATAAGGCCAATGCCAATATTTTGAGAACGGAAAAAGTCAAGGCGATGCGTGGCGTGATCTATGACCGCCATGGTGTGCCTTTGGCCATCAGTACGCCGGTCATGAAGGTGGTGATTGATCCGCGTGACTATTTTGAAACCAAAAAACTGTTTGATGAGATTACAGCCGAACTGGCTAAAGATCCCAATAACCGCAAACTGAAACGCCAGCTACCCGATAAAAACCTCAATCTGGATGAGCTTGCCGATGCAGTGGGGATGGACCGTGCCGAGCTGAAAAAGAAAATGAACGATAAGCCTCGTTCACGTTATCTGGTACTGCAAAAAGAAATTCCACCCCAGCAAGCCGAACTGATCGCGAAACGTGAGTTTCAGGGTGTTTATACCGAGAAAAACTATAAACGTTACTATCCGCAGCCGCAGCCTAATGCACAGATTATTGGTTTGACCAACAGTGAAGGCATGGGGATTGAAGGTCTGGAGATGCAGCTGAATAAGGCTTTATCTGGGCATGATGGCGAACAGCAGATTGTGCGGGATAAAAAAGGCAACCGTTTTAAAGATCCTGAAATTATTAAGGAAGTTGAAGCTGGGGAAAATATCACCTTAAGTATCGATTCGCGTCTGCAATATATTCTGTACCGCGAATTGACTGCTGCAGGGGTAGCGAATAATGCACGTTCTGCCACTGCTATTGCCGTGGATGTCAAAACCGGTGAAATTCTGGCCATGACCAGCTGGCCATCTTATAACCCGAACGATAAAAAAAGTTTAGCCAATAAAGATGCCATGCGTAACCGCGGTGCAGTTGACTCATTTGAGCCGGGTTCGACCATGAAGCCGCTGACTGTGGCGATGGCACTGGAAAGTGGCAAATATACTGCGAACTCCATCGTTAATACTTCGCCGGGCAGTATGCGCATTGGTAACCATACCATTCGAGATACCCATAACTATGGCGCACTGACTTTGGGTGGCATCATTCAGAAATCTTCTAACGTCGGTGTTGCAAAACTTGCATTGTCCTTGCCGTATGCGACCTTGCCGACTTTTTATAAACGCGTGGGCTTTGGACAACGTTCAGCGGTTAAGTTCCCGGGTGAAAGTGCGGGTCTGATTTTGCCGCCAAGCAAATGGAACGTCTCGGAAGTGGGCACCATGGCTTATGGTTATGGCCTGAATGCGACGGTACTGCAAATTGCTGATGCCTATGCCATGATTGCCAATAAAGGCGTGAAGGTGCCTTTAAGCTTGTACAAACTGGAGCAGCCACCTAAGGGCGAGCAAATTGTCGATGCAAAAATTGCCGAACAGGTTTTGTTGATGATGGAAGCGGTGACCTTGCCTGGCGGTACAGCACAGCAGGCGAATATTCCAGGTTATCGTGTAGCAGGTAAGACCGGGACAGCACATAAATTACGTGCAGACCGTAAGGGGTATTCAGACAATGAATATCGTGCGCTGTTTGCCGGCATGGCACCTGTCAGTGATCCACGTTTGGCGATAGTCATTGTGGTGGAAAATCCGAAAGGACAATATTACGGTGGTTTGGTGGCAGCACCGGTATTTGCACGTGTGATGCAAGAATCCTTACGTTTGATGAACGTGCCTTTAGATAAACCTTTAGATACTCCCAAAATCCAGTAACAGGTGATGAATGTCGATTACATTTCAAGATCTCTACAGTACTGAGAAAACCACTGGATGGATGAGCAAGCCATTCGCTGGCTTTAGTTTAGATAGTCGTAAAGTTGAAGCAGGGCAAATTTTTATTGCCCTGACTAGTTTTTCTCAGCCTGAAAAAACGCTGCAATTTGCCCAATCCGCTTTGGCACGGGGTGCCTTGGCAGTAGTGAGTGAAACGGATCTGGGGCTGGAAAATAGCATTGTGGTAGCGAATGTCCGTCATGTGATGGGACAGTGGCAAAAACAATATTTGCAGGCCAGCCAACCAGTCGATGCCGCGCGCATTATTGCAGTGACCGGAACCAATGGTAAAACCACCATCTCGCGTTTAATTGCTGAACTGTTGATGTTGCAAGGCAAGAAATGCGCCGTGATGGGAACCACCGGTAACGGTATTTTACCGAATCTGGAAGCCTCTTCGCATACCACGCTGGATGCCCTGCAGCTACAAAATGCCTTACATGAATATGCACAGGCCGGAGCTGAATTTGCGGCGATTGAAGCCAGCTCGCACGGTCTGGAACAGGGACGTTTGAATGGCTGCGATATCGAAATTGCGGCTTATAGTAACTTGAGTCGTGATCATCTGGATTATCATGGGACGCTTGAAGCCTATGCCGAAGCGAAGTCGCGATTATTCCAATTTGCTACCTTGAAAGTGGCGATTATCAATATGGATGATGAGCATGCGCGGGTCATGCTTGACGCTGCAAAATCAAATCCAGCCCAACCGAAAATCCTCACTTACTCAATCACGCAAGCAGCTGACTATCGGGTTGAAAATATTCAATATAGTTTAAGCGGCGCATGCTTTAAACTGATCACTGCAAAGGGCGAATTTGAAGTAAATAGTCCCTTGCTTGGTCATTTTAATGTGGAAAATATTGTGGCAAGTCTGATTGCTGCGGAGCAGGCTGGCTTTAAGCTGACCGATTTGATTGCAGTTGCACCGCAACTGAAAGGTGCGCCGGGTCGTATGCAGGTGATCCGTGATGGCGAGCGTCTGTTTGTAGTGGATTATGCTCATACGCCCGATGCCCTGATTCAGGTACTGACCACCTTAAAACGCCATGTATCGAAAAATTTATGGGCGGTATTTGGCTGTGGCGGTGACCGTGACCGTGGTAAGCGCCCGCTGATGACCCGGGCTGCCTTGGATCATGCCGATGTTTCGCTGATCACTTCTGACAACCCGCGAACCGAAGACCCAGAACAGATTTTTGCTGACATGAAAGCCGGAATTGATTTTTCAAAGCATCAAGTACATGAAATTCATGACCGCCGTGAAGCGATTAAATTTGCAGTGAAACAGGCTCAGGCGGGTGATATCGTGATTATTGCCGGTAAGGGGCATGAAAACTATCAGGAAATTGATGGCGTACGTCATTGGTTCGATGATGTGGTTGAAGTGCAGGCAGCCATTGATGCACAACATCACTCACCAGATTCAGCTTATCCTGCGCAATAGGAAATCATCATGCATACATCAACCACCAGTACAGTGCCTTTAGAGCCATGGACAGCAGCTCAACTTGCTGACGCTACTCAAGGTTACTGGTTGAATGACAAAGTACCTCAAGGCGAAATCAAACGAATTTTGACTGATTCGCGTTTTGCGGAAAAAGGGGATGCTTTTCTTGCCCTGCAAGGTGAGCGTTTTGATGCGCATGACTTTGTTGCTCAAGTGGCAGGTAAAGGCTGTGAAATCGCGATTGTCAGCCATCCAGTGGATGCTGATATCTGTCAGCTTGTAGTTGTTGATACCCGATTGGCATTGGGGCAGCTCGGGGCTTATCGCCGTGCGCAAAATCCACAATTAAAAGTGATTGCCCTGACTGGCAGTAGTGGTAAAACCACCACCAAAGAAATGCTCGGCAGTATTTTATCCCGTCTTGCCCCGACCTTGATTACCCGCGGCAACCTGAATAACGATTTGGGTGTGCCGATGATGCTGCTCGAGCTGCGTGCGGAACACCAATATGCAGTGATGGAATTGGGCGCCAGCCATCAAGGTGAAATTGATTACACCTCCAATCTGGTACAATCGCATGTGGCCGGGATTATCAATATTGGTACTGCGCATCTAGGTGAGTTTGGCGGACGCGATGGTATCTGTCGGGCAAAATCGGAAATTTATGCGCATATTGCCCCAACAGGTACTTCGATTGTTCCTGCTGCGGATGATTTTGCTGACCCGATTCGTCAGGCAGTACAGACTGAAAAAGTCTTGAGTTTTGGGCAAGGTGGTGATGTGTATGCAACAGACATCGAGTTGCAAGCACAATCTTCTCACTTTACTTTAAATACCCCACAAGGCATGCGTCAGATCAATCTGCCATTTGCCGGTGAACATAATGTGCAGAATGCTACTGCTGCGACAGCTTTTGCCTTGGCGATTGGTGTTACGCTGGATGATATTGTGACCGGTTTGGAGCAGGCGAAAGGCGCGAAAGGCCGTTTGAACTTTATTCATACTGCAAAACATTTGTTTATTGATGATACGTACAATGCCAATCCGACGTCCATGCGTGCTGCAGCCGAAGTGCTGGCGCAACAGGAAGGCGTCAAAGTAATGGTGATTGGTGATATTGGCGAATTAGGCGCAAGTGCTGCACAGCAACACTATATGCTGGGGCGTGACCTGGTTTCGGTACCGGGAGTTCACTTCGTCGTTGCCGTAGGTGAATTTGCTCCGGCTACCCAAGAAGGGGCGCGGAGTACCCAGTATGGCAAAAAACTGCAGGCCTTCCTGACCCAGGCACAAGCCCTTCCTTTCTTAATTGGTTTAATTGAAACACATCAACCTCAATCCATGAGTTTCCTGTTTAAAGGTTCTCGTTATACCCACATGGAAACATTGATGGCTGATTTGATGGAGAAACTTTAATGCTGTTATGGTTATTTGAACACCTGGCTGGCTACAATAGCTCGTTCGGCGTGATCCGTTATTTAACATTACGTGCGCTGCTCAGTGTCTTAACCGCATTGACCATTGGACTGGTTTTGGGTCCGGTAATGATCCGTAAGCTGCAAGCTTTAAAATACGGACAGGCCGTAAGTTCTTTTGCTCCTGAAGGTCACGCCAAGAAAATGGGAACCCCTACCATGGGCGGGATCTTGATCCTGCTATCAATTGGTATTTCAACCCTGTTATGGGCTGATTTATCTAATCCTTATGTCTGGATTGTATTGAGCGTGATGGTGATTTTTGGTGCCGTCGGTTGGGCAGATGACTGGATTAAGGTACGTTATAAAGACAATGCCGGTCTACCTGCACGAAAGAAATTCTTCTGGACTTCCGTCGGTTCGTTAGGTGCGGGTATTGCCCTGTATGTGATTGCCACTCAACAGGTCAATCCTGTACACACCAGCAACATGCTGGATTTATTGATTCCGTTCTTTAAAAACCTGACGATTCCATTGTCTGCAATTCCGTTGGGGATTGGTTTTATTATCTTTACCTATCTGGTAATTAACGGTGCATCCAATGCGGTGAACCTGACCGATGGTCTGGATGGTCTGGCGATTATGCCGATCGTTCTTGTGGCGGCAGGTTTAGGGGTGTTTGCTTATCTTGCCGGTGATATCCGTTTTGCCAATTATCTGCATATTCCGTATGTGAAATATTCATCTGAACTTGTGGTGATCTGTGCAGCGATGATTGGTGCCGGTTTGGCCTTCCTTTGGTATAACGCACATCCTGCGCAAGTGTTTATGGGCGATGTCGGTGCACTCTCATTAGGTGCGATGCTGGGTACAATTGCAGTGATGGTTCGTCAGGAAATCGTGTTTGCGATTATGGGCGGGGTATTTGTGGTTGAAGCCATTTCCGTGTTCCTGCAAATTGGTTCACTGCGTATGCGTAACAAACGTGTATTCCTGATGGCACCGCTGCATCACCATTATGAGAAAAAAGGCTGGCGTGAAACTCAGGTGGTGATCCGTTTCTGGATTATTACGATTATGCTGGTGGTATTGGGTTTAATGACCTTAAAATTACGTTAAGCAAATCTTTGCAAAAGAGCCGGCATTTGCTCCCACATTTGCCGGCTCTTTTTATTGCACTTTTAGGTTTTGGAGAAAAGAATGAATCTGCTGATGTGTCCTGTATGTCGTGAGGCATTGCACCTGAACGAGAAAACCTGGCGCTGTGCAAATCAGCATAGTTATGACGTAGCAAAACAAGGCTATGTCAATCTGCATGTGGTACAACACAAGCATAGTAAGCATCCAGGCGATACGCCCGAATCGGTGCAAGCCCGTCGTGCATTTTTAAGTGCAGGTTTTTATGCGCCTTTACAGCAGGCAGTAGTTGAAAAAATTCGCGAGTTACGCATTGAAAATCTGCTGGATATTGGCTGTGGTGAAGGTTATTACACTAATGCCATGCAAGCGGAAGTGCTGCAATGTGTCGGTGTGGATATTGCTAAAAATGCGGTTCAGGTGGCTGCAAAACTGAATAAAAATATGACCTGGGTGGTAGGTACGGGAGCGACCTTGCCGGTACTGGATGCTTCAATTGATTTATGTAGTAGTCTATTTAGTCCGATTCCGAAACAGGAAATATTACGGGTACTTAAACCGCATGCCTATTTGATGGTGGTGACCCCGGCGAAAGAGCATTTATATGCCATGCGTGAAGCGCTTTTTGAAGAAGTCAATCCGCATGAGCCGCATAAATTTGTCGCTCAGCTGGAAGACGCTTTTGAGCTGGTGGAGGAAAGTGTGGTGGATGCTCCATTTACCTTGTCGCAAGCGGATTTAAAAAATCTGATTGCCATGACGCCTTATGCCTACAAAGCTAAGCCAGAGCGACGTCAGACATTAGAACAACTCGAACAATTCGAGTTAAAAGCACAATTTCAGATTTATCTGTTTAAAAAGAAATCTTAAAAAATAAGTGCATTAAAAAGCCCTCAGTCGAGGGCTTTTTATTATGCTATTCAAATACATCAATCAGATTATCCAGAGCATCCGGTTTGCTGTTTTGTTTTTGCATATCTGGAGGATTGGCATTATCCGGAACAAGAATTTCTTCTCCCGGCAAGTCGTCAAAGTCACGTTCCGGTGCCCGCGCAGGGGTCACAGGTGCCGGACGATACAATGGGCGGGCCAGAGGTGGAGAGGAGCGATCTGTCTGGTCGGGTTCACCTACAGTAATCGTCTGGTTACGATTGGCCGGTGCTTTGGCATTTTTGTCAAAATGTACCCAAGCTGCCGGTGTGCCTTTTAAGGCATTACCCATAAAGTTGGTCCAGATTGGTAATGCGGCAACACCACCATATTCACGGCGGCCTAGCGTGGTCGGTTGGTCAAAACCGACCCATGCCACAGTCACCAGTTTGCCATTAAAACCTGCAAACCAGGCATCTTTGGCATCATTGGTGGTTCCTGTTTTACCGCCAATATCATCACGACCAATTCTAAGCGCAGCACGTCCGGTACCATGCTGAATTACATCACGCAGAATATTGGCCATATCATAGGCAGAGCTTGATTTTAAGATACGCTGTGCTTGACGGTATTGGCTTTGTGCTTCATCCAGCTTAAGTTGGGCTAGTTCTTTTTCTTCTGGTAGCATCTGATTGGTGACGTTAATTACTTCATCATCAGGTGTTACCGGTTCTGCGGATGTTGTTTCTTCATCATTTTGATTGATGCAGGAAATACAGGCATAGTCTGGATTGCTTTGATAAATTACTTTGCCATAGGCATCTTCAATACGGTCAATAAAATGTGGCTGAATGCGGTAACCGCCATTGGCGAAGGTGGCATAGCCTGTGGCCATTTGAATTGGAAGAACTTGTGGTGTGCCTAGAGCAATAGTGTAATTTCGCGGGATCTGATTTTCATGTAAACCGAAATCCATTAATAACTGTCGGGTGCGCTCAATGCCCACCGTTTGCAGCAGGCGAACGGATACCGTATTGCGTGATAAATACAAGGCACGGCGTAAAGGAATCATACCAAGATAACGGCCATCGGAGTTTTTCGGTGACCACTTTCCAATCGTGATCGGACTGTCATTGACCATGCTGTAGGGTGTCATACCACGCTCAAGTGCCAAGGCATAGACAAAGGGTTTGATAGTGGAACCCGGTTGGCGCCAGCCTTGTAAGGCGCGGTTGAATTTGGACTGATAAAAATTATATCCACCAACAATGGCTTCAATTGCGCCATTGTTCGGGTTGATTGCAATCAGTTGCCCTTGAGCTTTAGGAATCTGCACCAGTGCCCAAGAAGCCTTATTGTCATTGGGGCGTAAGCGGATAATATCCTTCACTTTAACAATTTGTGAAGCTGTGCGCGGAGCAGGGCCTATGCTGTTGGCATTTCGATAGGGAGAAGCCCAAGACATGCCTGACCAGGGAACAGTCACGGTAGAGCCATCTTGCATCAATGCTTCAAAAGAGTTTTTCTCGACTTTAATCACCTTGGCAGGGTAGGTATTTGCATACGCCATGAATTCGCTCAAGGGTTTGTCATGTGCCTCGGCACCTCTCCAACCATGTCGGCGGTCATAGGCTTCGAGGCCTTCTTGTACCGATTGTTCTGCGAAGGCCTGACGCTGGCTATTGATCGTGGTGTAAACTTTATAACCAGAATCAATTGCTTGTTCACCAAACTTTTCCACTAATTCTGAACGTACCATTTCCCCTACATAAGGAAATTTGTTATTGATGCCGCGGTCTGGCATATCGAGGTTAATCGGTTCAGCAATGGCCTGTTTATACTGAGCCTGATTGATATAACCCAACTGCAACATACGACCCAGAATCCAGTTGCGGCGTTCTAGTGCACGGGTAGGATTAACCACCGGGTTGTATTTGGAAGGTGCTTTGGGCAAGCCTGCAATCATGGCCATTTGCGCAATACTGAGCTGATCCAGATTTTTGTTGTAGTAAATTTTTGCAGCTGCAGCAATTCCGTAGGCATTTTTACCCAGAAAAATTTTATTCACATATAGGGTGAGAATTTCTTCCTTGGTCAGGTTCTGTTCAATTTTTCGGGCCAGGAAAATTTCAGTCAGTTTGCGTTTTAGCGTGCGTTCAGGCGTTAAGTAATAGTTTTTTGCCACCTGCATGGTAATAGTTGAACCACCGGTTTGTACGTTGGAACCAGTGATGGTTTCACTCATCGCACGTCCTAAACCTTTAAAACTGATTCCGCTATGTTCAAAGAAGGATGAATCTTCTGCAGCAAGAAAGGCAGAAATAAAGGGTTTTGGAATCTGTTTGTATTCCACAGGAACAGATAATTTTCCGCCATACTCCGCAATAAGCTCATTATCAGCACTATAAACTTGTAAAGGTTTTAATAACGGTGCCTTTTTTAAGGTGGTCATTTTGGGAAGGGATGGGGCAATATAGAGATACATGCCATAAAATCCCATCGGAATTGAGACCAAAACTATAATTATGATCAAAAAAAATGGATGAACATGGCCCGAACGTGATAGCTTTTTCATAACAAGTAAGTTTTAATAAGAGCTAATGGCAAACTAATTGGCGGTCAGTATAGCCTTTACACATACAGATTGTTAGATGAGTTATTGTATCTGTATAAAATTATAGACCAACACTGATTAGTAGGTTACTTTTATTGGGGATAAAAAAATAATAGGAATTATATTGTGCTCAGGTTATATCGTAAGCCGAATAAGGGGTTAGTAGGAGTAGATATTAGTTCTACTTCTGTTAAATTGTTAGAACTTTCTGTTAAGAGCGGTAACAGGTACTGGGTTGAAAGCTATGCGCTGGTTCCTTTACCTGAAGGTAGTGTTGTTGAAAAAAATATTTTAAACCCAGAAGCAGTGGGTGACGCGTTAGAACGAGCACTCAATCTTGCCAATACGCAATCCAAAGCTGCAGCTTTTGCAATCCCGACTTCACTGGTGATTACCAAAACCATTGAAATGGATGCAGATATGACGGATGACGAACGTGAAGTCCAGATCCGTATGGATGCAGAGCAATACATTCCCTTTCCTCTAGACGAAGCCAGTCTGGATTTTGAAGTATTGCCGGATCGTTTAGCCAATCCGAATCGGGTCAATGTACTTTTAGTTGCAACTCGTCTTGAGAATGTGGAAGCACGTGCTGAAGTACTGGAACTAGCGAACCTTACGCCTAAAACTGCAGATGTTGAAAGTTTTGCAATCGAAAATGCCTATAAAGTATTTTCCGATACTTTGCCTATGGGTGTGAATACCGTCGGTATTTTAGATATTGGTCATACCATGACGACCTTATCTGTGATGCAAAATAATAAAGTGATTTATACGCGAGAGCAGGTGTTTGGCGGGAAACAGTTGACCCAGGAAATTCAAAATCGTTATGGTCTGTCTTTTGAAGAAGCGGGCCGTGCCAAGAAAAGCCGTTCATTGCCAGATGACTATGATGTTGAAGTTTTAGAACCCTTCTTGGAAGCGGTGGTTCAGCAAGCGGCAAGATCGTTGCAGTTCTTCTTCTCATCTTCACAATTTAATGAGATTGACCATATTTTATTGGCTGGCGGGAATGCCAATATTCCAGGACTCGCGAAATTACTACAACAAAAACTGGGTTATCGCGTCACGATTGCCAACCCATTTTTGCAAATGGGTTTTTCTCCACAAATCGATATTAAAAAAATAGAGAATGATGCTTCCTCGCTCATGGTGGCATGTGGTCTGGCATTGAGGAGTTTTGATTAATGGCAAGAATTAACTTACTCCCTTGGCGTGATGAGCTAAGAGAGAAACGAAAAAAAGAATTTATAGCAATTTGTATTGGGGCTGCATTCATTGGCGCTTTGGCGGTTACATCCTCATGGTTTTATTATGACCATAAACTTGAAGACCAGGAACAGGCCAATCAGCTGATTACCAGCACTAATCAAAATCTTGATGTGCAATTAAAATCTCTGGAAGGTTTGGAAGCGCAGCGCAATGCTATTATTGAGCGTATGAAACTGATTCAAGGCTTGCAAGGGCAACGTCCGATTGCGGTGCGTCTGATTGACGAACTGGTTCGTGTTACGCCAGCTAATTTGTACATTACCAAATTTGTGCGTACAGGCGATAAATTCACCATTGAAGGCAGAGCTGAAAGTCCAAATACTGTGGCAGAGTTTTTGCGTAATTTAGAAGCATCTGCCTGGTATCGCAACGCTTTCATGAATTCTTTTTTAGCGGTTGAAGAGAAAAAAGATAAAGCGCCAAGCTCAGTAATTCCGCGTATTGAAGAAGGCTATGGTTCATTTGTGGTGACTGCTGACTTAGATGAGATCGCCCAACCTGCTGCACCAGAAGCACAACAACAAGCGCAATCCAATACAGCTAATTCAACCGTGGAGGCAGCACAATGAGTCTCGATGAATTTGATGAAGTAAATCCAAATGAGGCTGTGGTCCCTAAAAAGAAAATGACGCTGGATAAGTTTCTTCAGCAGTTCAATACTTTGGATATGAATAACTACGGAAGTTGGCCTTTATCCGTCAAAATCACCTGTTGGATTGCAATTGTACTGGCGATTGGTGTTATTGGTTATTTTTTAACCATTAAAGGTAAGCTGGAAGATATTTCCAATGCTGCTGCTCAAGAGCAAAATCTGCTTAATGAGTTTCGTGAAAAAGATTCCAAACTTCGCAATTTGCAGTTGTTGCAAGCGCAGTTACAAGAAATGGAGGCGAATTTTAATCAGCAGTTGGAGCAATTGCCTAAGGAAACTGAAATTCCAGGACTGGTTGAAGATATCAACGTCACTGGTGTGAATTCTGGTTTGAAATTCAAAAATATCCGTTTAGAAAATGAAATAAAACAAGAGTTCTTTATTGAACAGCCAATTGCGATTGAAGCAACCGGTGATTATCATGCTTTTGGTTCTTTTGTGAGCGGAATTGCTGCACTGCCACGTATTGTGACTTTGCATGATTTTGAAATTACGGCGTCAGAAAATAAAGAGAAAAAATCTGATATTCCTCAAGTGAATTATAACGTTAAAGCAAAAACATATCGTTATATTGGTGCTGCTGATGCTCAAGCGGAAGAAACGCAAGCTGCAGGGACTAACTCAACTGCTACGGCTGGAGGGACACAGTAATGAAAATGCAAAAAATCTCTCTAAGTCTGATGCTGGGTGTGTTGCTGGTCGGTTGTGATTCGCGTATTGATGCCGTGAATGAACAAATGGCCAATATTCGCAATCAACCTCCATTACCGATTGAACCTGCACCGGTTTTTCCACCTGTACCAACATTTGATTATGCGGCACACCAGCTTAAAAGTCCTTTTTTACCGAGTTCACTGGCTGCTGAATTAAAAATTATGTCAGGAAAACGTGTCTATCCTAATTTATCCCGTCAATTGCAACCTTTAGAAAGTTATGCAATTGAATCGTTGAATATGAAGGGAAGTATGCGTAACCAGTCTGGGCAGATCCTGGCGTTGATTCAGACCCCGGATGGTGAAATTGAGCGAATCCAGCGCGGCAGTTATATGGGTATGAATCATGGTCGTGTGATCAATATTACGCCTACACAGATTGATCTCGTGGAAATTGTTCCAGATGGGCGAGAAGGATACGTAGAACGTCCAAGAAGTCTAGTATTACTTGGACCAGCGCCTTAAGTTTAAAAGGAATAAAAATGAATAATAGTTTTAAAGATTTTATATTTGGGGATGGCAATACAATGAACCATTTGTTTCGTCAATTTTCTATGGGTGCTGTTGCGATTGCGATCATGCAGGTTGCAAATGCACAAGTGAGTATGACCAATATTGTGCCAATGCAGATTGCAGGCCAAGGTACAGAAATCCGTGTCATGTTTAATGGTTTGCCACCACAACCGCAGGCTTACCAGCTAGAGCAGCCATCACGCTTAATTCTTGATTTTGATAAAGCACAACAAAATTTAAAACAAAATAGTATTCCGGTTGCAACGAAAGAAGCCACTTCCGTCGATGTGAGTTCTGATGCCCAACGTTCACGTTTAACTGTGAATTTGGCTGATGCAGGTGCTTTTACCACACGTGTTGAAGGCAATACTTTTATTTTAAAAATTAATTCTGCGGCTGCGAATGCATTTGCCTCTCAGCAAGTTTCCGTTCAAAAAACTGCGCAAGGTATTTCCAATATTGGTTTCCAGCGCGGTAGTCAGGGTGAAGGCCAAATTGTTGTAGATTTATTAGGAAGCAATACTCCGGTAGATGTACAACAACAAGGCAGTAAAGTGGTGGTGCGAGCTTTAGGTAATAAAGTTCCAGCACACTTGGCACGTCGTTTAAATGTGAATGATTTCGCAACCCCCGTATCTACGGTCGATGCTACCAATGACGGCGGCAATGGCGTGATTACCATTCAGACTTCTGGCAGCTATGAATATATGGCTTATCAGACGGATAACAAACTGACCATCAGCTTAAAACGTCCTGAAGATAAAAACCCATTAAAACCTAAGGCGGCAAATGCTTATACAGGTAAAAAGATTTCACTAGATTTTCAGGACATTGAAGTACGTCGTGTATTGCAATTACTGGCAGATTTCACCGGCATCAACATGGTGACTGCAGATAGTGTTCAAGGCAATATTACCCTGCGTTTAAAAGATGTTCCATGGGATCAGGCTCTTGATATCATTTTAAAAACCAAAAATCTGGATAAGCGCCGTAATGGGAATGTGATCTGGATTGCGCCGGTATCAGAACTGATTAAGGCGGAAGAGGAAGAAGCCAAGGCCCTGGCGCAAAGTGTGAAGCTGGCACCATTACAAACTGAATATATTCAGCTCAGCTATGCAAAAGCCACTGATATAGAAAAATTAATTACTCAAGGTAACAATGCTTCAACTGGATCAGGTAATTCTGGTAGGTCAGGAGCTGATCCTTTAGGGGATAGCGTAGGAAGCCTACTTAGTCCTCGAGGTACTGTTTCTGTTGATCCTCGTACTAATACTTTAATTATTAATGATACTTCACAGAAAGTAGATCAAATCCGTAAGATGATTGATTTATTGGATGTTTCTGTAAAACAGGTGATGGTTGAAGCTCGTATAGTTCGTGCAACAACTGACTTTACTAAAGAGATGGGTGTGAAGTGGGGGATCTTGTCACAGGGCATCAATCAGAATAGTGATTTACTGGTTGGCGGTAGTGACACCACTTTATGGGATTTAAAAACACCGGATGATGACGGTAAATATACGATTCAGCGTCCAGACAATCTGAATGTAGATTTAGGCGTCACCACTGCTGGTGCAAGCCGTATAGCATTTGGCTTAATTAGCCTTTCAGATTTCATGCTGGATTTAGAACTCTCTGCATTGCAAGCTGATGGTTATGGTGAAGTTATTTCTACTCCTAAAGTGCTAACTGCTGACAAACAAGCCGCAAAAGTTGCTTCTGGTCAAGAAATTCCATATCAGGCTACAACTGGAGTGGGTTCAAATGCTACAGCTACAACTTCATTCAAAGAAGCATTGCTGAGTTTGGATGTGACCCCAAGTATCACTCCTGATGGTCAAGTACAGATGAAACTTAATATCAAGAGTGATTCCCCAGCAGGCTATGCACAAAATGGTGAAATTATTTTAAACAAAAATGAAATCACTACAAATGTGCTAGTGGATAATGGTGAAACTGTAGTATTGGGTGGTATTTTTGAACAGGAAACTTTAAATCAGCAAACCAAAGTACCATTCTTGGGTGATATTCCTTACCTAGGCCGTTTGTTCCGTAAAGATTTGAAGTCGGACAATAAGCGAGAGCTATTGATTTTTGTTACACCGCGAATTGTTAATGACAGTGTTTCAAGAAATCATTAATATATTTTGAATTTAACAAAATAAATAGGTGACTCCTTGCCAAGCAATGAGTTTGAAACCCTGCCAAATGTCTATTTGGTAGGGCCAATGGGGGCTGGGAAAACAACTGTTGGTCGTCATTTAGCGGAACTGTTGGGACGAGAGTTTCTTGATAGCGATCAGGAAATTGAGCGTAAAACAGGTGCGACAATTCCTTGGATTTTTGAAAAAGAAGGTGAAAAGGGATTTCGTAACCGAGAAACAATGGTGATTGATGAGCTCACTGCCCGTTCACAGCTGGTTGTTGCAACCGGTGGTGGGGCAGTAACCCAGTTGCCTAATCGCGAATTCTTAAAACAGCGCGGAATCGTTGTTTACCTCTATACTCCTGTCGAAATTCAATTACAGCGCACTTATCGGGATAAAAACCGTCCTTTACTGCAAGTTGAAAATCCTGAGCAAAAGTTACGTGATTTATTGGCAGTTCGTGATCCTTTATATCGTGAAATTGCAGATTATATTATTGAGACAAATCAGGGTGCTGCTCGGGATTTAGCGCAAAAAATCTTACATATGATTGTTTCTCAAGAAACAAAGCTAGTCTAATTAACGGTTTTAATTTCATGCAAACTTTACATGTTGAACTTGGTGATCGCCGCTATCCTATTTTTATTGGCAGTGATTTAGATCCTCAATCCTTACTTGAGCCGTATATTCGCGGAAAACAGGTCATGGTGGTCACCAATACCACGGTTGCGCCTTTGTATCTGGAACATTACGTGACGGCAATCGAGCATTTGGGAAAAACAGTCGCAACATGTATTTTGCCTGATGGTGAACAATATAAAAATATTGAACACTTGAACCTGATTTTTGATGCTTTGCTGCAAGCCGGATTTAACCGTGATGCCACGGTATTAGCATTGGGCGGTGGGGTGGTTGGAGATATGGCAGGTTTTGCATCTGCCTGTTTCCAGCGCGGCGTTTACTTTATTCAAGTGCCGACTACGCTTCTGTCACAAGTTGATTCAAGTGTGGGCGGGAAAACCGGTATCAATCATCCACTCGGTAAAAACATGATTGGGGCTTTTCAGCAGCCTCAAGTCGTACTTGCTGATATGTCGCAGCTTTCGACCTTACCTGACCGCGAGTTATCTGCGGGTCTGGCAGAGGTGATTAAATATGCCTTGCTTGGAGATCGGGATTTCTTGGTCTGGCTTGAGCAAAATATGGATGGTTTGGTTGCACGAGATGCGAAATTACTGGCCGAAGCCGTATATAAATCTTGTGCCCATAAAGCACGTATTGTAGCCAATGATGAAAAAGAACAAGGCGAACGTGCCTTGTTGAATTTAGGTCATACTTTTGGTCATGCGATTGAATCTTACTTGGGCTATGGGGTTTGGTTGCATGGAGAAGCAGTGGCTACGGGTATGGTGATGGCGGCTGATTTGTCACAACGGATGGGCTGGATTTCACTCGAAGATCTGGAACGTACAAAAAAAATCATTCAACGTGCTCATTTGCCAGTAAAATGCCCAGCTATTCCCCTGGATCAATTTCTTGCCTATATGGCGCATGATAAAAAAGTGCTGAATGGGCAGTTGCGTCTGGTCCTGATGAAATCGCTCGGACAGGCCGTGATTAGCAAAGAATTTGATGTGGAATTGATGAAACAGGCGATTTTAGCGAATCAAGAAAAGGCATAAGTCATGGCAACCCTCCGTACACAATGGCAACGCATTCAAAACTATATTTGGCTGGTGTGTGGATTGGTGTGTCTGTTTGCAGCACTTGTTTTTTGGGCGATGACTGACAGTGATGCTTTGGTTGAGGTGGAAAAGTCTGCTGAAACTGCATCTGAGCTACAAATTCAACCGGAAAAGGTGGCTGCAACCAGCCTGCTAGGTGCACTTCAGGAAGAGGTGCGTCCTTTGGAAATGACCACACGGGTGGTGACTACGGGAAGTTATGAGCCGGAATTTCGTGGCAGCAAATTTATTAATGATAATAAATTTGCAAGCACCATCGAATTATTCCGGACAACTAAAGATGACGTGATCCGCAGTTTTTTAAAAAAACAATCTGACCGCAAGAACTTTTTTTATATACGCCTGAGTGGTGAGAACCAGATAGAACAATATGTACTTCTTTATGGCGTATATCGAAATCAAGATGAAGCAAAACGTGTGCTAGAACAATTAGCGTTCCCATTGCCCAAGACTGTTCAGCCTAAAGTGCAGGATATTGAAAATTATGTTTCTTTAGTGAATGACATGGGTGCGGATGAAATGGGCACCAACAATAAGCTGTATGCGGTGAATCTCAGATCTGTACCCTTGCCAAAAGTGGATGAAAGCATGTTGGCTTTGCCTAAGCCTAAGCCTAAGCCAAGTGTAGCGGAGACCAATCCTGCAAATGCGACCACGACAACCACAGTAACCCGACGTGATGAACAAGGCAATGTTGTAGATGTCCAGCAATCCCATTCAGGTGTTGAGGCTGCACCGAAACAAAGCGGAAACAGAATTCCCGAACAAGAAATTAATGACCCATTTAACTGAAAATATAGTTCTAAAATAGAGCAATTTGAGTTATAAAATTATTTATATGCACAGATATAGTGCGAAATATGTTTCTTGAAAATTACTCTAAAGTTAATGAAATTTTAATATTTCTATATTTAAAACATTTAGCACTCTAATTTTTAAATTGGCATATTTTTTGCTTTATTGGTGCATGAATTGAGTTAATGTCCCTGTTTTGGCGCGAAAAGATTCAATGAGTGTGCGAAATTGTCAAATTTACCTGCTTTAAAAGAGTGCGTAAACGAAGCAAAACATTTTTTGCAATTCATCCATGTACAAAGATTAAAATCAGACTATCTTAGACAGGATGAAGAAGTTTTGCTCAACATTAATCTTGATGTGAGTGAATTGGACTAAATCGCAAAGAAGATATTTGATTGTTAGATGCCCGCTTTATGGGCCATGTTGAAAGAAGGGTACGCTATGCACATGCCATCGCCTAATACTGTAGCTCCCGCTCAAGGTTTATACCAACCGGATGAGTTTAAAGATAACTGTGGTTTCGGTTTAATCGCCCATATGCAGGGTGATGCAAGCCATGATCTCGTCAAGACCGCTATGCACAGCCTTAGCTGCATGACACACCGTGGTGGTATTGCCGCAGATGGTAAGACAGGGGATGGTTGTGGTCTGCTTTTGGCAATGCCGAAAAAATTCTTCCGTGAAGAAGCCAAAAAACTCAGTGATATCACTTTAAGTGAAATTTTTGCTGTCGGTACCGTATTTTTAAATGTAGACCCGGCAATTGCTGCACATTCTAAACAAGTACTGGCCAAAGAAATTGAATTGGAAGGTCTTAAAGTTCTCGCTTGGCGTGTTGTTCCAACCAATAATGATGCGCTTGGCGAAATTGCAATGCAGTCTTTGCCTGCATTTGAACAGATTATTGTCAATTGCCCGATGGGTGTGACTGAGGTTGAGTTTAACCGTAAATTGTTCCTGGCACGTCGTCGTGCAGAACAGCAGTTAAACAATGATCCATCGTTCTATGTAACGACTTTGTGTTCTACAGTGATCAGCTATAAAGGCTTGATGATGCCTGCCGCAATTGCTGATTTCTATACCGATTTGGCGGATGAACGCCTGGAATCTCATATTGTGGTGTTCCATCAACGTTTCTCTACCAATACCTTGCCGCGTTGGCCATTGGCACAGCCGTTCCGTTACCTGGCGCATAATGGTGAAATCAACACCATTACTGCAAACCGTAACTGGGCGATGGCGCGTACACCAAAATTCGAAAATCCGTTATTGCCAGGTTTAACCGATCTTAACCCGATTGTGAACCGTACCGGTTCAGACTCTTCAAGCCTGGATAACATGCTTGAGATTCTTGTCGGTGGCGGTATGGACTTGTTCCGTGCACTGCGTATGCTGGTTCCACCGGCTTGGCAAAACGTTGAAACTTTAGATGCTGACCTGCGTGCATTCTATGAATTCAACTCTAAGCATATGGAAGCTTGGGATGGCCCGGCAGGCCTGGTGATTCAAGATGGTCGTCATGCCATCTGTATGCTGGATCGTAATGGCTTGCGTCCTGCACGTTGGGTCATCACTAAAAATGGTTATATCACGCTGGCATCAGAAATTGGTGTTTGGGGTTATGAGCCTGAAGATGTCATTTCTAAGGGACGTGTAGGCCCGGGTCAGATTTTGGTGATTGATACCTTCACTGGTAAAATGCTAGACACCAAAGATGTCAGCAACCATTTGAAAAAAATGCGTCCTTACCGTGAATGGTTGCGTGAAAACTCTGTGCGTGTTCAAGGTAGCCCAGAGCTTGAAGAATATTTATGTGATCAGGGCTTGAAAGGCGATGAGCTCAAAGCCTCACAAAAAATGTTCATGGTGACTTTTGAAGAGCGTGACCAGTTGCTTCGTCCAATCGCAGAAAGCGGTCAGGAAGCTGTAGGTTCAATGGGTGATGATACGCCAATGGCGGTATTGTCTCGTCAGGTACGCCATGTATCAGATTACTTCCGTCAACAGTTTGCTCAGGTCACCAATCCGCCAATCGATCCATTGCGTGAATCGATCGTCATGTCTTTAGAGACTTGCTTGGGTCGCGAGCAAAACGTATTTGAACAGAGTCCTGAACATGCAGACCGTCTGATCATTTCCAGCCCAGTGCTTTCAAATTCGAAAATGCATCAGATTCGTACCCTGGGTCGTAAAGGTTATGAAATTGCTGACATCGACCTGAACTATGCAGAAAATGAAGGTCTGGAATCGGCAATTGCACGTATTTGTGAAGAGTCTGCTCAAGCGATTCGTGACGGCAAAACCTTACTGGTACTTTCCGACAAGAAAATCCGTCAAGGTTTCTTGCCAGCCAATGCGCTTATGGCAACAGGTGCGGTGCATCACCACCTGATCAATGTCGGTCTGCGTACCGATGCCAACATTATCGTTGAAACCGGTCTGGCGCGTGATCCGCATCAATTTGCAGTGATCTTGGGCTTTGGTGCTACTGCAATCTATCCTTACCTGGCTTATGACGTCATCAATGACCTGATTGCCAAAGGCGAATTGTTGGGTGATCCGATTCATGCACAGGCGAACTTCCGTAAAGGGATTGAGAAAGGCTTGTTGAAAGTCCTGTCTAAAATGGGTATTTCAACAGTTGCCTCTTACCGTGGTGGCCAGTTGTTCGAAGCCGTTGGTCTATCTGACGAAGTGGTCAATAAATGCTTCACAGGTGTACCAAGCCGTATTAAGGGTGCTACTTTTGCCGACCTTGAAAATGACCTGAAAAAACTGGCTGATACTGCGTGGAAATCACGTAAGCCAATCGATCAGGGTGGTATGCTGAAATTCGTATTCGACAAGGAATATCATGCCTTTAACCCGGATGTGATTAATGCCCTGCATAAATCGGTTCGTTCAGGTGAATACGCTGACTTTAAAGAATATGCTGAATTGGTGAACAAACGTCCGGTTGCAACCATTCGTGACTTGTTGAAACTGAAAACAGATAATTCAATTCCACTGGATCAGGTGGAATCTGTAGAAGACATTCTGCCGCGTTTCGACTCTGCCGGGATGTCTTTGGGTGCATTGTCTCCTGAAGCGCACGAAGCGATTGCCATTGCCATGAATACCATTGGCGGTCGTTCCAACTCGGGTGAGGGCGGTGAAGATCCAGCACGTTATGGCACTATCCGTAACTCGAAAATCAAACAGATTGCCTCAGGCCGTTTTGGTGTAACCCCTGCGTATCTGACTTCGGCAGAAGTCTTGCAGATTAAAGTGGCGCAAGGTGCAAAACCGGGTGAAGGCGGTCAGTTACCGGGTGGTAAGGTAAATGGCTTGATTGCACGTTTACGTTACTCGGTTCCAGGTGTGACCCTGATTTCACCTCCACCGCACCATGACATCTACTCAATTGAAGATTTGTCACAATTGATCTTTGACTTGAAACAAGTCAACCCTCAGGCGATGGTGTCTGTGAAACTGGTCTCTGAACCGGGTGTGGGAACTATTGCTGCAGGTGTTGCGAAAGCTTATGCCGACTTCATTACCATTTCCGGTTATGACGGCGGTACAGCGGCTTCTCCATTATCTTCAATTCACCATGCCGGTTCGCCATGGGAATTGGGTCTAAGTGAGGCGCATCAAGCCCTTCGCGTGAATGACCTGCGTGGTAAAGTTCGTGTACAAACCGACGGTGGTTTGAAAACAGGTCTGGATGTCGTGAAAGCGGCAATTTTAGGTGCAGAAAGCTTTGGCTTTGGTTCAACGCCAATGATTGCATTGGGTTGTAAATACCTCCGTATCTGTCACTTGAACAACTGTGCAACCGGTGTAGCAACTCAACAGGATCATTTACGTCAGGAACACTACATTGGTGAGCCTGAAATGTTGATTAACTTCTTCCACTTCATTGCGGAAGAAACGCGTGAATGGCTGGCAGCACTGGGTGTTGCAAGCTTGAAAGACTTGATTGGCCGTACTGATCTGCTTGAAATGTTGCCAGGTGAAACGGATAAACATGCTCACTTGGACTTGAGTGCATTGTTGGAATCACACCCTGCAGCTGAAGGCAAGGCACAATATTGCCAGGTTGAAGGTAATGCACCATTTGACAAAGGTATCTTGGCTGAGAAAATGGTAGCAGAAATGTTGCCAGCGATTGAAGCGGGTGTCAGCGGTGAATATAACTTCACGATTGGTAACTGTGACCGTTCAATTGGTGCGCGTATCTCTGGTGAAATTGCACGCCGCTATGGCAACTTAAGCATGGAAGCGCATCCTGTTAAAGTCAATCTAACAGGTACTGCGGGTCAGTCTTTAGGTGTATGGAACGCCGGTGGTTTGCATATTAAACTTGAAGGTGATGCCAACGACTACGTCGGTAAAGGTATGGCGGGCGGTCGCGTGTCGATCTTCCCACCTAAAGGTTCGCCGTTCCAGACTCAGGAAACAGCAATCATTGGTAACACCTGCTTATATGGTGCGACTGGCGGTAAACTGTTTGCTGCAGGTACAGCCGGTGAGCGTTTTGCAGTACGTAACTCAGGTGCATTCGCTGTGATTGAAGGTGCGGGCGACCACTGCTGTGAATATATGACTGGTGGTATTGTGACTGTACTGGGTAAAGTGGGTCACAACTTCGGTGCAGGTATGACCGGTGGTTTTGCTTATGTACTTGATTTGGATAACGACTTCGTTGACCATTACAACCATGAGTTAATTGAGCTCAACCGTATTTCGACAGAGGCGATGGAAGAGCATCAAGAATTCTTGCTTCGCATCTTGGATGAACATATTGCTGAGACAGGTAGTGCTTGGGCGTACAAGATCCGCAATGAGTTTGATTTTTACAGCCGTAAATTCTGGCTTGTAAAACCAAAAGCTGCTAATTTGCAAACGCTTTTGAAAACAACCAAAGCTGATCCACAATAATTCCACTACTGCAGATTGATAGGCAGGTGTGGCGGATAAATAAACCGACCACGCCTCCCCACGGAGAGAGACATGGCAGAGCGCCTAAACAATGACTTTCAATTCCTGGATGTCGCACGCCAAGATCCAGAGAAAAAAGATCTAACTGTCCGCAAAGCAGAGTTTGTGGAAATTTATAAACCGTTTACAGCAGAAATTGCGGCAAACCAGACGCATCGCTGTTTAGGTTGTGGTAACCCTTATTGTGAATGGAAATGTCCAGTACATAACTACATTCCAAACTGGTTAAAGTTAATTGCGGAAGGCCGTATTTTCCAGGCAGCAGAATTGTGCCATCAAACCAATACACTGCCTGAAGTGTGTGGTCGTGTCTGTCCACAAGACCGTTTATGTGAAGGGGCGTGTACCCTGAACGACGGTTTTGGTGCCGTGACCATTGGTAATGCGGAAAAATACATTAACGATACGGCTTTTGCTTTGGGCTGGCGTCCAGACATGTCACACGTAAAGTGGACAGATAAAAAAGTCGCGATTATTGGTGCAGGTCCTGCTGGTTTAGGTTGTGCAGATATCTTGGTGCGTAACGGTGTTAAACCGGTCGTATTTGATAAACGTCCTGAAATTGGTGGTCTACTAACTTTCGGTATTCCTGAATTCAAGATGGAAAAAGACGTGATGAAACGTCGCCGTGAAATTTTTGCGGGTATGGGCGTTGAATTCCGTTTAAATACTGAAATTGGTACTGACATTACCATTGATCAGCTGCTTGCAGACTACGATGCTGTGTTCATGGGTATGGGTACATACACTTACATGAAAGGCGGTTTTGCCGGTGAAGATCTTGATGGTGTTGTTGATGCCCTTGATTTCCTGATTGCCAATGTGAACCGTACTCAAGGTTGGGAAAAAGATCCAAGCGAGTACATCAGCGTTGAAGGCAAAAAAGTGATTGTGCTTGGCGGTGGTGATACAGCGATGGACTGTAACCGTACTTCTATTCGTCAAGGTGCTGAATCAGTTATTTGTGCCTACCGTCGTGATGAAGAAAACATGCCAGGTTCTCGCCGTGAAGTGAAAAATGCACGCGAAGAAGGGGTGGAGTTCCAGTTTAACCGTCAGCCAATCGAAATTGTCGGTGAAAATGGTAAGGTAACAGGTGTTAAATTCGTAACCACACAATTAGGCCAACCTGATAGCCGTGGTCGCCGCAGTCCTGAACCGGTACCAGGTTCTGAGGAAATTTTACCTGCTGATTCTGTGTTACTTGCTTTCGGTTTCCGTACCAGTCCTGCAGATTGGTTTACAGGTGCGAACATCAATTTAGATGGTTCTGGTCGAGTAGTAGCAGCTGAACAACAAGAATTTAAATTCCAGACTTCGAATCCGAAAATCTTTGCCGGTGGCGATATGGTTCGTGGTTCTGACTTAGTTGTTACCGCGATCTGGGAAGGCCGTCAGGCTGCTGAAGGTATCCTTGATTATCTTGATGTTTAATACCTAATTAAGCATTGATAAAAAACCTGCTTCGGCGGGTTTTTTTATTGCCTAAATAACTCCCTCCTTTTTCAAAGGAGGGTTGGGGAGGATTGAAAGAAATTGTATTCATTTTTTGAAATTTACACTTACCCTTTGCGAACTCAGAATATATTCTGAGGATTTTTATCTCCTAAAAGGAGAGGGAATCAACTCAGATATCAATTGAGAAAACTTTCTCTCCCTGTGGGAGAGAGTTAGAGAGAGGGGACTCTAAAATGAGCCTTTTCGCAAATCCAATAAGCATTCTTGCCATATAGCTATGGCGGTATAGTTTGCATACTTGCTGACAAGCCTATTGATTAAAAAGGTAATAGCATGACTCAAGTGACGGCAGAAAAATCATATCAAAATCGTCCAAAAGCCATAGGGATGACTGTACGTAAACCGCAATTCAATCCTCAAGCGATCCATCGGCATTACTTTGCCAATTCTCCAATTATGTCGCATTTACTGACTGCATTATCTTCCACATTTCCCATAGGGGAACAGTTTTTTGTCCATAGCGTGCGTAATGTACGCGATAAAGTAAAAGATGAAAAACTGCAGGCGCAAATTTCGGTATTTATAGGACAGGAGGCCATGCATTCCAAAGCACATGCAGATTTCAATGCTGCTTGGCGCCGTGATGATTATCATCTGGATCGTTTTCAGGCTTGGCTTGGACGTAAAGACAGTGATGTAAAAGGGCTACATCCTAAAATCCAATTGGCGATTACCTGTGCCTTTGAGCATTTTACCGCATTATTGGGTGGATATATTTTGCGACATCCTGAAATCTTGGCAACTTTGGATAAAGACACAATTAAGCTCTGGGTTTGGCATGCCATTGAAGAAATTGAGCATCGTACTGTGGCTTTTGATGTTTATCAGCAAGTGTATGGTGACGATAAAGTGCGTCGTATGATCATGCGCAGTGTGACCACCGGCTTCGCCAGCTTAACTTTCTATTCAGCCTCGCGGTTATTTTGGCAGGACAAGAAAAAAAGCATACTTAAAGTGGCTGGCAATTTTTTAGGAGTCTATTTAATTGGTAAAATGTTCGTACAGTTATTGCCTGAATATTTAGCCTATTTTAAAGCTGATTTTCATCCTTCGAACATTGACTATACAGATATCGTCAATACCTGGAAACAACGTTTGGCGACAGAATATTTACATCCGGAATTTCAAAAAGAGTTAGCAACCGTGGTTTATAGCTAAGCTTCATTTTGAATGCTTTGGCCCGATTAATGATCGGACTTTTTTATTTTCTGGAATAGAAATGGCATAAAGCTCGAATAAATAAATTAAACAAAATCATCGGTAAATGTGTTTACAATAAAATTATTTAAACAAATATAAAGAATAGAGGAATAGCACAATGAATTTTATGAAGAAAACATTTGTCACGTTGGCTTTAGCCAGTACTTTGACTTTAACAGGCTGTGGCTATAACACTTTACAGGTGAAGGATGAGGCTGTAACCGCTTCCTGGGCGGAAGTTCAGAACCAGTATCAACGTCGGGCTGATCTGGTACCCAATCTGGTGAATGTGGTGAAAGGCTATGCCAAGCATGAAGAACAGGTGTTGATTGAAGTCACTCAGGCACGTGCCAATGTTGCAGGGTTGAAAGTTGATAAACAAGTCTTGGAAGATCCGGCATTATTCCAAAAATATCAGGAAGCGCAGGCACAGATGACTAGTGCGCTGTCGCGTTTGATCGCTGTTTCTGAAAATTATCCAGACTTAAAAGCCAATGAACAGTTCCGTGATTTACAAGCACAGCTGGAAGGTACCGAGAACCGTATTGCGGTTGCCCGTAATCGTTATATTGCGTCAGTTCAAGATTTTAATGCCTATTCACGTCAATTCCCTCAGGTGATGACGGCTAAAGTGATCGGCATGGATCCGAAACCGAATTTCAGTGCCGAACAGAGTGCACAAACAGCACCTAAGGTTTCATTTGATTAATCGGGTGGCTGCATAAAAAGGATGCGCTTATGTCTGCTCCAGAAAATAAAAGTACACTTGCGATCATTTTGCAATTGCTAGTTTTGTGTTGTGCAATTTTGTCCAGCCCATTTGCTTTAAGTGAAGTGGCAACAGCAACGGATAACGAAGATGCAGTGATTGCAGGGAAGGTGATTCAGGAACAGCAACAAGCCAATCAAAAGCAGCAAACACCTTCGTCTGCGGTGGCTCCAGCTCAGCAGCCGAAAATTGCCAATGACATGGCAGAAGATGAATCTATCCGTGGACTGCCGACTTTAAATGAGCCAATTGTTGATCAGGCCAATTTATTAAGTGCCAGTGAAAAACAGACGCTGAGCCAGCGTATTCTGAATTTACATGAGCAGGGTAAAGCACAAATTGGTGTGGTGATCGTACCGACCACTGGGCAGGAAGACATTTTTGATTTTGCCATGCGAGTGGCTGAAAAATGGCAACTCGGATCTGCAAAGCAGGATAATGGTCTGCTGATGGCGATTGCGGTGAATGATCGGCGTATACAGATTTTAACCGGATATGGTCTGGAAGGTGTACTGCCTGATATTGTCGTGAGTCGAATCATCCGTAATCAAATCACCCCTTATTTCAAGCAAGCCCAATATGCACAAGGAATTGATGCGGGTCTGACTGAAATTGAACGGATTTTAAACATGGATCCCGAAGTTGCCGCGAATGCAGCACAGGAGCTGAAGGAACGACAAGAAAAGGCCTTGCATGAACAACAGGCCAAAGAAAAAACTTTTAGTACCGCCTTATTTATTTTAATCGCAGGGATTATTGGTTCATTTATTGTGGGTAAACCTTTAAGTGCTTCTACAGCAGCAGTCGCGGGTACGGTAGCTGGCCTGGTCAATGGTGCCGGACTACTGACCAGTTTGCTGATTGGGACGGGAATCTTCTTTTTACTTATCACGGCCATTGCACAAACCATTTTTCAGCTTGTACTTTCATCTGCCGGTCGTGGCGGTGGTGGAGGGCGAGGAGGTGGATTCGGCGGCGGTGGATTTAGTGGTGGCGGTGGCGGCTTTGGTGGAGGAGGAGCATCAGGATCATGGTAACAACAACAGATACGACAGCAATTGTCACACAACCTAAAACAGAAGAAGTGAATCAGCCTAGTTTTAAGCGCTGGTTGAAGCATTTTTTATATATGCCTGCAACCAAGCGATATTTTTCCAAACAAGATCAAACCGCGATCGCACAGGCAGTTACTGAGGCTGAGTGTGGGCATGTCGGAGAAATCCAGGTGGTGATTGAAGGTCATCTACCTGTAAATCAGGCATACTTTCAAAATACCCGCATGCGTGCTCGCCAACTGTTTGCAGAACTAGGGGTATGGGATACGGAATATAATAGTGGCGTACTGCTGTATATCAATTTATGTGAGCGTAAAGTTGAGATTGTGATTGATCGGGGGATTCAAAAAGCAACCGAACAATCCGTTTGGGATGAAATTTGTCAAAAAATTATTGCTCAACTGGCTCAAAAACAGTTTAGATTGGCAGTAGTCACTGGTATTGAAAGCATGGGAGAGGTACTGAATCAGTTTTATGTACAATCAGTCAAAGACAAAAATAATGAATTGGCAAATCAACCGATTATTTTGGGCTGAAAATAAGTGGATTAGTGACATAAAGTGTCACTTTTTTACTAAAAAAAACATTAAAACTACGTTGTAACAATTTTATTTTTTTAAAGTGCTGTTTTTTCTGTCAATTTTATTATAATCAGTTTTGGCACAGTTAGTGCTAAATATAAATTAGCTTACAAAGCTTATAAATAAACAAAAAACATTTGTGGAGAATGTTATGAAATCTATGCAAAAGGGTTTTACTCTTATTGAATTAATGATCGTAGTAGCGATTATCGGTATTTTGGCTGCTTTCGCGATTCCTGCTTACCAAGACTACATTGCTCGTTCACAGGCAACTGAAGGTGTGTCTATGGCAAGTGGTAAAAAAACTGATGTATCGGACAATTTACAAAATGGTAGCTGTGGTTCAGGTACTTATAGTGGTAAGTATGTTCAGTCAATGGTAATTGGCGGTGGTACAGGTCCTTGTACATTTGCTATTACTTACAGATCTACAGGAACTTCTACTCTAATTGGTGGTAAAACATTAACATTAAGTATGGGAGCTAATGGCTCTTTAGTTAAGTCTGCTGGTGATATTGATAATAAATATGTACCGAAAGCCAACTTGCCTTAATGGTTATATAATATCGAATATAAAAATAGCCCTTATGGGCTATTTTTATTATAAGCTAAATTAAAATATTTTTACGTTGGGTGTATGGATAGAGCATTAACATTAAAAAAAATCTTACCATTTGGTGCTTTGTTATTTACTTTATTATTAACCTACGGCATTTATCAACCTGGTTTAAAAGGTGGATTTTTATTTGACGATTATTATAACCTTGCTGAAATGAATCATTATGGCGATCCCCATGATTGGGAGGCCGCTGAAAAATTTGTTACTAATGGTGGTTCAGGGCCAACAGGAAGACCGATTGCCTTAGCAAGCTTTTTATTACATGCAGACAGTTGGACAGAAGAAGTTGGTTGGTTAGGAAATGCTGAGCCATTTAAACGAGTAAATCTTTATATTCATTTACTTTGTGGATTATTACTATTTGTTGTTATACGTCTACTGTTGAGAAGTTATGGTTATGCCCAGCAAAAAATAGAGTGGATTGCGGTATTTGCAACGAGTTTGTGGTTAATACATCCTTTATTTGTTTCAACAACCTTATATGTCATTCAACGAATGGCGCAATTGCCTTTGTTATTTAGCTTAATTGCAATGATTGGCTATTTAAAAGGACGAGCATTAATTGAATATAAACCATTGATGGCTTATGGTTTGATGACCGTATCAATTGGCTTAGGTACTGTGCTTGCAACTTTTAGTAAAGAAAATGGTGCATTATTACCCTTACTAATTTTAGTCATTGAGTTTTGTAATCCACAACGAGTTGGAAAACCGATTTGGCAATGGCGTGCAGTATGCTTGTGGTTACCATCAGTTGCGATTGCTGTATTACTCATTCGCTATATCGACTTTTCAAAGGATCTTTGGCCGAATCGCTCATTTAATCAAGTTGAAAGATTATGGAGTGAAGGCCGTATCGTCACGGATTATCTACGTTGGTTATGGATGCCACGCATAGAAGGTTCTGGTTTATTACAAGATGGTTATAATATCTCAAGAGGTTGGTTCTCACCCGTTTCTACATTATTCAGTGCATTGTTTCTACTAGGTTTACTAATAGCTAGCTTTGTTGTACGTAAACGTTATCCATTAATTTCTTTAGCTATTTTATTCTTTTTTGCTGCACATTTGATGGAGTCTACCGTATTAGGTTTAGAGCTCTATTTTGAGCACAGAAACTATATTGCAGCAATTTTTATGTTTTTGCCATTGGCTGCGGGATTGTGTGCATTATCTGAAAAAATACAACCTAAGGTTGTATTTTTTATCAGTATATTAATATTAACGCTATTTGCTTGGATGACATGGCAAAGAGCTGTTTTATGGTCAGATAATGATAAATTGGAGTTTTTTTGGGCGCAGAATAATCCAAACTCGGAGCGAGGCCAAGCCTTCATGTCTAAATATTTATCAGATCGAGGACAATATGATGAAGCACATCATTTGTTAACACAGGCATTAAAAAAACATCCAGAAAGTGGATTAATAGCTTTTCAAATGTTGCAACAGAAAATTAAAGCGGGAACAGCGAATACAGAAGATTTTTCAGAACTACAAATGCATATTACCAAACATCGTTCAGATCCTCAGGCATTGATACGTGCACGTGATATTACGGTGATGATTATTAGTAATGAGAAAAACACAGCTGCGTATGCTAAACCAATGCTAAATGTATTGGATGCATTGATAGAGCGGAATTCACCATACAAGGATGTTCCAAATATTGAAGCAATGATATTGGTGCTAAAGGGTTTATTATCTGTTGCTTTAGCACAATCGGAAGCGGGATATAAATATTATGAGCAAGCGATACAATTAGCACCAGATATAGATAAGGCTATGGCGATGGTTGCGGATCTGGGAAATCATGGTTATAGAGTGCAAGCTTTAAAGCTATTGGATGTTGCTGAAGCAAAATATCGTAAGCAGCCAGACTCAGGGTTAAATAGATCAAGAGAATTTTTTGATAAAGAAATTGATCACTTAAGACAAAATCTGATATTGGATTTGAAAAAAGATCACGAAACTATGGGGAATATTCGTGTTAATTAGTATTGTGTTGCCTGCAAAAAATGAAGCATTAGCAATAGGTGAAACTGTATCTAAAATTAGAACATTCTATAAAGATGCTGAGATTATTGTTGTTGATGATGGTTCAACAGATAGAACAGCTCTGCTTGCAAAAAATGCAGATGCATGTGTAGTCTCCCACCCATATTCTAAAGGCAATGGTGCAGCAATTAAAACTGGAGCAAGAGCTGCTGCAGGTGACATTATTGTTTTTATGGATGCAGATGGTCAACATGATCCACAAGATATAACGCTATTACTAGAAAAGATAGAACAAGGCTATGATCTGGTTGTGGGGGCGAGACAGAAAGGGTCACAAGCAAGTGTAGGGCGAGGGGTTGCAAATAAGTTTTATAATCATCTTGCGAGTTATATGACAGGCCATCAAGTTGAAGACTTAACATCTGGTTTTAGAGCTGTAAAGGCTGATAAATTCCGCGAATTTTTGTATTTATTACCAAATGGATTTTCTTACCCAACCACGAGTACGATGGCTTTTTTCCGAGCTGGATATTCTGTTGCTTATGTGCCGATTCATGCTGCAAAACGTCAAGGAAATAGTCATATTCATCCACTTAAAGATAGTATTCGATTTTTTTTAATTATTTTTAAAATTGGAACTTTATATTCACCATTAAAGTTGTTCCTCCCTATAGCATTATTACTTTTTTTGACAGCTACAGGATGGTATATCTATACACTTCAAGAATTTTCACGCTTTACGAACATGAGTGCATTATTGTATACAGGCAGTATCATGGTGTTTTTGCTCGGATTAATTTCAGAGCAAATTACAGCTTTGATGTATAAGGGCGAATAAAAATGATCAGTAATGTTGGCAGAAAGCCACACGTGGTATTTGAAAATCGTTTCGCTAAAGCAAAAAAAATAGAAAGTATTATTGAGCTTGAAAAGAAAATTAAATCTGAACATAAGCTATTAGAGGTTGGTACAGGTAGTGGAGGAATAGCTTTTTATTTTGCTAGCCACTATCAGCAAGAGGTCTTTGCTGTTGATATTTCGGATAATAGACAATTTATGGATGGGTATAACTTTCAACTGGTGTCTGATACAAAATTGCCTTATGCCGATAATTTTTTTGATATTGTAATTAGTAATCATGTGATTGAGCATGTTGGAGAAAAACAACAGCAACAAGAACATTTAGATGAAATTAATCGTGTATTAAAACCAGGTGGTATTCTATATTTAGCTGTACCAAACAGATGGATGTTAATTGAACCACATTATCAATTAATATTTTTAAGTTGGTTACCTAAAAAAATTCGTTCTTACTATTTAAAAAAAATAAGAAATATAGCTTTTTATGATTGTGAACCATTAGAAAAAAATGAATTAGAAAATTTATTTAGCATGAGTGAACTTACGTATAAAAATTATTGTATAGAGGCACTACATATTTTTGTTAGAGATGAGAAATCTTATAAAGGTTTATATGTTATTTTTAAATGGCTTCCATTAGGGATTTTAAAAAAGATAGTCGGATTGATCCCTACATTAATATATTTGGCTAAAAAATAGTAGTTTGGAATTTTGGTCTAAAATATTGAGGTTCTCGAAAATAGTAATAAATAATTATATTCATGCTTAAAATGAATTAAGTAGTAATAAAGTATTAGTTATATGTCTTGAAGTTATATTGTTTATAATGAACTGTAATATATGTAGGATAATGTAATTTAAGTAAGTGAGATATGTTTTGATTAGCACATTGTCAAGTATTGGGAAAATATTAACGCCACTTGATCGGCGAAAACTGGGAATTGTCTCAATTTTAGTTGTCTTTATGACAGTAATTGAATCTATTGGTGTTGTTTCAATTATGCCTTTTTTAGCAGTATTAGCAGATCCAGAAAGTGTGCAACAAAACACGCTATTAAAAAAAATATATATATTGTTAGATGCTAAAAGCACGAATCAATTTATTGTATATTTAGGTGGGATTTCACTGATTATTGTAATATTTTCAGCAATTCTAAAAATTATTACACAATTTAGTTTAAATCGTTTCTCAAGTTTACAACGACATTATTTTTCTAGTCGATTGCTTGATATTTATTTAAAACAAAACTATAGTTTTTTTATTCAAAGAAATAGCGCGGATTTAACAAAAACTTTACTTAATGATGTGGATCAAGTTGTTTGGGGGGTGATTAAACCATTACTCGCGATTTTATCTTATGGTTTAATTATTGTTGCAATGATAGCGTTGCTTATTTTTTATAATCCTTTAATGGCATTAACCACAGCAGGAGTGATCATAACGTTCTACACACTGATGTTTTTAATCGTAAGGAAGTTTATGAAAAAAATAAGTCAAGAGTTTTCTAAAGCCAATAAGGAGCGATATCAAAGTTGTCAGGAAGTGTTTGGTGGTATTAAAGATGTCATGGTTAATCATGCGCACGACTATTATTATGAGCGATTTAACAAAAACTCAAGAATACATGCTCGTCATTTAGCTTCACAAGAATCCTTAGGTCAGATCCCATTACATATTATCGAAACTATTGGTTATGGTTGTTTAATTCTTTTAGCAATATTTTTGGTTTTACAAGATCAGAGGGTTGGGGTGATTTTACCCGTTATTGGTTTGTATGGTGTAGCGGCGTACCGTATGCTACCTGCAGCGCAAAATATTTACCGTGCAATCACAACATATAAATTTTCTGAGCATATACTAAATGGAGTAATTCATGAATTTACACTTGACTCAAAAAATCAAAAGTCCGATATGAATGTAGAGGTTGTTACTTTTAATGATAGTTTAGAATTAACAGATATTGATTTTGTTTACCCAAGTCAATTACAAAAGACAGTTTTACATAATATTAATCTTAAAATAGAGAAAAATACCAGTTTAGGTATTATTGGAAAAAGTGGTTCTGGGAAAAGCACGCTAATGGATATTATGTTGGGTTTATTACAGCCTACGTCGGGTGTGTTAAAAATTGATGGTCAAGTCATTAATGAAAGTAATGTTCAAGGTTGGCAAAGTTTAGTCAGTTATGTACCACAGTTTATTTATTTGGCTGATATGACAGTTGCTGAAAATATTGCCTTTGGTATCCCTAAAGATCAAATAGATTTACAATTAGTAGAAAATGCAGCAAAACTTGCTCAAATAGATGAATTTATTAATAAAAATTTAAAATATGGCTATAATACTATGATTGGGGAGCGTGGTATTTTACTGTCTGGTGGGCAGCGGCAACGATTGGGGGTAGCTCGCGCACTCTATAAGCAACCTCAAGTCATTTTTATGGATGAAGCCACTAGTGCTTTGGATGCTGAAACAGAAAGAGCGGTGAATGAGGCTATTCAAAGTTTAAATGGAAAAATGACCATGGTGATTATTGCACATAGAGAAAGTGCAGTGGCAAAGTGTGATCGTATCATTACTTTATAGTTTGGAATATATATGCTTAATATTGTAATCCCTATGGCAGGCGCAGGTAGTCGATTTGTTAAAGCAGGCTATGTTGTTCCTAAACCATTAATTAAAATACATGGCAAATCAATGATTCAGTTGGTTGTTAATAATCTAAGACCAAATCAACCGCATAGGTTCATTTTCATTTGTCAAGCAGAGCATGTCAAAAAATATAATTTAATTCAAAAACTGACCCAATGGGCACCATCGTCTGTTGTTGTAGAAATCGAAAATCAGACAGAAGGAGCAGCATGTACTGTTCTAGCTGCCAAAGAGTTCATTGATGATCTTAACCCACTAATGATTGCTAATAGTGATCAATATGTAGATATATGTATTGATTCTTATTTAAATTATCTTGAAATAAATCAATTAGATGGTTTGATTATGACGATGAAAGCGACTGATCCTAAATGGTCATTTGTTAGGTTGAATGAAGAAAACTTAGTATCTGAGGTCATTGAAAAAAAGGTTATTTCCAACGAAGCAACTGTTGGTATCTATAATTATGCTCGTGGGTGTGATTTTGTAGAGGCTGCTGAAAAAATGATTAAGGATAATGACAGAGTAAATAATGAATTCTATGTTGCCCCTGTTTATAGTCGGCTTATTCAGCAAGGTCGAAAAATAGGAATTTATAATATAGGTTCGGAAGCTCATGGTATGTATGGTCTAGGGATTCCACAGGATTTGGATCTTTTCTTAAGCTTACCGATTTCCAAAAAAGTAACAGGAATGATTACATGATTATTCTAAGTCATCGTGGTTATTGGAGGCAGCCCTATGAAAAAAATACAATCGTTGCCTTTACTCATTCGTTCAATTTAGGGTTTGGCACTGAAACTGATATACGTGATCAAAATGGTACATTAGTTATTTCACACGATATGCCACTAAATGATGTACTGACATTTAAGGATTTTCTAAATATTTATGGCCAAAGTGATTTGCCGTTAGCGTTAAATATTAAGTCTGATGGATTAGCACATTCTTTAAAAGAGCATATGCAAAATGTACATAGCGCTAACTGGTTTGTTTTTGATATGTCGATACCTGATATGCGATCTTACATAAAATTGGGAGTCCCAGTATTTACTCGCATGAGTGAGGTTGAACGAGAGCCTGTATGGTTTGATCAAGTCGATGGTGTATGGTTAGACTCATTCTCACATGAATGGTATAGCTCTGCTTTGATAGAGAAGCTGTTACTTCAGGGAAAAAAAGTTTGTATCGTTTCCTCAGAGCTACATGGTCGGGATAAAACCTATTTATGGAGTTTACTAAGCTCCTTATCGCATTATACTCAACTTATGTTGTGTACAGATATTCCAAAAGAAGCAGAGGCTTATTTTAATAATAGAGTACCAATATGAAAATAAAAGCGATTATTTTTGATATGGATGGTGTTCTTATAGAAGCCAAAGATTGGCATTATCAAGCATTAAATCGTGCATTAAAATTATTTGGCTATCAAATTAGTCGATATGATCATTTAACTACTTATGATGGACTACCCACCAGTAAAAAACTTGAAATGCTCTCGCTGGAATCTGGACTGCCGAAAGAGCTTCATAAATTCATTAATGAAATGAAGCAAATATATACTATGGAAATAGTATATTCTGAGTGTAAGCCAAGGTTTGTACATGAATATGCGCTATCAAGGCTAAAAGCCAAGGGGTTTAAGCTCGCTGTTGCGTCTAATTCTATAAGGAATACCGTTGAGGTAATGATGGAAAAATCCAGTTTGGTTCATTATTTTGATCAAATTGTCTCCGCAAGTGATGTGGTAAAACCAAAACCAGACCCAGAAATTTACTTAACTTCTATCGAAAAATTAGGTCTAATGCCCAAAGAGTGTTTAATCGTTGAAGATAATGAAAATGGTATTAAGGCAGCTAGAGCATCTGGTGCATATGTGTTAGTGGTAAAAGATATTCATGAGGTTAATTTAAGCAATATAGAAGCTCAAATTAATCAAATTGAGAGTTTAGTATGAATGTTCTAATTCTAGCTGCTGGACATACAGCTTTACAAAAGCATGACGAAAATTATCCTTTATCACTAGCAGAATTTGATGGCGTCCCATTAATTCAAAAACTTATTGAACAATGTGTTTCAATTGGTTCGAAAGTTAACTTTATTATTGCACTACGTGAAACTGATGTTCGGGATTATTATTTGGATAATATTGTGCGTTTGCTTTCTTCGAGTGCTGAAGTATTAAAGGTTTCTAATAATACTAAAGGAGCGGCATGCACTGCACTGTTGGCAGTACCATACATTGACAATAGTGATGAGTTGCTAATTCTCAATGGAAATGAATTGATTGATATTGATTTTGCGCTTCCTTTGCAAAATTTTCGTCAAAGAAATTTGGATGCTGGTGTGGTGAGTTTTAATTCTATCCATCCACGTTATTCTTATGTGAAAATTCAAGATGAATTGGTTGTTGAAGCGGCTGAGAAAAGACCTATTAGTAGGCATGCAACTGTTGGCTTTTATTGGTTCGCTAGAGGTTCAATGTTTGTAAAAGCTGCAAAAAATATGATTCGAAAAGATGCCTCAGTCAATGGTATATTTTATATCTGTCCAAGCCTGAATGAATTGGTATTAGAGCAATACAGGATTGGTATATTTACAATTGCCACAGAGCTTTATCATCCCATAAAAAATGAAAGGCAATTAGAGCAGTTGGAAGCTGTAATAGAACGAAGGAAGTAACGTGCAAATTTAATATCGTTACAGTAGACTTCTTTCATAAATCATTTTTCTATTACTAAAATTCGTCCTTGAAGCCAAAATTTAAAATAGATTTTAGTAAGTATTGAATTCATGAGTGTGGCATCCATGCCACACGTTTCC
>NZ_JBIQOB010000017.1:0-86437 GCF_044130285.1 Acinetobacter sp. BSP-28
ATCGTCATTTTATTATGGTCAGCCTCAGGGTGAAGTGTGTCTAATCAACAGGGTTTTCGGTCTCTAAGCACTTTTTAAAGGGAACTTCATCGACTCAAATCTCTATTTGCAACAGTGCCAATCTAAAATGTAGGCATCATGTGCTAATTGCTCTAAAAAGGTTGGTATAGTGCTTCCATATCCACATTCAAGGTCGACTTTATAAATTGATCAGCCTATTTATTGTAATAATCTATTGTTTTCATTCAGTTGGATACATCTCAGCCATGTATATATACGATATCAGAGTTCGCTTATCATTGAGAAACGATTTTAACCTACAACTTCAGCGACGATATCGCTCGTCCCTTTCTAAATTGATTTATATTCAATACAGCTCGCCTTAAACACATTAAAACAATTCATTTTAAATGCTCAATTTTTCTTGCTGAATCGCATGTATCAACATAATAAACGCAATACAAAGTGTCGTATTTTTATTGTTTTCATTGATAAAGCTTAATTTAACTTCACGACTTTTTTGTGACTTATCCGGTGGATCATTATCAACTTTTAGCTGCGTATCCTCAGGGAGTAAATACTTCAGTCCCGTAATCAGATGTTGAATGGACCAATCGACACGTGGCCTATTTTGCTTATCAAAACGATATTGAAAATGAATAAAGTTTTTTCTCAGCTTTCCATGTTCAATTAAAATACTCAAGGCTTCTAAAACCTGATGTTGAACCCGCTTTGGCAGTGCTGAAATCTCTACGCATTGCTTTGCTTCAAAACCTTTCTTTAAGGCTTTTTCATATAAGGAGAGGAGTTCATCTTCACTAAAATCCTCATTATTTTGAGGCTTTTTTACCGCCACCCACTTAGTAGCGAGCTTTTTACTGCGTAATACCCAATCATGGTCCTCATAGGCTCTATATTTAATGTAATCATGGATGATGGTAGATACAGATGCATTTTTACTTATTTTAGGCTGAACAGGTTTAACTGAATCCACTTTTTTGAGTGCATATGTGGCATGATAAAAATCGAAATACTGGCCTTTTCCTATTATATGATTAAGATCCACAATTTCTGTGTTAGCACTTGTTAAGTCATTTTGAAGTATCAGTTTGATCGTGTCCCAATGAATTGTACAAGGCAAATGATAAATTCGATCTATCACCAACAAATCCAGCACATGTAGATAGTGAGATGCTGTTTGCTCTATGTTTGCATGCCCCATCCAGTCAGCTAGTAACCGCCACTTATGCTGTATGACAGCTTCATGCTGAATTGCAGTTTCTCCAAATAAATGCTGACGCATGACTTTACACCGGCTCCAAGTGTAATCCGTATAGGTCATGATCATCTCTTTTGAGCCTAACCAAGCGATTGCTAAATGATTCGCGGCACTATGTCTAAAGTTATGGAAAGTATAACCATGCCCTTCACCCAATATCTCATCAAAAATCACTTGGGTCATTTCACTAATATAAGCTTCACTTAAAATTTCGCCATCTTGGGCAAAAATCAATTTGTCCGCATGATTAGTTTTCGCTGGATTATGTGTAATACATTGTTTTAGATATTGCTGTACCAATGCCAACTCTTCATCGAGCATGACGGCGTTCAGATCAAGCTGACGCTTTGCGTTTTGGCTTTTGAGTTTCCGATAAACATTGTTACGTAAATTAAAACGGATCTGCACAGGTTTGGTCAGCGTATCATTACGCCAAATCAGTTCAGGACAAATGACCTCTGCCAATGTAAGTCCCCTAATTTCATTCAATCGCATCCCCAAACGAAATGCGAGTAAATACATGAGCTGTAGCTGAAAAAGATACGCTTGCTCTTTAGTTGTTTGACATTTTTCAATCTTTAAACTTAGTACCTGTTTAAGCTGATTGAACAATTTTGGGCTAATTAATTTGGCATGACAAAATTGTACACGATGATAATCATTGTATTGAAAGGTACCGACCTTAGGGACACGGTATTGTTTCATACAAAACTGATGAAATGCTTTAAGTCTGCCAAATGCATACTGTGCACGTCCGTGATTGGCCTTAGGATCAGTCTCACGTTTGGCTTGATCTCGATCATCAATACTATCTAAGATAGCGTCGTACAGTTCCTCACAATCTTCTTGATCCATGTTATCTATATCACCTGGGAACATATAGACATGGAATAAGTAATCTTTAGCGATACTACTTAAATACCGCTCGATGCTATTGAGTTTCATTTTTTGAGACTTAAGATGAAAAATCCAACCCAGTAGCCTGAGCTGTGCTTCTATTAGATTTTTTTCATACAGGCCAACGTGAGGCTTCTTTTCTTCTAGTCGCTTCTGAATGCTTGTCCATCTGATCCATTTAACACGTTCACTTTTACGCTGCCGTTTCTGACGCTTATCAACTTCAGTCTGATCTTTTTCAAATAGCATCAATTCAAATGGAATTTCTTTGAGTTGCTGGTGAGCTGTAATTAAGTCTGGTACCGCCTTTTCTGTCTGTAGTGGTATATCCCGCTCAATATGTGTTAACTGCGTCTGCAAGATGTTGTGATCTAACCATGCTCTCGCCTGATCAATAGGTGTTAACGACACCGTTTTGAGACGACCTCGCATAACCTCGCTTAAGCACATATCTAAGCCCGAATAAGAGTCAAGCTCAATGGCTAAGTTTGAATGATCAAAAGGTGTAAGTGAACGAAGCTCTGCTAACTGTTTATCATTACGGCGTAGTAGTTTTTTCAGACCTACGAACTGATGACTCAGATCAATTTCTTTAGGTAATTTCCCTAATACAGTAGAGATAGACTCCAAAACATATCGTGGCATCTGCTGATTCAAGGCTTGAGAGCCATGCTGTTTTATCCCTTGTATAAACAACTGTGCATAGGGATTAAGCCAAATATAACGCCACTGATACACCTGTCTATTTTCGATTTGATTACCATAAGTACGCTGTGGTACTCGATAATGCAGTGCGAGTGGTTGGATGATTGTTTTATATCCAGCATGATAAAGTTTAGTACAGATTTGGAGTTCATCTTTGACAATAGCGTTGACCAGGGTATTACCAATTGCTGTTAATTGACTTAGATCAGTACAGCCAGAGCAGTACATCAGACTTAAATAAAAATTCCCCCATAACCATGCCGGAGTAACTTCATCCTTGTATGGACAATTCCAATAGGATTTTAAGGCTATAGCAATATGATAATGTTTTTGTCCTTGCCGAAGATGTGATTCAGTACTACGAAGTTGTCTGGGTATAGGTTCTAGAAAAGTAGTTTTAGGCCATACTTTGATTGGATACGCATTCTTTGCTTGAGATAAATAGGTCTGACGCAAAGATAAAAAATATTTTTCAATAGCTTGAATATACGGTTTTTGAGTATCTTTCCGAGTAAATTTCTTCTGCTCTAAAAAACAAATAAATTCATCATAAAACTCGTACCACAAGGTATTTAGTGTGTTATCTAATAATTCAGGTTGGTCTCTTAAACTCTTAATCTGACTTTTCATTTCGGCAAATGCAGAATCAACCTGAACCTGAATTTTTTGAATCAATGACTCATCTATACTCATGATAAGCCCTCAGATTGAAGTACTGAAATGTATGACAGATGCTCAATCTGCAATTGCTTAATCATGCGATCAATATTTTGGGTAAATTGATTGATATATTGTGGTAAAGATGCAGATGAATAGCGATAAAAGAGCTCCTGATTACGCTGATCATGCCCATAAACTGCTTGTATGACATTAAAAGCCAAACCTTGCTTCATCAACATATTCATATCAAAGTGTCGTAGCCAGTTATTATATAAACTGCTGAGTTGATGACCTTCAATATAGTCATTAATCCAACTTCGGTTAAGCGCAGCAATCTTAATTTTCTTACTTGCCCATTCCTCAGCAGTGGTCGGTAACGATTTCGGGTAATGGATCACTTGGCCAAACAAATCTTGCAATGTAATCTTTTTCCCAAATACAAATCGGAGGAGCTCTTCATACTGCTGAGTGACCGTATTTAAAAATTGCGTATAACGTTTAAAAGCTTGGATAAAAAATGCTGGGAGCGGTATATAGCGACCATCTTTTCGTGATCGACTGTTTTGCTTATCATCTACATACAACAACTTTAGTTTTAAATCGTAGTCACTATACTTTCCTAATAAGTTTTCGCGAGGACGGCGTGTTAGGCACAATAAGCTGATATGCCACATCCAAGCACTATAGGCATTAATTCGCTCAATTATATGTTGATGTATCTGTATTTTATCAACGCAAATGGCATGTAATCGTGTAAAAAATTGACCAACATAATTTTGATTGAGTGCTAATTGGCTACCAAAACGTGATATAGACGCAGGTTCATGTTTAACAAACTGCTCTTTAAGCATTTCAATTTCTGTTTTCGTTTCTTCAACACTGAGTGTCTCTAAGTAGATCAAATAATGCTGATTCAATTCCGATGCGCTCACACCATTGTAGAAACTACTCGGTAGCTCATGGGTGCTATCTTTGCCCGATAGCACATGGGCAATATATTCATTAAAAGTACGGTGAAAAATATAGAAATACAGCTGGGCTTGGAGTTTCTCAACAGTAATTGAACCTAGCCCCTGATTCTGAGTCCATTTTTTGAGTCTTTGATTGATCTCTTGTACTGTAAGTACCTGTTGTGATCCATTCAAAATAAGATATTCAAACCAACTGCTTGATACATGGAGATCATGCGTCACTGTTTTATTCAGTTGGTGAATCTTTAAAGTTTCAACTTTTTGTTTTGTAATATCTAAATGTAATCTGAGTCGATACTCTGGCTTTTTAGAACTACCACCTTTAATAAGCACTCCCTCATCAATCAGTTGTTTATATTGAAGCAAATGCATTGGTGATAAACCCGTCGCTAAACTCAATAGGCATGCTGCTGCAATCGCTGAATCTTGAGTAGGAGCATTATATAACTCACCCTTCAAAATATAGATAAGATGTTGAATCACATCTTTGCTCATGTAATTTGTGTTGGTTACAAACGGTTGTAGACGTCTTTGACGATGCCTCATCAAATGTTCACTATGATTGTTCAATACTGTATTAAAACGAGCTGTAGATTTAGATGTTGTATGTACAGCAATCCCCTCATCTATAAATTCAACATCTCCATCATCAGCATAAAAGATCTCCTGTCGAGCTTGAATATATGCTGGATATCCTTTAATAAGCTGTCTTTGTTCTCTCTTCTTTTGGAAACTTCTTAATTTTTTCTTTGTCGGCCAATCTGAAATTTTTATTTTTTTACGACGCGAGCGTTTTACAATCCTCCCTTGTTTTAATCGTTTAAAGATAATTTTTAAGTCATTTATATAATTTAGCACCTTAGTTTGAGTGAACTCGTGCAAATTTTGTTTTATTTTATTCTTAAGGAAACTCTCCCAGTCACTCGTCACCTTGTCCTGTTCGAGTTCTAACATATATTCTATAAAGTATTCTAAGAGCCTTTTACTCTCGTCTTTTAAAGAACTTTCTTCACTTTGTTGTAGAATTGATTTTGCAATATATCGAAATAAATCAAAAATTTCTTTTTGTTTAGCTTGGGAATCTGGGATAACGGCTAATTTTATATAAAGCGCTTCAACAAAATAACTCGTTCTCAAAATGAGGTATGACCATCCAGCATGGTCTAATACATCACCCGAAGCAAAAAAGCTTAAGGCCGCAACTCGATATTCTTCACCCAGTTTACGCGCTTTAATTATCTCGTGAAAAACATTATGCGCAGTTTTTCCAAAATCACTAAAAGTCTGCTTATCACTTTCATCTAAATCATCAAATACAGCATGCGAAATAAACTTTGTTCTGTACTCTTGGTATTGTGTTAAAAAGAGATCTTGTCTCCGTTCTCTCTTTTTCTGAACTTCCATTCGTTCACTCTTGCTCTGCATTGATTAAAGTTGAAGTCTCGATCATACCAAGCTGCTTCTTAGAACATTTCTCCATGACTTTTTGTCTCGTTTCATCGTTACGTATGTCAAAAAATTGAAGTAGTAGTGGTGTAGTGAGTTCCTTACGTGTATTAAAAATTTCTAATGCCATTTTTGAATCGATATATTTTTCCATATCGCAAATAAGCTGAATCTGCGGAATATATTGGACATTTGCACGTACTGCCCTATCTGTTTTCAAAAGTTCTAAAATACGATGCCAGAGTTTTACATAAATTTTTTTAAAATTATTCTGCTTACTCTTGTTGTTGCCCGGCCTGATTTTTTCTAGTTGTTTCAGCTTAGCTTTGATGTATTCCAAGTCTTCTGTTTTGGTTGATAAGGGTAGAACAAATTGATAAAAAAATACGAGAGTATTTTTTATCGTTTGATCAAAACTCATGACACAATTAGCTCAAAATATTAATACAAATAGTTATAACACTTTTTCTATTTTTTATTTCATAAATCAAAATAAATTTAGTAAGCATCTGTAATAAAACATCTTTTAAAAATTTATTCTTCCAGTTTTTTATAGTTTTTAGTTATTCAATCCATGTTGCAAAGCGACTGAAGCAATTGAAACGTCCGGTGCTTTACAAGCCTGAACGATCTGCTGTTTAAATTCAGCACTGTATGTTCGTTTTTTCGCAAGAGATGCGATGGATGTCTGATTATTTGTAGTCATAAATTTAAGTCCCCACTTGTTTCTAAGTGGGGACTAAATTAAGGCTTATAGGATGAATTCAGAAGGTGTGTTCAGCGGACGCTTACTAAGTTGATTACTTGATTTAACTTTATTCATGTCGGTGAACAGGTAATAGATATCTAGTGAATAGAGTTTTCTGTCTCTAAGATTTTTTGAATCGGGATATCATCGACTCAGATCCCTATTTGCAACAGTGCCATTAATCATATAAAGCATTAGATATAGATTACTCTTGCCTTTTATGAAGGTGAAAAGCACTGCTTTGTAGATGGAGGGATTCTATTTTTGAGGAGGCTTTAAATTCCTCATTTAATAGAGAGAATGTACTTTTAAATATTTAAAATAAAAAAAACCTCCTTAAGGAGGTTTTAAAATCAACTGGATTAAAACTGCGGTTTAACCACCACTAAAATCACTACTGCGAGTAAAATAAGCGTTGGCATTTCATTGAAGAAACGCCAAAACTTATGTGATTTGTAATGCGGGTTTTCCATCAGTTTTTTACGGTAATAACCACAAACAAAATGGTAAATCACCAGTAAGCCCACTAATCCAACTTTCAGGTAAAACCAGAGTGCTTCATGGTAATGCCGAGTTGCATCACCCCAATCCACTAAAAAATGCGCTGTGATGAGAGTGGCAAGCATTGACGGCCACATGATGCCGCGGTACAACTTTCGTTCCATAATCTGGAAACGCTGATGACTCGTGGCATCTTCACTCATCGCATGATAAACATATAAACGTGGCAAGTAGAACAAAGCGGCGAACCAGCAAACTACAGCAATAATATGTAATGCTTTTACCCACAAGAAAGCATCAGAAGGAGCATCCATCTATTCACCCTTTTAAGGGCAGTGTGGCAGAAGTTGATCATCCGTTGCCGAATGATCAACAATTCTTAGCTTAGCCTTCTCAATTTTTTGAAAACAAGACATGCATTTACACCGCCAAAATCGAAACTGTTACTCATCATAGTATTCAATTTTATGTCACATTTTTCAAGCACGATATCAAATGGTTTTGCACCTTCATCCAGTTCAGTCACGTTGATTTTTGGTGCAATAAAGTCATTTTGCATCATCAATACTGAATAAATCACTCATGTAGGCATACGGATCCAGTCCATTCAGTTTCGCTGACTGTAAGCATCATGTGTTCACAGCTCGTTGACCACTGTACAGTGATCCTGCAAACAGCTAGCTCTTACGTCCCATGCATGAGTATTTGTAGTCATGAATTAAGTCTCCACTTATTTTAAGTGGGGACCAAATTAAGGATTATCGGATAGCTTGATAAAGTGTGTTCACTAGAGAGGTTGCTACAATCCTTTTTGGGGAAGGAATTGTTTTATATAATACTTAGAAATAGATTATATTATTCTTAATTAGATAAGATAAGCAAAATACAGATGCAAACATTTCTATTAGGAAAGAGGGCTCTTTCCGTTCTTGTAGTGCTTATTACATTAATCTTATTTTTGGTTTATGTCCTATTGCGTACAGGACCTTTTGCACCAGTCAAGGTCAGTCTGACACAGGTTAAGTATAAATCTATTCAGCCTAGTCTGTTTGGTATAGCGACTGTTGAAGCTCGTCATAATTACAAAATTGGTCCCACAGCGGCAGGTCGTCTTAAAAACCTTCAAGTCGATATTGGCGATGCTGTACAAACTGGACAGCTCTTGGGAGAAATGGATCCAGTCGATTTGGAAGAAAAAACACTTGCACAACGTGCCATTATCCAAAAAATCATCTCTCAGCAACAAGATATTCAAATTCGTCAAAAGTTTACACAGCAACAAGTTCAACGCTATCAGCAACTCACCAAAATCAATGCCACCAGTCAAGAGTCACTCGCGATTAAGCAGCAGGAGCTTGATCTCGCTACAACAGCACTTGGCTCAATGCAACAAGAACTTAATAAAGCTCGTGCAGACCTCAATACACTACAAGCCCAGCGCGACAATTTAAATTTAATGGCAACAGCACCAGGTATAGTCACAGCCCGTTATGCAGAACCTGGCTCTACTGTAGTTGCAGGGCAAACCGTATTGGAAATTGTAGACCCGAAGTCTATTTGGTTGAATACACGCTTCGATCAATCTAGTGCGATTGGCTTAGCCTCAGGTTTACCTGCACAAATTCATTTACGTTCGCGTCAAAGTAACACGCTTTCAGGTCAAGTCTTATGGGTAGAGCCTCGTGCAGATGTTATTACCGAAGAAATCTTAGCCAAAGTAGTCTTTAGTCAACAACCTAACCCTCTACCCCCTTTAGGTGAATTAGCAGAAGTGACAATTAAATTAGCACCACTGTCTCGCAGCCTTGCTATTCCAAATGCTGCTATTCACCGCATCAATAACCAAGTCGGTGTCTGGAAAGTGACAGATCAAAAACTACAATTTATTGAAATTAAACTAGGTCGCTCTAATTTAGAGGGTGATGTTCAAGTACTCGATGGTCTATCAGAAAATGATCAAATCGTTTTATATAGTGAAAAACCACTTAATGCGAAAAACCGTTTGCGTATTGTAAAAAATCTTGCAGGAACATCTGAATGATTAGCTTAGCCGGTCGGGATATATTCCATTCATGGGGTAAGTTTGTTTTTACTGGTTTTGGACTTGGCTTGTTGATCGGCGTGACTCTAATTATGGCGGGTGTCTACCGTGGTATGGTGGATGATGCCAAGGCTTTATTAAATAATAGCGGTGCAGATTTATGGGTGGTACAACAAGATACGCTTGGTCCATATGCTGAACCTTCTAGTGTGCGTGATGATTTATATCGTAGTGTCATGACTACACCTGAAGTAGAACATGCCTCAAATATTACTTATCTGACCACACAAGTTCATTATAAAGATAAAGATATCCGTGCGATGGTGGTTGGAATCCATACAGGTGAACATGCCTGGAATAATTTAGGCTGGCCACCTTACCTTTTATCGGGACGTCAATTGACTCGGGGGCACTATGAAGCTGTTGTAGACATCACTTCAGGACTTAAATTAGGTGATCGCATCAAAATCCGTCGTAATTATTTTACTGTAGTAGGATTGACTCGACGAATGGTGTCATCAGGTGGTGACCCGATGATTTTTATTCCGCTTAAAGATGCACAACAAGCCCAATTTCAAAAAGATAATGCGGCAATTTTACAAGACCGCCGACGTACCGCACAAAATCCGATTTACAATCGTCCTGCGTATCCAGATTTATTAGACAGTGTTCTGAGTGCTCAAACCAGCAATCGTTATGTAAATGCAATTTTAGTCCGTCTTAAAACTGGTACTTCCGCAGAAGATACTGCTGAACACATCCAACGTTGGCAGCAACTGACTGTCTACACGCGTCTTCAAATGGAACATATTTTAATTAGCAAGATGATTGCAACATCAGCAAGGCAGATTGCGATGTTTTTAGTAATTTTGGCTTTGGTGAGCGCGGCAATTGTGGCATTTATTATTTATACCCTAACCATGGATAAAATTCGAGAAATTGCAGTTCTGAAACTAATTGGAACACGCAACCGAACGATTGCCTGGATGATCTTACAGCAAGCGCTCGCACTTGGTCTAATTGGATTTACTATAGGTAAAATCACTTCAACCTTTGCTGCGCCATATTTTCCAAAGTATGTATTATTGATTCCTCAGGATTCTATTCTTGGATTTATTGCTGTGATGTTGATTTGTATGTTGGCAAGTCTAGTAGCTATTCGTATGGCATTACGTATTGATCCAGCCGAAGCAATTGGAGGATAACACATGACCCACGGAATTTTAATTGAGGGTTTAAAAAAACGTTTTGGGCAAGGTGATAATGCTTTTTATGCATTAAAAGATGTCAATATGTGGGTGGATCCAGGAGAAGTTGTTGGACTGATTGGTCCGTCAGGTTCAGGTAAAAGTACCTTATTAAAATGTTTAGGCGCTGTGATTGATCCCACTGAAGGACGTATGACTTTAGGGAGTGAAGTGATTTTTGATCAACACTGGTTGGTAAAAGATTTAAGTGCATTGCGACGTGACAAAATTGGTTTTATGTTCCAAACACCTTATTTGATTCCTTTTTTGAATGTTTTAGATAATGTTGCGCTATTACCTATGCTTGCAGGTGTTCCTAATGACACTGCACGTGCAAGTGCTTTAGAAATTTTGACTGCTTTAGATGTTCAGCATCGTGTTCATGCCATGCCTGGGCAATTATCAGGTGGTGAACAACAACGTGTAGCTATTGCACGCGGCTTGATTAATAAGCCACCTGTCATTTTGGCAGATGAGCCAACGGCACCTTTAGACAGCGTTCGTGCCATGACTGTAATTCGTTTGTTGCACGAAATGGCGGAAAAATTTCAAACAGCAATTATTGTTGTTACACATGACGATAAAATTATTCCGACTTTCCAGCGACTGTATCATATTCGTGAGGGAATAACGTATGAAGAAAAAGGAGAGGGTCGTAGTTTCTAAAAGCTTAGAAATTTAAAGTATTTTATCTAGTTGATAGATTTAGATTAATAGCTTAATTTTTTCAATAAGCTGAATAAATTTTCTTTTTATTGCGTTGTTTTAAGTGGTATTCATCTGCTTTGGATAAACGAATAGTTTTCATATTCTTACGATGATATGTAATTAAACCAAATGTCTTGATTCCTCAAATTTGATTTTTAATTCTTGACTGATATATCCACGAACAGCATAGAGTTTTGTTTTTAAGCCTTCTACCAAATGCTCAATCATTTTAATGTCTGCTGTATGGTAAGCGTCCGCTGAATCCCATGCCTATTTTTTAATTTTGGTCGGATTTCCAGCGGTGTGGCAGTAATTCTTCTATTTGGGTCACTTTATGCGTCGGCAGCCTTTTCAGCACATCACTTAAATAGGCATACGGATCCAGTCCATTCAGCTTTGCTGACTGGATTAAAGTCATGATATTGGCAGCTCGTTGGCCGCTGCGCAGCGAGCCAGCAAACAGCCAGTTCTTACGTCCCAACGCCCAGGGGCGCATCTGATTGTCGGGTAGTCAGACGCAGTTACCCACGTCCAACCCCCTAAGAACCGTGCATGCGAGTTTCCCAGCACACGGCTCAAGCCTCTGCTAAGGCGCCATTCGGCACCCGGTTATACATCGTTGACATTGGCAAATTGCACATTCCTTGGGCAATACAGGTGGTAGATCTCAAGATTAGCGACCGCATCCGTCCCACCATGACTTAGCTTCACAATATGGCGGCTGTGCCATGGTGTGTCTTTAGTGACTGGTTTAAGGCAGGCGCAGCAGCGACCACCTTGTTTTAGCCACACCCGATACAGCTTGGCTCGACCCTTTGCAGAGATCATGCCCCATCGGGATTCGAAGTACTCATTCCATGCGGGGTCGTGAGGATTGGCAGCAGCCTTGATCTTGATATGTCGCACAATTGGCGTGTCCGAGGCAGACACTAATGTGTATTGCCGCTTTCGACCATCGGCGGACTGTTCATCACATGAGAACACCCATCGACGCGCCCCTTGTACTTTGAAATACCGATCCTTGACCCATCGGAGTGTTTTGCGAGGGTGGCGACGTGCTGCCCATCGCCAGAGCATTTCCCACACTGTGCTGTCTACCTGGTTGAAGACCTTCTTGGCAACGACATGACTATGATAGTTGGCCCAACCCCTTAGAATCGGGTTGAGCAAACCGATCAAAGTGGCCTGTCGTGTCGCTCTGTTTGCCTTGATCAATGCTCGCAGCTTGACGAGATGAGCACTGATGTTTGCCTTTGACGGCTTGATCAGTAGCTTGCCGTTGTACTTGCGCACGTTCCAGCCAAGAAAATCGAACCCGTTCCCTATGTGCGTGATTTTGGTCTTTTCCTGAGAGAGCACGAGACCGCGCTCCGCCAGAAATTCAACCACGGCAGGGCGAACTTCATTTTCGAGCCACTCTTTAGAGTATCCCGTGATGATGAAATCGTCCGCATACCTTACCAGTTGCAGCTTTTTGCCTGTCCATTTGGCGTTAGGGAATCTCTTCGCCAGCATTGTTTCCAGCCCATCCAAGGTCATGTTGGCCAACACCGGGGAGATGATACCTCCTTGCGGTGTTCCGGAAAGACTGGGAAACAGCTTGCTTTGGTAGACGTAACCGGCTTTGAGCCATTTCCGTAGAATCGCCTTGTCCATCGGGATGTTGGCGATCAACCAGTCATGGCTGATATTGTCGAAACAGCCTTCAATGTCACCTTCTAACACCCACTCCGCATTTGCTTTTCGTGACAGCACACCAAAGCACTGTGCTGCAGCATCCGCGGTTGAGCGTTGCGGTCTGAACCCATAAGAGTTCGGATCGGCGGTGGTCTCCGCGATGGGTTCCAAAGCCAGCAGATAGAGCGCCTGCATGGCCCGGCATTTCATCGTGGGTATCCCGAGAGGTCTCATCTTGCCATTTTTCTTCGGAATAAGGACTCTCCGAAGCGGAAGGGGCGTGTAACCTCTATGCCTGAGGTCATGACGCAGAGGAAATAGAACGTTTGGAGAATAGCAGAATGTAGCAGCCTGGTTTAGAGCATTGTTACCACTTGCTGTCGTCCAATGCGCTGCCAGGGCAAACCCTGAATTAGTGCCTGTAACTGTTCTGGACTGAGAGCTACGTTTTCACCCTGGTGAACTTTAGCCCAGTGGAATTTTCCCTGTTCCAGCCGCCGGGCACAGAGCCAGATGCCCAGTCCATCATGTACCAGCACTTTCATACGATGGCCACGTTTATTACAGAACAGGTAGGCGCAATGCGGTTTGATTGAGCCAAAGGCTTTCATAATCTGCGCCATGGCCGTATCCATACCCGCACGCATGTCCATGGGCTGGGTAGACAACCAGATTTCATCGATACGGATCATTTGATCAAGCCCTGAAGTAAAAGCAGTAATTCAGTTGCAGACTCCACCGGCCATTCGATTTCGATCATCTGATCCCTTACTGAACCTTGTTCATCATGTAATGGAATCCTAATATGAGCGGTAGCTTTCTTCTCTGGCACAGGTGGCGGAGGTGCTTCTTGTTTGACTGGCGTCGGGTGAAGAATGACGGGAAGGAAGTCGGTCTGTGGAATGGATGAGATTGTTAATGATGGAACCATTGATCTGGACTGACGAATCCATTTATGCAACAGATTGGCATTGATCTGATGTTGCATTGCGACCTTAGCCACCGATGTATCTGGCTGCTGGCATTGCTGAATAAGTTGATGTTTAAATTCAGCCGTGAAGGTTCGACGGGGCTTTTTTAGCGTTGGTGCAGTGTCTATAACTGTCTTTAAATCCATAAATAGGTGTCCACTTAAATTTTAGTGGACACTATCGCGGTATTAATGAGTTAGAAAAAGTGGGGCTCAGCGGACGCTTACAGATTTCATCGATACGGATCATTTGATCAAGCCCTGAAGTAAAAGCAGCAACTCCTTGGCCGATTCCACTGGCCATTCGATTTCGATCACCTGATCTCTTGCAGAACATTGTTTCTGATGCAGTGGAATTCTGATATGAGCGACAGTATTCTTCTCCGGCACAGATAGCGGAGGTGCGTCTTGTTTGGCTGGAGTCGGGTGAAGCATGACCGGAAGAAAGTCAGTCTGTGGACTAGATGGGGTTGTTAATGCAGGGGGTATTGATCTGGATTGACGAATCCATTTATGCAACAGATTGGCATTGATCTGATGTTGCATTGCGACCTTGGCCACTGATGTATCTGGCTGCTGGCATTGCTGAATAAGTTGATGTTTAAATTCAGCCGTGAAGGTTCGACGAGGCTTTTTTAGCGTTGGTGTGCTGTCTATAACTGTCTTTAAATCCATAAATAGGTGTCCACTTAAAATTTAGTGGACACTATCGCGGTATTAATGAGTTAGAAAAAGTGGGGCTCAGCGGACGCTTACGCTGTATGTTCATTAGATAAAGCTGTACTGACAATTTTGCCTGACTGACTCATGATTAAATGCAGCTTACAGCCAAAGAACCAGTCCATTGAGCTTTTACCGTGTGTTGCAATGGTAGATATTTATACCGTTGAATACGCTGATTTTTGCATACAGGCAGCGTAGTCGATTGATCCATAAATAAAATTGCTCTGATAATCTTTCATCAAGGCAAAATGTAAAGCATACAGTGCCAATCGATGTGCTCTAATGAGATAAACTATCCGTTGTTAACAAGGTAAATATCTAAAGAGTTGACCGTGATTTTGCTTTAATGAAAAGAATAAAACTTTGAGATTATGGAAATACGAAAATTTATACTAAATGGCAATAAACACGATTTACGAAACTTTTAATTGAGAGGATCGTATTTTAAAAATTGCCAATAAGTTACTTCGATTTTTGAAAAAAGTCATCAATCATGCAGAAGAAATATGTAAAATCAAACATGGTCGCTGAAAGCGTAGGTTGTGTGGTAACTCCCTAATAGTATGTAGCCACCTTTTTTTTCAAGCCAATTTCTTATCCACAATTCAGGTTATATTGATTTAAAAAGAGTATAAATCCTATGAAATTTATTAAAAACTTGTGCTTGTCTTTTCTGCTGTTTTTTTCAAGTTTATCGATTGCAGTAGCAGAAACAACAAAAGATCCATTATTTGTATTGCTTACCAGTAATGATGCTCATCGTACAAAGATGGCCATCGGCATGAGTAATAATCAATTCCAAAAAGGGCATCCCTTGACTGTATATTTAGTCGATCAAGGGGTTATGCTTGCTTCTAGCCGCTTCGAACATAGATATGCAGAGCATCAGGCCATGCTGAAAAATATAATGGTCAATGGTGGACAAGTCTTTATCTGTAAAATGTGTATGGATCAATATGGTGTTAAAGAGGGTGATCTTATCAAAGGTTTAAAATATGCGAACCCTGATGATATGGGGGAAGCAATTTTTCAACCTGGTACCAAAACTCTATCATGGTGATTTAATCAGATTTCTTACAACAAAGTATAATAAAACCTATTAAATTCACATGACGTTACTCAGAGAACTATAAAGCTACAGCCGTGAAATTTCAGGGCTGTAGCTTTATAGAAATACCACAACTTTTCGCAACAAGAATAGCATTCGGTATTCCTGTTAATAGCTCAGGAAGAGAAGAACTTGATTTTCCAAGCTTAATTTGGATGGTCTGCCTTTAGATGGAATATGCATTTTCAATTGCTTAACCATTAAATAAAAAGTTGACAATCAGATACCTATGTATCGCTTGAACTGAGGATCAGAAAGAAGATTGCTTTTTGATTTATGAAAAGAAGTCTAATAATATTAGACAATAATGAGAATACTTATTATATTATAAATATATAAAGTATAGTGATATCGACTTCCAGAGGGATAGTATGAAAACCCCAAATCAGCTGATAACTGAAGCTAAAAATAAGGTTATTGAAATAAAAGTCGAGAAGCTGTACGAGAAATATTTAGAATACCCTGACTTAATTTTAATAGACGTTCGTGAACCTGAAGAATACAAAACTGTAGCAATTGATCGAGCTGTAAATTTTCCACGAGGGATGTTGGAAATGAAAATAGCTCAACATCCCCTAGTGAATCACCATTGCGAAATTGAACATTCTTTACAGGAATTATCAGAAAAAGATATTTATTTAATCTGTGGTACAGGAGCTCGTTCAGCTCTATCAATTCAAGCACTTCAAAATATGGGATTTGAAAAACTCTATTCTGTAGAAGGTGGTATGCAAGCTTGGATTGATGCAGGTTATCCAACCATTTCTTATTTAAATTAATTCCCCCCCTAAGGAGACTGTAAATGTCTAACCTAGATGAAGTTGTAACATTTCCACAATTAAATAAGCCAGCACCAAATTTCAATGCCAAAACTACTCATGGTATGAAAAGTTTAGAAGATTACAAGGGAAAATGGTTAGTTCTTTTCTCACATCCAGCTGATTTTACACCTGTTTGTACTACTGAATTTATGGGTTTTGCAACTCGCGCTGAGCAATTCGCTGAACTGAACTGTGAACTATTAGGTTTATCAATTGATAGTGTACATTCACATATTGCTTGGGCACGTAGTATTGAAGAAAACTTTGGTATTAAAATTCCATTCCCGATTATTGCCGATCTTTCAATGGAAGTTGCTAAAGCTTATGGCATGATCCAACCAGGTGCTAGTGATACAGCCGCTGTTCGTGCCACTTTTATTATCGATCCTGAAGGTATCTTACGTGCAATGGTTTATTACCCGATGAGTAATGGACGTAGTATTGATGAGTTTCTTCGCGTACTTAAAGCGTTACAAACCTCTGATGAATACAAAGTGGCTACACCAGAAAATTGGCAACCTGGCCAAGAAGTAATTGTACCACCACCAGCAACAATGGAAGCTGCAGATACACGTAAATCTGAAGGATATAATTATGTAGATTGGTACTACAGTACTAAATCGCTATAATTTTTAAAGTGATTATTTACTTTAAAATATAAAAAACATGAGGCTATTAGCCTCATGTTTTTTATAATGAAATGAATAGATCTCTTGCGAAAGTAAAAACCACCTCAATCTAAGTTTCATGAGATATCAGAACTTAAACCGTTTTTCAGATTCTGAATTTAAACGCTTGGTTGGCGTACCTCGACCAGTTTTTACCGAAATGGTAGAGGTTTTAGAAAAAGCAGAATCACTCAAAAAGAAATCAGGTCGTCCTCATACTTTAGCTATAGAGGATCAGTTGTTATTAACGCTCAATTACTTACGCAACTACAGTACTCAACTGGAATTGGCGGCACACTACCATATCGCTGAAAGTAATGTGAATCGAACCATTAAAAAGGTTGAAGATGCATTGATGAAATCAAGATGTTTTACTCTGCCAAAACGAAGCATTACCACAGCAGACGAACACTTTAACTGGGTCATTATCGATGCGACAGAATGTTCAATAGAACGCCCGAAAAAAAAATCAGAGTAAGTTCTACAGTGGTAAAAAGAAGAAACATACGCTAAAAGCACAAGTGATCTATCATCCGAAGAGCAAACAAATCATAGGGCTAGATATATCGAATGGCAGTCAGCATGACATTAAACTGGCAAGAAAAACGGTTAAGAAATTCAAACATTGTGAATATGTTATGACCGATTTAGGGTACTACGGATTAGAGCAAGATGGCTTTAAATTATTGATGCCAATAAAGAAAAAGAAGAATATACCCTTATTTGATGTTGAGAAAAAGTACAATAAAATGATTGGAAAAATACGAGTTGTGATCGAACACATCAATAGTCAATTGAAGACATTTAGAATATTAAGTGAACGCTATCGAAATAGACGGAAAAGATTCGGTTTACGCATTAACTTAATCGCTGCACTGGTAAACCGGATAAATTTTCAATAATGACTTTCGCAAGAGATCTAATTTTTATTCTAAAAGACTTCTTAACATCCATGCGGTTTTCTCATGAATATCTAATCGTTGTGTGAGTACATCTGCAGTAGGTTGATCATTCGCTGCATCCACAACATCAAATATACTTCTTGCAGTTCTTGCAACAGCTTCGTGTGCATTGACCAGCAATTGAATCATCTCATTCGCTTTTGGAACACCCTCTACTTCTTTGATTGATGCTAATTCTACAAATTGCTTGTAAGTGCCCGGAGCAGGAAAACCTAACGCACGAATACGTTCTGCGATCACATCTAGAGCATTCCACTGCTCAGTATATTGACCCATGAACATGTTATGCAGGCTGTTAAACTGTGGACCAGTGACATTCCAGTGAAAATTATGAGTCATCAAATATAAAGTGTAACTGTCAGCGAGTAATCGTGATAAACCTTTGACAATTTTTTCACGGTTATCTTGAGAGATACCAATATCAATTGCTACCATTTTAGCTTGCTTTTTTGAACTACCCATAATATTAACATCCTGATGTTTTGAAATGTAATTAGACGACCATAGCATTGTTAGATATACAATTAATAGTAAAAGAGCAAATTATCTGTACTTACTCTCACATTTTCAGGCAATCAAGATCATTTCTCCTTTTTAGAAGAGTATCAATATTGAAAATGAAACCCCTAGAATATCGCTGATTCAAATACAGTGCCATTATCAAGTTAAATGAAGTCTAGATGCTGATTATTTGATGTAAAGCTCATGTGTTCAAATATTCAATTATCCTGAATAGTGCTTGTTGAGGATTATTATGCTTAATAAGTAGGAAGCCTTAAACAAGTTTAAGCTACAAACAAGTTTAAGCTACGACCAAGGTTCAGCTTGCCTTTCAAGCCCGTGCCGAATGGCATATAATTATGATAAGTAATTGCGATATAAAATAAAATTATAGGAGAAATAGGGATGGCAGGGTTATCTATTTGGCACGTACTCATTTTTGCAATTGTCGTGATTCTTTTATTTGGCACATCAAAACTTAAAAATCTGGGTAAAGATGTTGGTGGCGCCATCAAGGATTTTAAAAAGTCGGTACAGGATGAAGAGCCGGCTACAAAACTGAATGAACCACGTAGCGTAGAACAGCAGCACCAGAACAATAACGACAATACCACCAGCAAAAACTAAGTGGATGGAGGGATCAAATGCTGAATGTAGGCATGACGGAATTGCTGGTCTTCGGTGTGATTGCCTTATTGGTATTAGGTCCTGAGAAACTGCCCGAGGCCGCACGTTTTGCCGGAAAATGGTACGGGCACATCAAACGCCTGATCAATAATGTCCAGCAGGATATTGACCGTGAACTTCGACTGTCAGAACTACGTGAGGACATGCAGAATGAAATGCGGCGTCTGCATGAGCTGGAGCGGCAAATGCAGAGCCAGATGCAGCAGTTACAGCATGATAAAATCATGGATTATGACCAACGGACGCACATCAAAATCGATAATAATCAAAAAAATAAGTTTCCCATCTATCAATTTGTTGAAACCAAGCCACAAAATTTGCTCAGCCAAACTGGTTCTCAAGTTCAACAACTTACTCGGTTTCAAAAACAGATCAGGGAAATAGCATGAAACCTAAAGCTACGCCCACCATGGTAGATCCGGAGCAGCAGATGCCGCTACAGGATATGCCAATCACCCAGCATTTGATTATCCTGCGCCAGCATCTGATTAAAATAATAGGCTTACTGATTGTCCTTTTTTTCTGCCTGTTACCCTTTGCTAATCAAAGTTATCAGTGGCTGTCTGAACCGCTACGCGCCCAGTTGCCAGTAAGTTCCTCGATGATTGCCACCGATGTCACGGCAACCTTCATGGCACCGTTTAAACTGAATTTTTTTATGGCCTTGATGATTGCCATGCCGTTCATCCTGTATCAATTGTGGGCCTTTGTAAAACCCGCCTTGTATCAAAGGGAAAAAAACTTGGCTTTACCACTATTGCTCGGCAGTATCGGAATGTTTTATGCCGGGATTGCTTTCGCCTATTTCATCGCCCTGCCCTCCGTTTTGCACTTTTTTATCAGTGTTTCCCCTGACACGGTTGCACCGATGACTGACATCAACAGTTATCTAAGCTTTTGTTTAAAGCTGTTTTTGGTGTTTGGGATGACCTTTGAAATTCCGATTCTAACCTTGATTCTCATCCTGATTGGCGTGGTCAGCACAGATCAACTGGTCGATAAGCGTAAATTTATTATTGTCAGCTGCTTTTTTATCGCCATGTTTGTCACGCCACCGGATCCACTATCCATGATTATGCTCGCTATCCCGATGTGGTTGCTGTTTGAAACAGGTTTGTTCTTTGGTAAGTTAATTGAGAACAAAAAGATCCCTCATGCATAGACTTTATATAAGAACTATATAAATTATTTATTGACAATCTTCAGATTGATTACCAAGAGATATTAGCTGGATGTTTACTTTTTTCGTTCAAAAAAAAATACATAACTTAAGAGAAGGCGTATACTTTCTAATAACAAATAGAATCACCTAGGAGCAGACAAATGCCTCTCAAATTTGTAATCCGATTCGCGAGTATTTTGTTTTCATTATTACTTCTGGTTGTTATCGCGACTCAATTTTTATTTTCAAGTAAGGTAACAACGGACATATGGATCATTTCATTCCCTATTATTTTGGCTATTCCAATCTTGACATCTATTGTCTTTGCAAAAAATGATGAATTCAGTATCCATTCTATGGACTAGTGTATTTATATGAATTGATAAAGTAGTGATCTAATCGCTGAAAAGCTCATTGCAAGGTGGGCTTTTTTATTGTCCCACAATAAAAAGAAGTAGGATGTACTGAAAATTAATCAATGATTGTTAAGTCTGGGTAAAGGTAAAATGTGTGCCTTGAATGCACTAATCTGCAAGCGTGTACGTCGGTGTTATTGCATGCAAAAATATCAGACCGCCTATCAGAGAAATCATTTATTGGTCAAAATAATCTCAAAATTTGATTGACGTTCAATATAGTATCTCACATCATTCATGGCACATTCCATCTCCAGATTATCTTAATCGCTGCAAATATTATTTCAAATAGACTGGATTTCACCCAGTCTCTATACTTTTTAAAGATAGTATTCCATTTACCTAATTCAGGAAGTAAATCATGCCAATGACTGCCGGCTCGAGCGATCCACACAGTACAGATTCAAGAAATAGCCTGTTTTTTACACTTCTGCCCCCGTAGTCTAGCCATTATGGATCTGTCATCCTAATTTGGCTAATTCTCAACAGACCCCAATAGAGAAAGTGGAGTTCACTGGATACTTTCATCTATTCAATAATCTTGTGCTTTGCTGTTAATGGTAACCAAACTAAATAACTATAGACTAAAACTGCTAAGACCATCGTAATATGAAATGCCCAATCCACCCAATAGCTTAGATCCAATATTGTGGCTGAAAAGTATAATGGTAAGAAAAAGAAGCCAGTAACTGAAACAACCAAGGCGACAATTAAACTTCGTTGATGATTGAATGATTTTTTTCTACCATTGATAAACCAATATAACCATGGTGCTACAAGAACCGTTATAAGAATGGCAACAAGTAGTCTATTTTCTAAAATAGCTTCCCATAACATCATAAGCATTTGATAGATTATCATTATAATTTCCTGTTCCTGATTGCTAAATTAAACACGCCCTTTCGCCACAGCCATGTAGGCTGGCTTGAGCATCATTTCCTCTAAAAACCAAGCAAAGTAACTTTCTTTCAATGGATCAACAAATGGTACAGTTGGTGTTAAATTATTTTCATAGTCAAATTCAACCAACATTGCTTTACCCTCTTCAATTAAAAGTGGACAAGAGGTATAACCATTAAACTTCTGACTTGGCAACTGACCTTTCATCACATCAATCAAATTTTGTACTACCACTGGAGCAGATAATTTGACTGTAGCTGCAGTTTTACCTTTTGGAGTGCCATTGATATCACCTAATCCAAAAACATTCGGGTAGCGAGTGTGTTGCAATGTATATTTATCAACCTCTAGCCAGCCAATAGAATTAGCAAGCGGGCTGTTTTTTACACTATCTACAGCAACCATCGGTGGTACAAGATGTATAAAATCATACATTTCTGTATGCTGATTTCCCTGTATATCGATAAAAAATGCAGTTTTCTTATCGACGTCAATACCTGTTAATTTTCGTTCAAAATAAACATCAATTGGTTTTTCAAGTGATTGCCAACGGTTAAGCACATTTTCATTGACCTTAGGAACACTAAAGACTTGTTTGCTTGGACTAAAAAAATCGATTTGGCTATTGCTCAGTGTCCCAGCTTGTTGCAAGCGGTCATATAACATGAATGTCATTTTTAACGGTGCACCTGCACATTTCATATCCGTATGCGCCATAGTCATTACCGCTCGTCCACCACGTTTTCGAAATTTGTCCATCTGATGCCAAGTTGCTAAAGCTATTTCGGGGCTAGCATAGACACTACCAATTCCATTTTTACCCAAATCACTTTTGGATAAACCTTGAATTTGTTCATACCCTAAACGCAGTCCGGTAGCAACCACCAAAAAATCATACTTTATTGTTTCACCTGCCTCTGTCACTATTTGATTTTGGTCAGGCTCAAATGCTTGCACATTAGATTGAATCCAATTCACATCTTTGGGTACAAGGCTTGTATTATCATTTAATACTTTATCAACTGATTGCCATATCCCAGTTGCCAATAAGGTATAACCTGGTTGATATCGATGCGTGGTATTATGATCAATAAGTATTAGCTTGGCATTCGGCAACTGTTTGCTTAAGCGGTTAATCGCTGCCAGCCCGGCCAATCCTGCTCCTACTACAACCACAGTAACCGCATTCGTTTCTGCTGAAGCCTGAGTGGTATGACTTAAATGCAGACCTGCTGTAGTGATGAGTCCGACACCAGCTGCCATTTTTAGAAAATCCCGTCGATTATTACGAATACTCATGTATTCTCCTTTCGAATCTTTTTTATCGTTAAAGTGTTATTCAATGACCGGCTTTAGAATCTCTATTTCATTTCTGATCTTAGGTCATATGTAGATCACTAACATCAATCCATTCTAGTCTTCTGATCCTAATAAAATTCGAATAGATGAGATTATACTATCTAGTTAATTTTGCTTAAAAAACAAAATTTTTCATAGCCGACCAAAGCACTATAATTGATCAATCCTGATGCTGATTTTTTGTATAGGTTCTTTTAGCCTGTTATATTTTTATTTACAAGCAGATTAAATTATATACAAATTTATCTCATTAAATCACTTTTTTGATGCTTGGTTAGTATGTGCTAAGAGCCTAGATTAATATATTAAATTGAAAACAGTACTACAGCATCAGAAAGAAAAAACCAACTGATGCATCACTTACGAAATTAGTATTCGTAGTTATTATTGATTGACCATTCTTGTAATTTTCCAAACTTGATCTGGTCATTAAAAAGCAAATCATTGTTTGCTAGCGTCCTACTCTCATCTGTTGGACAGAAACCATCATCACAGTCTGAATCGACGACCCAGCAGCCGCGGACAAATAGGATTTCATTTCCTTCTTGCTCCAGCTGTTTTTCTACCCGTTGAATTGCTTCATCAATGTTTTTTGCGCCTAAATAAGCTGTCACATACGCATAGGATTCCGATGGATCCGATGCTTTTTTAAATTCAATGCCTACACAAAAAAGATGGTTTTTCATCATTTACTCCTCATTTATTTTTAGTCCAAATCTCTCATCAAACTTATTCAGATCCAGCAATTTTTTGCATCTAAAAAAACTGAACCTCTATAGAAAATAGGTCAGTAAGGAAAACCTCACTGACCTGTGTTTAAAACTTAATACGCCAATTTTAACAGAAATCTAAACAGTCCTGCGACCAAGGCCAAGCTTAAAAAACCAGCCAGCCATAAGCCAATAAACCATTTCAATTCAGAAATTTTCATTCAGCCTCCTTAATGATAACCCTCATCACCCACGCGCACTTTATCCCTGAAAACCCAATACGATAGTCCGGTATAAATAAGAATGATCGGAATTAAAATCAGTGCGCCAATAAGGGCGAACAATTGACTACTGGCAGGTGCTGCAGCCTCCCAAATGGTGACTGATGGTGGAATGACATAAGGCCATAAACTAATCAGAAAACCGCTATAAGCGAGAATCACCAAAGCCAAAGTATAAATGAATGGCAGGAACTCTTTGCGCTGCTTACAGGCTTTGATTGCCAGGAAAGTAAACAGCAGAACCAGTACGGGTACCGGGCTAAAATAAAAGAGTTGCGGTTGACTGAACCAGCGTTCTGCAATTTGAGGATGAGCCAAAGGCGTATAGATGCTGACACAAACAAAAATCATCAGTAATGAAATCAGCAGTTTTGGCATCAATTCAAACATGCGGTTCTGCAGCATTTTTTCGGTTTTAAAGATCAACCAGCCACATCCTAGCGTTGCATACAATACGACTACACTTAAACCGGTAAACAGGGAAAAAGGTGTTAACCAATCCAGACCGCCGCCAGTATAGATGCCATTCGTGGTTTCAATCCCCTGAATATAGGCTCCCAAAATCAGTCCTTGGAAAAATGAGCTCAAGATCGACCCCCAAATAAAGGCCTGATCCCATAAATGTTTGGTTTTATTGGCCTTAAACCGGAATTCGAAGGCAACTCCCCTGAAAATCAGCGCGATCACCATTAGAATGATTGGGATATACAGGGCGGACAGTACAGTGGAATACACTAAGGGAAATGCAGCAAATAATCCTGCACCACCCAGTACCATCCAGGTTTCATTGCCATCCCAGACGGGCGCGACGGTATTCATCATAACATCACGTTCCTGTCGATCACCAATAAAGGGAAATAGAATACCGATACCGAGATCAAAACCATCTAGCACGACATAGATCAGCACTCCTAATCCAATAATTAGAATCCAAATTAATGATAAATCGATCATTTTTGATTCTCCTGAGATTGTGTAGGACTTACTTTATCCAGATCGCTCTCCTCATCAATTGTACTTAAAGGACGTTTTGATGCCTGTATGACCGCCTGCTCACTATGGGGTGCCGAATGTATAAACTCCGGACCTTTACGCATCAATTTCAGCATGTAGAAAATGCCAACACCAAACACAATAAAGTAGACCATTACAAAAATGATCAGGGTTAAACCCACCTGTTCCGCTGAAACGGGAGAAAGCGTATCTTTGGTCCGTAAAATGCCATAAACCACCCAGGGTTGACGACCGACTTCAGTAGTAAACCAACCTGCAAGCAAAGCGATAAATCCTGAAGGTCCCATATATAGAGCAAATCTATGCAACCATACCGAGTCATAGAACTTGTCAGTTTTTCTTAGCCATGCACCTAGAACTGCCATTAAAATCATCAGTACACCCAGTCCGACCATAATCCGGAAACTCCAGAATATGACCAGCGAGTTTGGACGGTCTTCAGGTGCAAATTCCTTTAAGCCTTTGACTTCACCATCTAAGGTATGTGTCATGATCAGACTGCCCAGATTCGGAATTCCGATCGCATACTTGGTTTCTTCTGCTTCCATATCTGGAATACCAAATAAATACAGTGGCATGCCATGATCTTTATTGGTTTCCCAGTGTCCTTCCATAGCTGCCAGTTTGGCTGGTTGGTGTTCCAGGGTATTCAAGCCATGCATATCTCCGACAAACATTTGTAGAGGTGCCAATGCCAGAATCATCCACATGGCCATGGAAAATGATTTTTTCACCAAGGCATCACGACGGCCTTTTAATAAATGAAATGCGGCTGTGGAAGCTACTAGCAAAGCAGAGACCAGAAAGGAAGCCATTGCCATATGTGCCAATCGATAAGGGAAAGATGGATTAAAGACAATGGCAAACCAGTCTTGCGGGACAATAATGCCATTTTCAATGGTGAAGCCCTGAGGGGTTTGCATCCAGCTATTCGAGGACAGAATCCAGAACATTGAAATACAGGTGCCTATAGCCACCATCAGCGTTGCGAAAAAATGGGTTTTCGGTCCCACTCGGCCCCAACCAAATAACATAATCCCCAGAAAACCGGCTTCAAGGAAAAACGCACTTAAAACCTCATAAGCGAGTAATGGTCCTGTGACACTGCCGGAAATCCGTGAAAACTCACTCCAGTTGGTACCAAACTGATAGCTCATCACCACGCCAGAGACCACGCCCATACCAAAGGACAGTGCAAAGACTTTGATCCAGAACTTAAATAAGTCCCGGTATACTGGATCGTTAGTTTTAAGCCAACGCCATTCCAGAACGGCCAGAAAACTGGCTAAACCAATAGAAATTGCCGGGAAAATAATATGAAATGATACGGTAAATGCAAACTGGATACGTGCCAGTTCCAGCGCGGTTAGCCCTAAATTCATGCTGCCTCCTGCTGATCAATTGAATACAGGGAGGACATCAACAGCACCGATTGATGCAGTGAAACTGACACCCCTTGCCAGACATCGATCTTCTGGTATAGGGATGAAACCCGTATACCAGATACGCTATAGACTTTTTTGAGGGCGAACGAAACCATTACACTGTTAGCGAACAGCGAAAACTGAATTCTCATGATTAAAACTCTTTAAGATGTTGTGTAGTGCAAACAAAACAACTGTTTGACGTGACCAATCATGTCCTAAAGAGCCAAAGGAGGCGCCCTGCCCTGCGGCAGCAAATACAACTTCTGTAAGCTGAAATAGACATGCCGGAAGACAGGCTGATAGAAATTAAGTCGAACCTGAATCCGGTCCAGAACTTCATCAATCCCCAGCTTAAATGGCAGTACCAAATCACCATAAACCGTACAATATTGGCATTGATGGTTATGTTTATTGTGATCGTGGGAATGTTGAGGAATCAAATCCTTGAGCAGCTCATGATGAACTGAGTGGACATGATGATGATCGACAGGCGAAAGAAGATTGTGGGTAATCGACATACAGACCGGAGCAATGTGAAATTTTTCCGGCAGCAGAGGCTGTAAATATACTGCAATTTGCAAAAGTATGGCTGCAAATGCAATAAAGATTCCACTTCGCTTCAGCAAGTTTTCTCTCGACTGGCATCGAATAAGAGGGATACGCTGAATAAAAACATGAAATTTAAAGATAAATTCCTACGTATTTACTCAACTTTTCATTCTACAAATATATAATATATACTTAGTTTTGAAAAGCAAAATAAATAAATAAAAAGTCAATTAAATTAAATGCTTAAAATTTAAAAAACTTTCTCTTACGATTGATGCAGGAGAAAGTTATGTATTGTACAAAAAGTGTTCAGAAGAATACTTTGCTTACTTGAAATAATTGAGAGGCAATTTTAAGTAAGATACGCCATTTTTTTCTGGCTGAGGAAAACGTCCTGCATTCATATTAATCTGAATGGATGGCAAAATCAGTTCAGGCATTCTTAAGGTTGCATCACGTTTTTGACGCATTGCAACAAACTCCGCTTTTTCTGTACCAGTATGAATATGAATATTAGACTTTTTCTGAGTTTTGATATCGGTTTCACAGATATAGTCATGACGTGATTCCGGTAAATAGTCATGACACAGGAAAACACGAGTTTCTTCAGGCAACTGATAGAGGGTCTGCACAGAATCAAATAAAGTTTCAGCATTGCCCTTCGGAAAATCACATCGTGCCGTTCCATAATCAGGCATAAACAAGGTATCACCTACAAAAACAGCATCTCCAATCACATAACTCAAGCATGCAGGTGTATGTCCAGGGGTAGGAATATTATAGGCTTGTAAGTTGCCAATATGAAATTTTTCATGATCCTGGAATACATGATCAAATGTCTGGAAAGCATTGAACTGTTTGATATCAATGTTATAGATTGAGCTAAAGGTTTCCTGTACCAATGAAATCCGTTTGCTCATCGCTGTTTTTCCACCGAGCTGCTGTTTTAAATACTGTGCTGCTGTTAAATGATCTGCATGTACATGCGTTTCCAAAATCCACTCAACCAGTAAGCCCTGCTCTTTGACATACGCGATGATTTGATCGGCATGCGTGGTAGATGTCACTGCTGAAGCAGAGTCATAATCGAGAACACTGTCGATAATCGCACATTGTTTTGTACCTGGATCTGAAACTACATAACTGAATGTATTTGTTTTAGGATCAAAAAAATCTTTTACATTTGGTTGAGTCGACATAGTCTTACTCCTTTTTAAAATTTAGAAGCTCACAGAGCATATTTAAAACTTAGTTTTTGATACAAGGCAGGCCATTTTTCCACCAAGATTTCATACCACCTTTTAACTGTGTGACTGAATATCCCATCTTGGCCAATCTGCGTGTCGCTGGAATGCTCCGGTGCGCCGATAAACAAATGGTCACCACGGGCTGATCCAGATTGAGCCCCAATGACTGTATTGTAGATTCATTCAACTGTGTAATAGGTAAATTAACAGCACCTTTTATATGACTGTGTTTAAACTCTTGAGCACTTCGGACATCAACAATCTGTACAATTTCCTGTTTCTGTAATAATTCCTGACAAGTGATTTCAGGCACCTTGCCCCAAGGTAGATACATCAGAATATTAAACATGATTTTCCTCTATTAGAACAGTTGTTATCCGCGACTTATATTTATAAGGATTTAAAATAAAAATAAGTAGTAAAATAAATATAAGCCAATCTTGGGTTAAACTTCAAATCTATCCTCATAGAAAATACAATGACTTTTTAATAACCAAACCTACAATGCAGTCCAACTTTAATAAGACTTTATTCGTTTCAGAATGATCTTACGCTTCCTATTCCATAAAGAAAAAATAAAATTATGTTTAGTAGCAGATTAAAATCGATTTTATCGTCTATTTTTCAATTATAAATTTTATATTTTGTTATATTATAACCTATGTAATGTCCATAAAAGTGTAGTGAAGTGCTCATGATGTTGGGAAGATTGCTGGGGTTATCAGCAATCTTGTTACAGATCGCTGTGTTCCTGCAGCCTTTATTACCAGAAAAACACAGTGTTTTTTCGGTATGTAAAACTATTGCCGCAGCATTACATCTAGAAGTTACTAACGTTCATCCACACCACAGCTTCGCAACATCACATCCGCATAGCAATCAAGCCAGCGGAGCAGACCAAAATAATGCACATGTCTTCACACATGTGCAGAATCGACATGAACATCAAGAGCGGGATGATGCACATACCGGTCATGACTGCCAGTTTTGCCTGGTGCACAGCTATACCCTACCGCTACTCGATACCAAACTCAGACTAGTACTGATCAGAACTCAGACCTTACTGCAGTTCTTCAGTACATTTGTCCCATATACGCTGTCTCTACCTCATCCGTGGTTCCTTATTCCTCAGGGTCGTGCTCCTCCTTTAACACTCATCCACTAAATCAGCAGATGTGGTATCGCTGAGCAGTCTGCCGCAGTTTCCGATATGGCTGAAAATATTCATCTATCCAAAACATGTGAGCAGCTCACAATTAGCATCTTCAGTCACAGTGATCCTATCCGTAATAATGAATATGGCTTTTAATTTATCTGTATTCAAATTTATTTGAAATCCGGCTGTCACAGTCTCAATGACCTTTGGATTTTTCAAAGTGTTATTACAGCTTTCTAGTATATCGATAAGGAGGAGACAATGATGAATCTACTTCAGCATGATCAGGCACATCTCCCAAAAAGTGATTTTAATAGCAACTGTTGTCTGGATTTAGCACAACAAATTGTAAGGATCCGGCAAGCTCTCAATATTTCACAGACAGAACTAGCATCAAAACTGTGTATTTCCGCCCGTACCTTAGAAAGTTGGGAACGTGGAGTTCGTCATCCCTCAAGCTCAGCCCAAGCTTTGTTGAAACTCTTTATCAAGTCACCTCAGTTTGTTTTGGAAAATCTTGCTTGAATAGTATTAGCTATGTTTTTGAATAGTTTTTGTCACTACAAGCTTAACTTATGAATCATCATGAACCGATACATACCTATAAAGAGCAGTAGTATCGGTTTGGTTTGGAGAAATCTTTATGGTAATTGTAATTACATCACAGAACCGACGTCATATTACTCCGCATGCTGGGAAATGCCGAAAATTCTGGAAATATGAGCTCAAAGATGGGAAAGTTATGGACAAACAGCTCATTGAGGTGGAGAAAGAAGCATCATTTTCTCAGTCGGGTGAGGTACTAGAAAAACTGTTACCTATGGACATGTTCGTAACCACAGGGATGGGTGACAGATTGCGAGAAAAACTCAAAAATATTGGCGTACATGTTATTGTGACGGATGAAATTGATCCTGATAATTTTATTAACAGTTTACTTTAACTCGCCTATGAATAAAATCTAAAACCATAGTTAAAGTTTCCATTAAAAGTTAGTGGGAACTTTAGCTAATAAAATACATCTTACTAACTGCTATTTAATCAAAAAATTAAATTGCCTAGGCTTAAAATAAGTTGACACGATATTTCATATAAACACCTGATGAATTCCATAAGGTTTTTTATTTGTAAAACATATACTTATATATAAACTCTAAAAGGAAAAACCTTCTCAATTAGGTGAAGGCCTTTCCTAAAATTAACTATTGTGAAGTATATGAACCATCTACTACATACTGGCTGCCCGTTACAAAAGATGCATCATCAGAAAGTAAGAAAGCAACGACCTGAGCAACTTCTTCCGGATTTCCTAAACGACCAACTGGATGCAATTTTGTCAGTTCAGCTTCATCAAACTCACCAATTAAAGGTGTTTTAATATAACCAGGATGTACTGAATTAATACGAATACCCTTTTTAGCATATTCTAGCGAAGCCGTTTTAGTAAGCCCGGTTACACCATGCTTAGCTGCAACATAACCAGAAATATTTTCAGTCCCAACTAAACCTAAAATTGATGCTGTATTCACAATTGCACCACCGCCGGCTGCCAATATTGCAGGGATTTGATAATGTAAGCCATAAAAGACCGCATTCAAATTAATATCAATCACACGACGCCAAGCTTCAATACTTAAATCTGCAATTGGCTGAACGTCACCCAATATTCCAGCGTTGTTAAAAGCTAAATGAAGCGCACCATAGGTGCTGACTGAAAATTCAACTGCTGCTTTCATGTCTTCAGGTTCAGCCGTATTGGCTTTATTCGCAGCCGCTTTACCGCCTAAAGATACAATTTCCTCAGCAACTTTTTGTGCTGCTTCAAAGTTAATATCCGATACTACAACACTTGCACCCTGCTTCGCTAAAAGCATAGCTGTGCTTTTCCCAATTCCAGAACCCGCACCAGTAACTAGGGCAACTTTATTTTTGAACCGATTTGACATAATAAAACCTCTTTTTAAAGTACTGCAATGCTGAATATTTGCATCACATTTAATAATTCACTTGTTTTTACTTCATCACTTGTATTGCAAATTGAATAACATGACATTTACCGCAATGTAATTTTCCCTCCTGTCTTTCTTGCTCTCCAACATAAAAATGATGGATATGATCCTGCTTGAAAACCTGCAAAATATCCCACGGATCGTATAAATATTCGATATTTTTAGGGCCACCAGTTTTATAGTTGATCTGCTCCTTTGAATACAGCTCACCGATAAACCATCCACCGTTTAGCAAAGATTTTCTTATGCCTTCTAAAACCTTTGTTTGCGTTTCTGTATCGAAATGACCAAATACACAAATCACGTTTTGATAACGCTCGGATGGCCATTTAGCTGCTGTTAAATCAACATGTCGGAGTTCAAGATTTATCCCTGTGGCTTCGGCTTTGCTGGACAGATGCTTCAAAGCAACATCGGAATAATCCCAAACTTCTGCCGAAAAAGGATAATTATCCTGTCTTGCCTGCTCAGCCAGGTACAGGATATTCCTTCCTTCTCCTTCAGCAATTGCCAGTGTTTTACCTTCAATCCGGATTTTCCGCGCAATTTCCTGGATAAACAGGTTTGCTGCTGTGCCGTATAGGTCCTGCGTCTGGGTATACAATTCATTCCAGTGCTGACTCATTTCATCCCTCCATTTACGCCACTATCCAATCAGTTGGAAAACTCTTTAAATGCTTCCAGGGCATTTGCGGCATACATCAATGAAGGTCCACCGCCCATATACACCGCAACACCCAGAACTTCCTCCAGCTCCTGCAGGGTCATGCCCATTTTGACCAGGGTTCTGACATGAAAACCGATACAACCATCACAACGTGCAGCCACACCAATCGCCAATGCAATCAATTCCTTGGTTTTGGGATCAATCACACCATCATGCATTGCGATCTGGGATAATTGATTGAAACTTTTCATTAAATCAGGTGAATCCTGACTGAGCGTTCTTAAATTACCTGAAATATTCTGGGTTAATTCTTTGTATTTCATGACTTTCTCTCAAACTAAACAATCAACAATAAGGTTTTGCTTATTCAATAGATTATTTTTGTACCGGATAGCCCTGCTCTAGCCATGCTTGAAATCCCCCTTGAACGGATTTAACCTGAGTAAAACCCATATTCTGCAAAGTATCTGTAGCCAGTGCCGAACGGCCGCCTGTACCACAGATCAAATAGATCGGCTGATCTTTAAGATGTTCCAGTGCCTGTAGGGTATCGCAATGATGGCTCGCCAAAGGATGCTGGTGAATCCTCATTTCTAAAACACCACGAGGATAGTTCACCGCACGGTCTATCGCTGCCGCCTGAAATTCATCTGGTTCCCGAACATCAATTAGAATGGTTTTATGATTTTTCATGGCTTCAAGTAAGTCATCTACACTCACTTCCTGAATCCGGCTTTTCGCATTCCGGATCAATTGCTCTGCCGTTTTCATCATTTCTACTCTTCCTCACTCATCAAAATCAGCCTCATCTGTTATAAATGCCAGATCAGCAACTTAAAAGCACTTTGTTATAAACTCTCATTCCAGCACTGTTACAACGATCACACTATTGCAAACAGCCCATTTGCTAAATTCATTTTAGACTCTACACCGGTTGGATATTCATTCAAATGACAGAAAAACAGGCTATTCATCTGTCATCCAGAAGCAGACTTTCTATCTCCGTCCGGAGAGCACTTCACGGGACTAGCCCATGAGTGCTGAATAGATTAAATACACAGCTACCCCAATCACAGTCGTGGCAAAAATTTTCTGTACCCGGTTACTTTCAATCCGGTGCATCAGACTGCGTCCAATCAACATTCCCACAATACAAGCCAGAACAAAAGTCAGTGTGACCGAAACAGGATATTGAAAACCATCCAGCACGTGTGCAGTAATACTGACACCGCCAATCAGGAAAATAATCATCAGGGAAGTCGCGACGATACTGCGCATATCGAGGTCGGTGAATTTACGCAGCGCTGGAACAATCACAAAACCGCCGCCCACCCCGAGCAAGCCAGTCAGCAAACCCGCCACTACGCCAATACCGGCGAGGAACGAGGCCGTTTTCACATTCCAGATCAGGCGACCGGTCGTTTGATTGACCTTACACGGTGGATTCTCATGGTCATTAACTTTGTTAAAGAAGATCCGGTAAGCCACAATCAACATGACTAGACTGAAAGCCATCGTCAGCCAGACCGGAGAAACAATACCAGCCAGATTTACGCCATAGCGTGCTGAAGGAATACTGATCAGGGCGATCCAGAGCGCAGCGCGATAACGTACAATACGCTTGAATAAACCCTCGAACGTTCCGACCAAGGCAGACAGAGTCACTGCCAGCAAGCCCACAGGCGCAGCCTGTGCCACGGTCCAGCCCTGACTCGCCATCAGTGCCGGTACAGCCAGGATACCGCCACCAGCACCGGTTAAACCCAGCAAGCCACCGATGGCCAACCCTTCCAGTATTAACACCCACATAGCCACTGTTCCTCTCTTTGCTAATGCAATTAAACAAAAGACCAAACTTTTTGTTTAATCTTGAAACATGTCTATTTGAAGTAATTGAGCGGAAGTTTTAAATAAGAAACCCCATTCTCTTCTGGCGTTGGAAACTGTCCACCTTTCATATTGATCTGAATGGAAGGCAGGATCAGCTTCGGCATACTCAGTCCCGCATCACGCTGCTGACGCATTGCGACAAAATCGGCTTTACTGATCCCGCTATGCACATGAATATTATGCTGTTTCTGCATCTGAACAGTGGTTTCACACTGATACGCATGACGTGACTCAGGCAGATAGTCATGACACAAGAAGACCCGAGTATCTTCTGGTAGCTGATACAGGCTGTGTACCGAATCAAAAAGCGTTTCTGCACTGCCCTTTGGAAAATCACAACGTGCCGTACCATAGTCCGGCATAAACAGCGTGTCGCCGACAAAGACGGCATCTTCAACCACATAGCTCAAGCAAGCAGGCGTATGCCCCGGTGTTGCTATGTTATAGACATCCAGCTCACCGATTTTGAAATGCTCACCATCTTCAAATAAATGATCAAATGGCTGACTAGCATTCACCTGCTTGAGATCCAGATTATAAATTGCAGCAAAGGTCTGCTGCACCACAGCGATTTTCTGGCTGATTGCAATTTTTCCGCCCAGTTCCTGTTTCAAATACTGGGCTGCAGTCAAGTGATCTGCATGAACATGGGTTTCCAAAATCCATTCCACGTCTAAAGTCTGTGCTTTGACATAGGCAATGATACGATCTGCCTGTGTGGTTGAAGTGGTTGCAGATGCCGCATCATAATCCAGCACACTGTCAATGATGGCACAGCGCTTTGTTATTGGATCGGATACCACGTAACTGAAGGTATTGGTCGCCTCGTCAAAAAAATCCTGTACCAGTGGGTGTTTTGCCATCGTTATTCTCCAGCCCATTTACGGTGCAGCAATACGCCAATCAACATCGCGATAATAAAATAGAAGACCTGGTAATGCCCCAGGCCAATCAAGGTGAAACTTGGTGCTGGACATACCCCAGCAATCCCCCAGCCGATACCAAACAACAGGCTGCCAATGATTAAGCGTGGATCAAGTTTTTGACTGGTGGGCAATACAATAGGTTCGTTAAATACGGTTTTCGGTGCTGCAGAACGCATGGCTTTTTGAAAGGGAATAAATGCCACGGCAATTGCACCCATCATCACAAAGGCCAGACTTGCATCCCAGTCACCAAACAGATCCAGGAAATCCAGCACTTTTTCCGGATTGGACATGCCTGAAACCATCAGTCCGACAGAAAAAAGAGCACCAAAAATAAAAGCTAAAATATTTTTCATTTTAAAATGCTCCAGTCACGTGACGAACAATATAAACAGTGACAAAACCAGCAAACATGAAACTCATGGTGGCCACGATGGAACGTTTAGACAAACGACTCATCCCGCAAATGCCATGACCGCTGGTACAGCCTGAACCTAAGCGGGTACCAAAGCCGACCAAGAGACCCGCAACCACCAGCATCAGCGGACTCGCATTCAATTCAATTTCTGGCTGAACAAACAGTCCATAGATAAATGGCACAGTGATTAAACCCGCCATGAACCAAATCGCAGATGTTTTAAACATCATTTTAGGATTCAGCACCTGTCCGATTAAGCCACTGATGCCTGCGATACGACCATGCACATACAGGTAACCAACGACCGATACACCGAGCATCAAACCGCCGAGAAAAGCAATCAGGAAATCATGCATAGCGAGTCTACTTAACTTTACAATATATTTATATATAATATATAATATATAATATTAATCAAGCACTCTGTGATATTCTTTCATAAATGATTTTTAACTATGCAGGACTGAAGGAGATCGTAATGAATACTGGAACTAATCAGGCTAAAATTGATTTTTCGGAAGTCGATATAGTCACAAACTACTTAAAAGTCTTATCAAATCCTGACCGCCTAAAAATTTTATGTGTCTTGGTAGAAGGCGAACTCAATGTACAGAAAATTGAGGAAAGCACTGATATTCATCAACCAACACTGTCCCAACAACTGACTGTACTGCGTAAAAATAATATGGTCAGCACTCGTCGTGAAGGTAAACAGATTTTCTATCAAGTATCTGACCCCAGAATCCTGACGATTATGCAAACCCTGCATCAGTTATATTGTGCTGCTTAAGCCTATTTTTCACTCTAACTTGTACCTGATGTGTGCTGAAAAAACAGGAGGTTTTAACTTGGTAAACTAAACACACTTATCAGGAGTTTACCATGAGCAAGAAACACAAGACTTACACCACAGAATTTAAAGCTGAAGCCATCAAATTAATTGAAGCCAATCAAGGCAATGTCTCGGAAACAGCTAGACAACTTAGCATTTCAATGCAAACTCTTTCAAATTGGAATACCAAAGCAAAGGCTGGAACTTTAGCAGGTACAAAACAGTATTCACCTGATCTAAACGCTCTACTCGAAGAAAATAAAAAACTCAAACAACAGCTCAAAATAGCTGAAATGGAACGTGAATTTTTAAAAAAGGCAGCAGCGTACTTTGGCAAAGAAAGTCAGTAAGGTACGCCTATATGAAACAAAAAAGATATTCTTTTCCAATTACCTTAATGGCTCGATTACTTCATGTTTCAGTTTCATGTTTTTATGATTGGCTCAAGAGAGGCGTGAGCAAAAGAACGATTCAACGAAATCAACAGACGATATTGGTGAAAATAGCCCATGAGGAGACAAGGCAGAGCTATGGTTATATTCGATTAACCAAATACTTACAAGCTCAGGGTATAAAAATGAGTATGTACGCTGTACGTCAGATAAAAGCGCTGAACCACCTGTATTGTAAGCGACACAAGCGTTTTAAAAGGACTACGAATAGTGACCATAATCGAGCGATCTATGAAAACCTGCTGGAGAAACAATTCTCAATGACTAGACCAAATCAAGCATGGTCAAGTGATATTACGTACATATGGACTGTTGAAGGATGGCTGTATTTAGCAGCGGTAAAAGACCTTTACACGAAGCAAGTGGTTGGCTATAGCTTAAATGAGCGCATGACAGCACAGCTTGTTTGTAATGCGCTAAATATGGCTATTCACAATCAAAAACCAACCAAAGAACTGATTGTGCATTCAGACAGAGGAAGTCAATATTGCAGCCATGAATATCGAAATATACTTGAGCAATATGGTTTTCAAGGTTCAATGAGCAAGCGCGGAGACTGTTACGATAATGCACCGATTGAAAGCTTTTGGGGAATACTGAAAAATGAGTTAGTGCATCATTACAACTATCAAACCAGAGAAGAAGCCAAAGCAGATATTATAAAATACATTGAGTTATTTTATAATCATCGAAGAATTCAAAAGGGTTTGGGTTTTAAGACACCAAATCAAATGGCCGAAGACTTTTATAAGTTGGCTGCCTAGAATCTCCCAAGGGAAAGTCTCCTGATAATTCAGCGTATATCAAACTTTGCTCTGCAATATTCCTCAGATATGAAGAACATTTTTGTTTCGCCACCTTTCGATATTACGCATACACTCATTTATGAATCCATTGATCATAAAATGGCACTCAAACTGGCGGGTAGTAAAGCATTTCCAGACCTGTCACATCTCATTAAATTGGCTGAAAGTGATCAATTTAGAATTAGAAATCCCAAAGCAATCATAGAGTCCTTGAGCGAAAATATATTGGACTATCTTCGTGCATCAAATGAGGTTCAATTATTCGATGGATTGCGAACATCTATAGAACTTTCAATTTCAAATGTTATGGCGACAGGCCTTGGCACCCAACATTATCGACATGATAAAAAGAAGTAATTTAAATGGTGTAATGAAAAATCCTGTAAAAAGACTCAAAATCTTGCAATAAGTACAAGGGCAACGTAAGATGAGGAGTGAAGTCATTTTAAATTCCTTGTACGGCAATTTGCATTACATGGAACAAACCCACAATAGTTACCGCTATTGTGGGTCATTAGCCCCTCTTCTTAACTAAGTTATAAGAAAAATACCTCTATCATTCGATTGATTCCTTTATATAAATAATAAAGTAAATATATGTTTTCGATGAAGCTTTATAAAATTCAGTATTAGACCTGTAGGGAAAACTTATCAAACGAAGTATTAGTTAATCCTTTTCTTCAACTTCTTCCTTAAACTCAAACAAATCATTCATCGTACAGTTAAAGTACTTACACAACTTATCGGCGACTGGTAATTCAATACGTACAGCACGGTCATAATACATACTTGTGAGCGTATTGCGATTGATACCTGTTGCATGCACCACTTCACTTAATTTTAAAATTTTTCTATCGCCCATGAGGCTAGATAACTTACAAGTAATCATATTTAAATTAATTTACAAAAAATAACTTGCTGCGGGTTATTTAAAGTTGTTGCCTGAGTAATACTTTGCTAAAATTAACCTACAGCAGGTTATTAAAACTTATAGAAAGTATATTTTATCCATTTCAACTAAATTATAACTTTTTAAGTATAAGGATTGAACCTGCACTAGATTATTTTGTGGAGATGACCGCCGTGTTAACAAATGAGTTATTGATCAGCCAGCAAGCTCGTGACTTAGGAAATCAATTAATTAAAGAAATGAACATCAATAGAAGTTATGGAATGGCTAATTTTCTTGGAGTAAATACTTGCTATGATAATCATCAGGCTGTACTTATTTGGACATTTCAACTGCTTGAAAGGGAACCTGCCTTAAATGAATTAGCAGAAATTAAAAAATATTTTCTTTTAATCTTTCCAGATAGTGTTTATCAATTAGCCTAAGTTGTTTTTAAAATTAATTTATTAAATAAAAAGCACTAAATCAAAGAAAGCTTTATTTAAAAATACCTATTAATTCAAAAACATACCATTTACTGAATATATGAAGCATAAGTTCCTGCTCTATCACTCACTCGTACTAAAATTACATCGCTCTTTTTACTGATACTAAACAATTTATGTCCACGCCACGTTCTGCGGCTTCGAGGGCTAGTTTTTGTTGAACCACTGAGAACAAGGACAACAAACTGCCTACTATATTTTCCCGGAGAGTGGTGTAGGAACTTTTTCATTATTGCTAATCATATCAGCGACAACATCAGCAACGAGCTCCTCTATTCCTGAGAATGCTTTAGACTGATCCGCATCAAGCCAAGACAATGATGGAAACTCAGCACACAACCCAACATACTCATTATCTTCTGCTGACCATGTAACACGGCAAGTATATTGTTTACTATCCATTTGAAACCCCATAATGTTTTAAGTCTATGTATAAAAGTACGATTTTCACTTAGCAGTACTTAAATAATCACCCCACCACTGCATCATTTCAGTCCGCTGGGCTAAATAGTCAGCGTGATTATAGCTGGCACGGGTACGGTTCTTATCAATATGTGAAAGTTGTGCCTCAATCCAGTTATCCTGGAACAAACCTGAGTCATTCAAAATGGTACTAAAAGTGGAACGTAGTCCATGAGAGGATAATTGATGTTTTCCATAGCCCATCTTACGTATAGCCATATTTAATGTATTAAAATGAATCGGTTGATTATGTTTCCGTGGGCTAGCAAAAATGTACTTTTCACCGTATGACCATTGCATGACGTCTTTTAAAATATCTAAAGCCTGATCTGAAAGTGGAACTAAGAAGTCGGGAATCTCATGGCCTAATATGACTTTTCGTCGAAACTGTTTAATATGCAAGGCAGGTATTTTCCAGATTTTTTCATTTAAATCAAAATGATGAGGCTCAGCCAATAACAATTCAGCCCCTCGCACGCCAGTATGTAATTTGAACAGCAGTGCTTTTTTAATAATCGGATGGGCATCCAATTTTAATAAATTTTTCTTAAAATCTGATATATCCTCCGCTTTCAAATACGGATAATTCTTCTTGATTTTACTGTTAATGGCGATTTTATTTAAACCATGCGCGATGTTGAATTCACAATAACCCATCGCTACAGCGTAGTCATAAATTTGGTTCAAATAACTACAAGCTTTCTTGACAGGTTCTTTTACTTGGCGTCCCTCTATTTTTTTGATTACTGAAACCAGGTCATAACGCTTGATGTTTTGAAAAGGTAAATCCTGAAGGTCTGGATAAATATCTTGCTGTAAACATCTTTCTGCTAACTGTAGTACACCGCAGCGGGGTGAATCATTAAATGCATTTTTCAGTTTGAACTGCAGCCACTCCTCCCCTACCTTACGAAAGGTGATGACATTAGAGACAGTATCATGCTCAAAACAATAATTATTGTCTTTAAAGTCATCTTTGACTTGTCGTGCCTTTTTCAGCGATAAATCAGGATAAAGCCCCAACTGAATGCGGCGACGTTTTTTTGTTTGTGGATCTGTATAGCGATAGCACCAAGATTTTCTTCCAGTCGGCTCAATCTTCAGGCTAAGTCCATCTTCATCGGATAAAAAACAAGTTTTTTCCTTGCAATGAGCTTGGCGAACTTTAATTTCAGTAAGACTCATGGAATTTAAATGAAACCTAATAAGGGGTTGATTGGATCAATTATATCAAAATAGAAAGCTTTATATATGATGCGTACACTACGCATCATATATATTTGTAATATATTGTTTTATATATTTAATATTTTAAGTATTTGTATTTTAGTAACCATTATAAGTACCACCTCTTCTTTAAGTTCCCAACAACTCACTTTTTCTGTCATCAATGTTAAATAAGTCTTGTGCTTTAAATTCTTAGATGACCTCCTCTACCCTTTATTATCATTTTTATAAAAGTAACTATATGTACTCATTAAAATTTGTAGAGCTCAAAAACAAAAAAGACCGCTATATAGCAGTCTTTTAACTTAATTAAATAATAATTAATTCATTTTCATCATAAGTGCATAAGCATCACGTTTGTTTTGACGCAATGATTCTATCTCGGACTTCGTCAGCTGTTTTACGAGAGTTGAGGATATACTTTGCTTCCCACTCTGTGAGCCTTTCGAAATCGTACCCGTAAATCGATTTCCACCATGCTTCAAGATTACCATATACATCCCTCAATTGCTGAAGAGTTTCTTTACTTAGAGCTAATTGTGATGAGTATTGTTTACCCGTCAGTGCATATGCTCCAATAACTTTATTCGTCCCAGTTGTTTCAATATGACCTTTTAATGCTGCAAAAGTACCACCTTGGGTCTGGGTATCATCAACAATAATAACACATTTATCATTGTTTATTGTCCCATCAAATGCTGGTGGGTTGGCTAATCTATGCCACCCATCACCGCCAGTTCTTGATACTTTTATAGCTTGAACTATATTCGTATCAACTTCAAGCCCAAGTTTCTTTGCTATAACTGCTGAAGTAGCTAAAGGAATCATATTACGACCGACTGCTTCCTCAGCATGTACAGGTACTATAATAGTTTCCCGACCATCGATAATTCTTTCTAGTTCAGCAATCGCCTCATCCGAAACTAAATCTTTAGCTAAAATATACGCACTTTCAACATCCCCTGCTTTAGCAGCTTCATACATGTAATGAGAGGTTGCATCTCCAAGACCACGGTCAATAACCGTTTTAGGAAACATATTCCAATCTGTGCGATATAACTTCATATTTTTAAATAAGTTTTAATGATGGCTAGCATTAAATTTTACACTAAATTTACCGCTAGCATCTCTTGGATATTATTTTTCGTATCAGGCAGCACTCTCAAAAGCCGTTTGTTTGGACAGTCCCCATGATCATACACGAGGCAGCTTCAAATACTTATGGGCCCATCCTATCCAGTTGTATCTTCTTGCATCACATGAATATTGTATACTCATTTTGACTACTTGAAAATTATGGAACAACGTCAATAAAAACAATAACTCTAGAGTCTTTAGTCGACATTCCTAAAAAGGTAAATTCAACATTTCTTTCCATATCATTTCTTTGTGTCTCTGGATGAACAAAAGAAACATAGCTTATTTCAAAGAATCGGGCTAGGGTTTTTATGCCAATGATTTTGTTCTCTTCATTAGCAATTAAAACATCTAATTCCAGATCAAACTCTTCTAATTATTTAATTAAATCTTTAACTTTCATTTTACTATCAACCTCTATGAATTATTTAAAAAATTAGCACAATGAAACTTGTGAAAAAAATGGATTTGAACAAAATTTTTTAGCAAAAAAAGCATAGCAACCAGAAAAATCTTTCCAGCAATCAACAAAAATATCCCCGTGTGCTTCCAGTTTACAACATTTTGACTACCACACTGCCCACAGTAGTAATAATAGCCTTTGATACGGCCACCGCATTCAGGACAATTTTTATGATTAATGAATAAGTTACTCAACGTCTCTTCTCCAAAATTCTTATTATCAAGTTGTAAGTGAAGATAGCACACATTTATAAAAATGTCTTTTTTAAAACATCAAAAGATGTTATAAAAAAGACATTCGCTACTTTAGGATAACTTTTAAGATGAATTTAAATCTCCTTGATGAAGAATCAATCCAACCTTCTGAACCCACGCCATGTGATTTTTTCAAAGGTGAAAATGCTATCAAAAAAGCTAAACAGTTAGGATTACCTGATCTCGAGTTAGTCAGAAACGCAATTATGATCGGTGATGCTGACTATAGAACAAATACTCACTATAACCGTGCACGCTTTATTGCACGATGGGGAAAAATTGGAGAACAGATTGCTTTACTGCTTCGACAATCTGATCCTGCTTGGATATTCCACAATGACAGCCAGCCAAGAATTGAGAATACAGTAAAGAAAATACAAATTATCTTTATGAGCGGGAATATTGCATTGGGGTTAGCTGATCAAGTTGTATCAGCACACTGTGAAAAAGGATTAATGACATTAAATAATATTAAGGAGAATCAGTCTGCTTATGATGATGAGACAAAATTGAGAACATGGATTTTATACTTTCCTTCAGCATCACATCCAGCCTATAAAGACATTGATATCCCAAATATTCCTTTTGAATTTGCATACCCAACTAGCTTCGTACAGGACTTAAAAGCGAAAAAAATTTCAATTTTACCAAGTGACCATACTTGCAGAATTGCATTTGAAATAGATAATACAGTTCCTGTAAAAACTGATCCTAAGCCAGTATTGGAACCATCTAATGAAATTAAACCAGATGATTTTGATATTCAGCTTGTAGTTTAATCTGAGGTTAATGTGTTTAATAAAGATCGTTTACGTATTGCTAAAGAATTACGAGGACTTAGCAATACCGATTTCGCAGAAAAATTGAGTTGCTCTATCTCTAAGGTAAAGCAACTTTTAGACGTGGATAAAGAAATCAATGAAAATGATCAAGATGATATATGCCGTGTATTAAATTTACCCAAGTCATTCTTTGCAGGTAATGACACACAACCACATGAAACAGACCAAATCTTCTATAGATCGGTTGCTCGTATTAAAGCACAGCATAGAAAAGCTAATGAGGCATATACTCTTTTAGCAATAAATATTAACAAGTACTTAAATCAGAAAGTAAAGTTACCTACTTTTCACCGTCCTGATTTAGATATTACTGAGTTTTTGGGTGAATCTAAGTATGCCGATCACCTAGCGTCAGAGTTGAGAGGTTTATGGGCTTTAGGTAATCAACCTATTAATAACATTGTTTCGTTGTGTGAGCTAAAGGGAATCCGTGTCTTTAGATTACCGACTGAAATTCGAGAAATTGATGCACTATCTTTTTTTGATGATGAAAGTGGTAGCCCTTTCATATTTCTAAATACATTTAAGTCTGCCGAAAGAGCCCGCTTCGATTGTGCACACGAACTTGGTCATATCGTTATGCATACGCATAACAAAAAAATTCGTGTCGAGAAAGATAATCGTGTTCTCGAAACTGAAGCGGATCAATTTTCATCTGAATTTTTAATGCCAACAGATGCATTTCTTTCTACTGCTCCACGCTATTTTTCACTAGAAAATATGATTGAGTATAAAAAGATTTGGCGAACATCCCTGAAGGCTATTAACTATAAAGCTCACAAGCTGGGATTAGTTAGTGATTGGGTTAATCGTAGTAACTCTATAAAGATCAATTCGTTGGGCTACAACATTAATGAACCTGAAGAAACTCATCGAGATGAGAGTTTGATGTTGCCCAAAATTATCTCTGTTTTAGCCTCACAACCATCTTTTGATAAAAATAAAATGCTTGATGAAATTGGAATCTCTGAAGAAGATTTTAATCAATTAACATTTGATGCTTTAGCTAAAGTTGAGCCCCCGAAGAAAAAACATAAGTTATATATTGTCGAGTAATACAAACCTTCCTTAAAAATAATGCGCCTTACGGCGCACTATTTATGCAAAATCCTGATTAATTTTTTTATGACTTCACGCCCAACGTAGTTTTGCATCCCATAAGTCATACTTTAACTGAAAATGTAACTTGCCCCATCATGACTTTTTTCATATAGCCTACTTGAACTGACACCATAAATCCCATGTGTTCCATAAAGCATCGTATACAATTTCAGATAAATTCTTTAGTTATGTGATCAGGCTATGTGCTCAAATTACCTATTTCCAAATAAAAGAAATTTGACACTCTTAGGTGTCGATACAAGCCAGTTTGATCTTGAGCTTAAGGATCATGTATTCCCTTCCTATCATGCTCCAATCATTCTGAACGGCTCAGATCACTTAGAGCTTGATATTGCAAAGTTTGGATTACTACCGAGCTGGGCGAAAGAATTGAAGTTCAGCAGTCATACTTATAACGCCAGAACTGAGTCTGTAGCAGATAAGCCTAGCTTTCGACATGCTTGGAAGTACAGCAAGTTCTGCCTAGTCCCAGTACAAGAATTTTATGAGCCGAAATACATCAATGGCAAGCCACACTGGTACACCATCAAGCGTAAAGATGATCAGCCTTTTACTGTTGCAGGGATCTATGATGATGCAGTGATTAATGGCAATAAGGTACGTTCCTTTTCAATGTTGACCATCAATTCGGACCATCACCCTTTTATGAAACAATTCCATGCACCGAAGGATGAGAAGCGATCCATCATCGTTATTCCAGAACAGTACAGAAAAGACTGGCTAACAGCCGATCATGAACATGCGCATGAATATTTCTTTCAAATGCCCGATGAATTCGTCACATTTCCACGCGATGAGCAGAAACAAAACGTCTTATTCTGACGCATCCTTGTTTATCCACAACTTTTTAAATTTGAATTTTAAACGCTGTTAGTAATATCCTATTTAAACAAATTCTACTTCCAAACACGCCTCGTAGCGTAGGAGTATCTCATGTCTAAGAAGTTGCCTATTTACTTCTCTGACGACGCATGGTCATCTTTACAAGAGCTCATGGGTCCAGAGGGTAAACCAAGTCCTACCATCAACACCGTGCTTGAACAAATCGCTGTTCAAAATGAGCTTGTTGAAAAATTAGGGCTTACTGCTGTCCTACCCAAATCCAAAGTATCTATTCCCGTCTCTTTAGAGCGTATTCCTGCAGGTCCGGCCTTCAGCACCAAGGATGAGCAAGACAAAGCACTCGATCTGAATGAGTTCCTGATTCACAACCCTATTTCTACTTTTATTGCCTATGTAGACAGTGAATCCATGCTCGATGCTGGCCTAGAGATTAATGATCCAATCATTATTGATCGCAGTATTGAAGCCAAGCATTACGATATCGTGGTTGCCCTGATTGATGACAATGCCTCGACCATTAAGCGGCTGATGATCACCAATAAGATGTCCAAGTCTGAAATCAAAGAAATATTTGGAGATGAAGATTATCCGCTTCCAGAACTTTGGTTGAAGGCTGAAAATTCGAATTACAATCACATCATTCCTGATGATAGTCAGACCATATCAATCTGGGGTGTGGTGACTTTTAATTTAAAGCGTATTTATCACCGCTCATAAAAAGAAGAATAACCATGCAAAGTGAAAATGAAATATTCGCGTTAGTCGACGTGAATAATTGCTACGTCTCGTGTGAGCGTGTGTTTAATCCTGCCTTGAATGATCGCCCAACCATTGTGCTCAGCAACAATGACGGCTGTGCCGTGGCCAGAAGCCAGGAAGCGAAAGACTTAGGCATCAAGATGGGTGTTCCTGTATTCCAAATTAAAGAGCTGATCAAACAACATAACATTCAGGTGCTATCCAGTAATTTCTCCTTATATGGCGAAATGTCCAAGCGCTTTATGGAGCTGCTTGGGGACTATGTTGCACCAGGAGATCAAGAGGTCTATTCCATTGATGAATGCTTTCTGAAGCTCACAGCTTACGAGCATCTATTTGACCTGACTGTATATGCTCAAGACATGAGGGCTAAGGCTTGGCGTTGGTTAGGCCTACCCTGCTGTATTGGAATTGGTCGCTCTAAAACCGAAGCCAAGATTGCCAATCATCTCGCCAAGAAAAACAAGTTCTTCAATGGGGTCTGTAATCTGGCCCATATGGACCCATGCTCTACAGAAACGCTACTCGCGCAGGTTGATGTGTCTGAGGTTTGGGGCGTAGGCAGACAGAACTGTAAGAAGCTCAATACTATGGGTGTTCAATCTGTGCTGGATCTGATCAATGCCAATCCTAAAGAAATCAAAAAGCAGTTTAGTATCGTGATGGAAAAGACGGTGCTTGAGCTACAGGGCCTTTCTTGTATTGACCTTAGTGATGATACTGTAGCGAAGAAGCAAATCATCAGCAGCCGTTCATATGGCAACCCAGTGTATGAAATGGATGACATTAAAGCTTCGGTTCGGCTTTATGTGGCCAGAGCCGTGAAACGAATGCGGGAAGATGGCTCAATCTGCAAGATGATCGGCGTGTATATCCAAACCAGTCGCTTTGATAAGACAGAGCGCTACTCGCCTTACATCGTCGTTCAAATGCATGAGCATACGGATGATCTACTGCTCATCACCAAGGCCGCGATGAAAGGCATCGATCAGATATTTAAGAAAGGCTTTAAGTATAAAAAGGCGGGAATCGTGCTGCTCGAAATTACAGATCAATCCAAGTTTGTGCCCGATCTATTCACGGACTATTCACATAAGCAAGAGCGAGAAAGGCTTTCAGATGCCATCGAAGCCATCAGTGAACGGTTTGGGAAGAATCTCGTCACGCTAGGCATTGCCAACAATAAAGAAGCCACATGGCACATGAATCAAAACCTTAGATCACCTTCGTATTTAACCAAATGGTCTGACTTACCAAGAGTAGGATAAAAACATGCACTTATTTAAATTAACTGACGAACAACTCGCACAAATTCTTATCCCGAAACGATTTGTACCACCTACTCCACCTGAACATGAAGGCAAGAATATGGTCTATGTATTTGATAGTGAGGATAAGTTTGAACTGACTTATGATGAGCTGGTGGAAATCATTAGCAAAGCTAGAATGGCTGGTCCGAAGTTGATACCTGTCTTAGGCACCGTGAATTAAATTGTGCAGTGTTCGCACGCCACTTGAAACATAACTTGATTGGAAATGAATTTGGGCTGAGAAAAATTCAGTTCAAATTTAACCTGACGGGCACACTAAAAAATGGGTAATTGTCAGATCGAGTTTGGACTACAACACTTTAGCTCATCGATTTACCAAAGTGCTAATCTTTACACTATTGTCTAAAATCCAGTGACCAAATTGTGATGCTAAAGCTTTTAAATTCCCTTTATTATGAATCAAAGTTAGTATGATGCTTTTCATAAAGACAGTTTACTTATAACCAGAGAGATTTTTAAACAATTCCCCTTTTCAGTTTGCTTAGGCTATTTCAACCAGAGTTCATCTTCTAGCATGATTTTTAACATTAAATTAAATATAACCAGCGGAGTAACATTTTTTTTGTTAGAGCCGACAACTCTTTGAAAACTAAATTTAACGGTTCGCTCAGGAGCATCCAAATTAACTGGGTAGTTTTGTTTTTCTAAATACAGATGATCTCCTAACATTGGCTCTATACCAGTAATAAAATTAACAATTTGTTGCTCATCACCTTTCATTCGGCATTGAAAATGTAGAAAATTCTTACGCAGTTTTCCAAATAATAATAATATTTTAAGCGCCTTAACCATGTTCTTTTCTTTCAGTGCATCTTGCTGCCTATCATCTTTATAATGAAAATCAAGGAGAGGAATTATTTCATCTGGACGAGTCAGTTTTTTAGCCTTTTCGTAAAGTTCATCAAACCAACTCTCTTCTAAATTCTTACTATAAACATAATTCGTTTTTAAATTAAATTTTTGGCGATCCATCCATTTAGTGCTCATCCATTGACATCGTTGCATCCATTCTTGAGCTTGGGTATCTTCGCTTAAACGACCTTCTCTAAAACTTATCAAACGTTGAAAAGGTGTCAGAGTACTCTTCTCTATACTAAACTTCTTTTCTTGTCGGCCAGCCATCGTAACTGGCTGTGTTTGCTGATAAGAATTAAACCATTTCTGCTGCTGAGTATAACGATTTAGGTTTATGTAGTCTGTACTTGACTTCACTGGACTAAAACACTGTTCTAATACTTTTTTTGAAATGATACACGGCGAATTATAAATTCGATCGACTGCTAATAAATCCAAAACATGAAGGTAATTTGAAGCCGTTTGCTCAATACTGCTATGCCCCATCCAAGAGGCGAGCACCTGCCATTTATGTTGAATAATCTCTTCTTGAGCACGTGCTTTCATACCAAACAATAAATCCCTCATCTTTTTTGCTTTTACCCAAGGACAATCTGTGTAGGTCTTGATCATTTCTTTTGAACCGAGCAAAGTTATTGCTAGATAGTTAGCAGCACTGTGGCGTAATGTATGAAAACTAAAGCCATGATGCATACCTAATATTTGACTAAACAAATCTACTGTAATTTTGCTGATACATTGATCAGTTAATACACGATGATTCACACTAAAAAGTAGATCATCCTGCTGATTAACCAAATATTGCTCATAACGATGTTGTATGTAACGTTGTACTACTAAAAACTCATGTTCTGACAATGCAATTTTCAATGGTATTTGACGATTCGCACTTCGCGTTTTCAGACGGCGATATGAATTGTCTTGGATATGAAGCGTGATATTATTAAAAACTGTATTTTCTTTTTCTTTATAAAGTAGCTCTGGGCAAATAATATCTTGTATTTTAAGACAACGAACTTCATTTAATCGAAGTCCAGTTCTATAACTTAGTAAATACATCAGCTTTAAACAACTCAGATGATCGACCCACTCTGATGCCGTTGGCTCTTGACTTAAATTTTCTAGTTTTTCCAATAATTTGCCAAATAGCAAAGGACTCACTAGCCGTGCATTGCAAATTTGTAAATGCTTAAAACTTGAATTCTGTAACACCAATACCCCTGGAGCATCATAATTCTCTATACAGAATTGATGAAAATCTTTTAGGCGACCAAAACGGTATTCTGCGCTTTGGTGCATCTTACGAGAGGTTTTTCCTTTCACCGAATCTCGTTGAACTGCTTTTTCATCACGTTCACTGCTGTATTTCAATAGCTGCCGATATAAATCCTCATAGTCATCTATGGATTGTTGCTTTAAATCTAATTTATTGAGCCAAATCTCAAATATAAATTCTTTGCCAAACGATCCTAAGTAGCTTTCAATAGTTGATAATTGAAGCCCTCGTTTTTTTAAATGCATTAACCAGTGAATTAAGCGTAGTTGAGCATCAATTAAAGACTTTTCCTCCGTATTAGCATCAACTATCTTCTCCTCTAACACCCTTCTAGTTTCTTGCCAAAAACGTAGCGTGCGTTCTTCTTTATTCCTCTTTTTATCTAAACGCTCAACTTTTTGACCTTTACGTTTCTTTTGACCAAACAACATCAACTCATACGGAATCGTTTGTAATTTGCTTTGAACAGTCGGAACTTCAGGAAGTAACTGCTCTTGTTCAAAATGAATAGGGCGATTATCTGGTTCTGTGACTTGATTGTAATCATTATTCCACAGCAATCTAAATTCGGATGGCCTTAAAGCAACAGTATTAATCTCTTGCTGAAGCACATTACTCAAAAATATATCTATGCTGAGGTTTGGATTAAATTCGAGTACCATTTGCACATCATTAAATGCACGAAATCCACGGCGTTTAATTTGATATTGCAGATCCCCAAGACTTTTTTTCCTGCCTATCTTACTCAAGCTTTCTAAAATACAATCTTCAACTGAATGTTGCAGACAAAATTCTTTCTGAGTAGCTTTCAACTTTTTTAAATATTGCAAAATGAACTGCGCATATGGGTTAAAAAAAACATGTTTCCATTGGTACAACTTTCCCTGTTCTACATCGTTGCCATATTGAGAGTTTTCAACACGATAATGTAGTAACAATGGATTAGTGATTTTTTTGTAGTCCGAATGGTATAACCGAAAACAATTCAGATCTGTACCAAGCTCAATGGCCTCCTGCAATTGCTTCTGAATAGCAATCAAATGCTGTTCATCTGCACAGCCTGAAATATATATAAAACTTAAGCATAAATTTCCCCATAAGTACTTTGGTTCATTCCAATATTCAAATGAATCTTGCCAATACTGCCTTAATTCCTTAAGTACATGGATATGTAGATGCCCCTGTTCTAACCGTGACTCTGTACTCTCAATTTTTCTAGGCAGTACGATCCGTTTAGTATGTGGATTTAGCTTAATTCTGTATGATTTTTTATCTACATTCTGGTTGAATTGCTTCCTTCTTTTATTAAATTCATCTTCAGTAAATTGCATCAGTTTTGATTGTTCGTCTCGGCTCAACTTTTGACTCAAACAATCAACACTATCTTTAATGTCATGCCATTTTTCAGCGATCTGCTGATCAAGTTTTTGCTGCATTTCTTTCGTCAATACTTCAGGTGGAGAAGGCTGTCTATCTAGCGACTTTTTCACCATTTTATGAATATCAACAAATAGATCATCTAGTTGTGGTTTTATTAGTTCTTTGATTTTTTGCATACAACTATTTTCGCTCTAAGTGTTTAATCGATAAAGATTTGACATTATCTTGCAATTGCTGGCGGGCTTGCTGTACATAGACATTCGGGATAAGTGAAGAATGCGGATGAAAAGCCTCTCGGTCACGTTGGTCATGACCATACAGGGCCTGAATTAAGTGAAAAGCTAATGCTGGTTTACCCTCTTGCTGCTCATGCATCAAAAAGTTCATGTCAAAATGACGTAACCAATTCGAATACATATTCTTTGGAAAGACTCCTTGCATATATGAATTCACCCATTTTCTCGATAAAGGGATTAACTTAATTTTCCTGCTCTGCCATTCTTTGACAGTTATCGGCAAGATATCTTTACTAAAAATGACCTTACCAAAAAGATCATTTACAGTTATCTTCTTCTTTGCAAAGACTTGTCTAAAAAATGAACCGTACGCTTCAATAATTTGTTCTAAAAAGGCAGTGTAATTTTGCAGTGTTTTTATGAAAAAATCAGATAAAGGGATAAAACGACCATCTTTTCTTGCTTTACTATTTTTTTTATCATTCACATATAAAAGCTTGAGCTCAACACAATAATCATCCAAATTCCCCAACAGGTTTTTTTTAGGCCGACTTGCCAAACTCAACAAACTGATATGCCACATCCAACACGCATATGCATTAAGTTGATTAATAATGTGCTTATCTTCTTGGATGTTTTCGTGACAATGTCTATGTAAAATATGGAATTGCTCTTTCACAAAATTGGGTTCAAGTGCCAGTTGGCTCCCTATCCTTCCTATAGATAATGCAGATTGCACTTTGAATTGTTGTTGCAATATTTTTAGTTCAGCCGTGTCCTCAGTAAAATGTGTGGAATGTGGTGTAAGTGCTTTTTCTAAAAAGGCTAGATATGTGCTACTGAGTTGAGTTTTCGGTAGCCCGCCATAATAGATACCAGGCATGTGATGCTGACTATCCCGCCCAGCAATTACATGAGCAAGATATTCATTATATGTTTCATAATATATATGAAAATATAATTGAGCCTGCAGTTTTTCTACAGTGATCGAACCTACAAACCGATTATCAAGCCAATTCTTAAGTTTCGTATTAATGTGTGTTGATGAAATTAGTGGATTCGATGCTTGTTCTATATAGTCAAACCAAGCAGAAGGTAAATGTAGTTGATGTGTCATCACTTCATTCCACCGCACATGATTTAAGCTCTTAATCTTCTGCTCTGTAATTTTAAGATTTAATTTGAGTAAATATTCGCGACGTCTACTTGAACCATTCTGGATCAAAATTCCATCTTGAATAAGCTCGTTAAAATCCATCAGTGCGACGGGTGATAATCCCGTCAAAAGTGACAATAAACATGCTGCAGCGATTGCAGCATCCCTCCAGTGCCCGGATAACTCGGTTCTCAACACATAAACAATTTGCTTCAGTATATCTGGCGCCAAATAATGTGGATTTGTAACAAAAGGAGCATGACGGCGCTGGCGATGCCGCATTAGATGCGTCGCATTATCGCTGAGTATATAATTTAAATTTTTAGACTTTTCATCTTCTGAATAAAACTCCATTTCAGGATCTAATAGATCAACTTCACCCTCTTCATCTTTGTGAAGAGCGGCATCATAAATACTGATCTTTGCGTTATGTCCAATATCTACTTGCTTACCCGTTTTAATTTCACGAAATTTTTTGAGTTCATTTTTCGTCGGCCATTGCAAAACTTTACTTTTTTTTGACTTACGCTGACGATGAACAACACGACGATCATCAAGTCTTTTAAAAATTATTAATAGAGCCGATAAATACTCTATGGCTTGTACTTGTTTGAAATCTTTAATATTAAAAAGTTGATTACGATCCTCCTTTTTCAAGTTACGTTCGTACATGACATAGCGATTTAGTAGCTCACTGCATTCTTGAAATAATTCAGCATGATTAGAATCCAGAACATATCGTGATACATAGCGAAAGAGATCACAAACATGTTTTTGCTTATTCTCAGCTTTATCAATTTTTGCAAATTCTTGATACTGCCGATATGTTAAAAAACTCGCTTGTAGAATCAAATAACGTTCAGACGACAGCTCTTGAGTATTACTAGTAGTCGGGCATGCAAAATAACTTAAAGAAGCTAGATAATAATATTTACCTAATTGTCTAGAACTAGATATATAGCCATATATCTGTTGTGCTTCCTTATATAGAGCATGGGCTTTTTCACGTAAATCATCTGATAGATCGACAAATTGTGTATTCACAACATGATTGCGTAATAAACAATAATCTTTTTGGAATTTTTCTGCTAAATCTAAGAATTGCTCTTCTGTTTCAATCTTTGGCATATTCGCTTTCGCTTAATTTTTTATCAAATTGCATTGGTTAAATTCATTACGATCTGAACAATTTGGTAAAAGTTGATCTTTTATTGAACTCTTTGTCAGCTTAAAAAATCTAGCAAAAAATTTAGCATCCAGCTCTTTCTGAGCTTTTCTCTCAAAGCACAAGTGTTGCTGTGATTTTTCGATAAAATCATCAAGATTATGTATCAACTGTAAGATTGCAACATAATTAGAATGTACACGTAAGCATGGCTCCGTTTGCATTAATAGCAATATTTTTTGCCAAATTTTCACATAGATTATTTTGAACTTTGCTTGTACTACTACTTTCTGGCTCTGTTTAATCTTTTTGATTTTCAGTAGTTCTGAGTTAATTTTTACTATCTTAAATTGAACATTTTGTCGCTCAAAGCAAAAGGGCATGATAAATTGCCCCATAAATATCTCTATATTTTTTACTAAATAGTCAAATTTTAACATTTTTATCGATATAAAAAATGAGCATATCTTTGTATATTAAAATTCATTTAATTTATCAACTAAATTTTCTCAAAATTACAATTATCAACAAATACATATGGTTTACTTATCATGGGTGGTCTAAATTTTAAAAATTCTTCCACTTTTTTTTAGTTTTCTGTTATTACATGAAACAATACCGTTGTATTTCATTTTGAAATGCTGTGTATGCAGCATTGATCAAAAAGATTCTCTGCTATACTTACTTCACGTGTAGCATCAATGGAGTTTCGAAATGCTCAGAACCACTGAACAGAAAAAAAAATATATTCAAGCGACACGTGCGCAAAACTATCAAGCCAGCCTAAAGCTTGAAGGCATTACAACGACAGCTCAAACAACTCAACAAAGTAAAGCTGAAATCTTGCAAAAATATAAGAAGTATTCGCAACCCGAAACTTAGTCAGGTGCATGTATGGATAAATATGGGGAAATGGGTGACAGCCTGTATTGTTACCCTGGCACAAATATCCTAAAGAACAAACTCAATATTCATGATGAACAAATTTTAGAACAAGCTGAACTAGAACTGTCTGGATTGGCAAGTAACTTAATTGAATATGCTGAACCACCTTACGACTTACAATACTTAAAATCAATTCATGCGCAGCTCTTTGGCGACTTATACGACTGGGCAGGAAAGTTAAGACAAATCGATATTTCCAAAGGTGACACCCGTTTTTGTAATTTTTCCCGTATTGAAATTGAAACCAATAAACTACTCAAACCGCTTCAAGAAAAAAAATACTTTCAAGGCTTAGCACCACAACAACTGATTCCTCAACTTGCCGACTTGTATTGTGAGCTTAATGTCATACACCCATTCCGTGAAGGTAATGGACGTACACAACGGATTTTCTTTGAGCATCTGATTGCTCATTGTGGTTATGGTATTGATTGGTCTCGCATTGACTCTCAACAACAATGGATTCAAGCCAATATTGAAGGTTTTTATGGTAATTTAAATCCATTAATTAAGATTTTTGAAATATGCTTTATTCAAAATACCTAAAATTTAAGTAGTCGAAGCCCACAATCCTTAATGAGCCATCATCTTTGCTTCAATCCACTGATTAATTTCCCAAATAAACCAACAATCACGATTCTTAGAAATCTTAATACTCTTCGGGTAATTTAGGATCGTAATATTCAGATTACTTATCCAGAATTGAATAGATCGTTAACTTAGATAGACTTTTAAGCAATGTAACTTGCCGCATATTTATCAACATATGTCTCAAAAAAGTCTGCCCATACATAGATTTATGGCGTTTAGTGCTTAAATTTCAGATTAATCTTCGTCTGATGACCTGAATGGATGTTACAGATTACATGCAGGTGAATTACTCTGTGGCTGTATCATGGCTTTTGTGCAATCCAATCCATTTGATCCGAATGTTCTCTTTTGCAATAAAGCAGCCTCTTCTGCTTTTCCTGAACCAACGAACTATGTCATTGATTTGATTCAACCGACAACAGTGATGCTGAATCAAATCTCCAAAGAAGGGATTAAATGCAAGAAATGTGGTAAGAAAAAGATAGGGGATGGAAGTTATTATCCGTCTAATTGGAACCAGCCCATGAGTCGAGATCAGTTGAGTAAGAATCATTTTAAATGAATAAGAGAAGGATGGCTTACCTCACTTCTCCGAATAACAATGCTATGCTTTTCAACCAAGGTTATAAATTGGCAACTACATTTCATTCTTCTTCATGCTGGTCCTATAGCCTGTAGACAATTACTACATCATTTGCATTCAATGCTCAATACAGCCTGTCAGCAGAACCGCAGCGATACTTTTTTTCGTGCATACATGTAGTGTTTAAATCCATTCATTTTTCAATGATCCTCTGCCGTTTATCACATTTATGGTCGATCTTTAACCTTGTGAAAAATGCACATACCGATCCCTTCAAACTGTCAAATTTATGTATGCATGACATTTAAAGAAAATTATCTGATCAATTTTTTTAGGTAAAATTCATCAAGAAAAAGTTATTATTATTCATAACATCACCAATAACCACATAAAAACAATAATTTAATAAATTATTCTTCCAATTTTTTTATATTTAGTGTTATTACCTCTAAATCCATGTTTACCACCTTCTATTACATAAGTAATTTAGAAGTATCCACGATATAAATTGCTTGCCCTCACACCTCTCCCCTCTCACGCCCAAAAAATTTATACTGAAAGGCAGATTAAGCCCGTTCGAGTTACATATAGCCGCATGCTATATTGAAAGCATTAAGAAAATATCCTCAATATTTATAGGATTTTTAAAGTATGAACTAATTTTCGAAGAACCCTTTCTAAGTAATGTGACCTATTAGGAAAAATGAAAATACTGAAATCTCCGTATCAACAATCAGTCAAAGTACATCCTGATGATTTTCTGTAACCGATACCCAAGGACTATACCTACCCTTCTGATGTGCTGTGCAACAAAGCCCTCCTTAGCCACACTATAGCTATAGATTAATTCCATTATTTTGTGATTTAATTAAATTATTCATTCTTAAGACCCAATTTAATGGATTTATATTTCACTAAACCAGAAGAAGTTGTGACTCTTTTAGGTGAGCGTTTACGTAAGCAACGACTCTTTCTGGAGATGTCTCAAGCTGAGGTAGCAGCACGCGCTGGTGTCGGCGTGAATACAGTTTCGAATCTTGAAGCGGGACGAAATGTATCTGTTGAAAATTTAGTCCGTATTGCAATGGTCTTGGGTCGATTAAACGAACTTCAGGAACTATTTAAACCTCAGCTTAACAGTGTGAATGACATTCTTCGCTATGAGAGTCAAAGTAAGCGCCACCGTATTAAGAGGAAGGGATAATGCTCAATAGACTTAATGTTTATTACAACGGTTGGGGCGAATCATGGTTATGGGGAACGCTGATTAGTTCAACAGCCACGACAGGTAGACCCACCATTGCTTTTGAATATAGTCCAGAAGCAATACAGCAAGGTGTTGAGCTCTCTTCTTACTTGCTGCCTTTAAAAGGTCTACCATTCAGACAAGGTTTTCCTACTCATCAAATGGGACTCCCAGGTCCAGTCTATGACGCTTTACCAGATGGTTGGGGCATGATGTTGATGGATCGATATTTCAAAAAAATTGGCTTAAATTCAGCACGAATTGGACCTTTGGAGCGTCTGACCTATATTAGTAGTCACGCAATGGGTGCCCTCTCCTTTGAACCTTGTGTTGCTGACATGCAAACCTCAGAAAATATCCCTTTACAACAACTGGCCCAGGAAGTTCAAGAAGTACTCAAAGGTGAAGGTGGTGAATTTTTACAGCATTTATTGGTCATGGGTGGCTCCCCTCAAGGTGCCAGACCAAAAGCGTTGGTTTACCGAGATCCTGTCAATTTAGAGTTTTCGACTCAAGATTCTGATCAACATGAAGCCTGGCTGATTAAGTTTCCTGCTCAGCAAGAGCATCCTGAAGTCTGCGCCATTGAAGCCGTCTATGCAGAATGTTTGCGACTTTGTGCAATTGAGACTCCAGATACCCATTTCTTTAATTTGCCCAATGGTTTAACGGCTTTTGCTTCTAAACGATTCGATCGTCAAAATGGTATGCGGATTCCAATGCAGAGTTTGGCTGCATATACAGGAGCAGACTATAAAGTTCCAGGTAGCCTAGACTATCGCAATTTTCTCCGGGCAACCTTGATGTGTACGCAAGATGTACGAGAAAGATTGCATGCTTTTAAACGTGCTGTGTTTAATGTGCTTTTCAATAATCGGGATGACCATACTAAGAACTTTTCATTTCTCATGGAGAAAAATGGTCAATGGAAATTGGCTCCAGCCTATGATGTGACCTTCTGCGAGGGTCCAGGTGGTTATCATCAAATGGACATTATGGGAGAAGCGCTCAATATTTCCCGAAATGACATACATAAACTCGGTACTTCAGAAGCTAATCTGACTACTCTAGAAGTCGATGAGATCATCTTGACCATGCGTGAAATTGCACTTCAATTTAGTCAAATTGCGCAGCGCCTGTATCCCCATCAAATTCGAGAATCTACCCTACAGATGATTCAATCACGGATTCAACAGAATATTGATTTTTTAACTGAAACCTAAGCGTAAATATAAACTAAGCGCCAACCATCAACTGCAAATAGACTTTGATATAGTTAGTCGCTACATAATCTGTAGAACCTGTGAATTAGCTCTCTTTATAATCACGAATATTAGATGGATCACCGCCAAGATATATTCTGCAAACGTGAAATCACTACATCCAGATCGAAAATCACTAAGAAAAAACTGTCACCAAAAAAAGGTCTGCACTATGGATAGATGCAGACCAAACTCTGGATAACTACCAGCACGAGAAATATGTCGCAATTTTGCATAGACATGAATTTGATAAAATCAGCCCAGAAAGCCAGAAATTCATAAAAACTATTTCATCAATCCCCTATAACTTAATCACGTTCATGGTCGATCTTAAATCTTGTGAAAAGTACTCATGCTGACCTAGCCAAACTGTAAAACTCATGTATTCATAGCCTTTAAATGAATCTTTCAATCGGTATATTTAAGGTAAAAACTAGTAATCAGAAGTTATTATCACCCCTATATAAAACAAGGATCAACTTAAAAACAATAACTTAGTAAATTATTCTTCCATTTTTTTTATATTTAGTGTTATTTTACTTTTATCGAATATGGCTTAGAAGGACCTATCGCATGTATAGGTGATGATAATGTACCTAGTCCAATATGTGTTAATGGTGAAAGTGTTCACGTTCTCTCAGAGACATTCCGATTAAAAACTTACAGCTTTGACGTTGAGGATGATTATACTTGCTTTATTACGAAGCTAGGATTGTGGGTTAATAATACTGCCTATAAATAATATAAGAAATAAATTACTAATTTTCTTATTTAACATAATGGGCGTTATACGAAATGCACAAATTGAAACATATAAAAATCAAAAACTTATGATATAAATTATTTGCTCGATGATGTTCAAAAGCCGACTTGGAAACAAGTCGGCTTTTTTATGAGCGGTTTTGATACTTCTTGCCAATAAAATTGTTTAAAAAATAGTCAATTTTGAGATTATTCAAATTTTATCAATGCCTCAATGTCCAAAATTATCCACATTTTTTGTGGATAAAATTTAGGCTATTTTGTACGCTCTGGCGTACATAAATCTCGGCCCTTTGCGGCTACCTGGGACAGTGGAATTTTCCTATGATGAACTCATCGGGAACAGGAAGTTCCATACAAGAATAACAATAGATAAGCACAAGGACTGTAAGGTACGACAGGAGTTATACCGAGCGAACCCATACGAAAAACCCCGGCAGGATGCCGGGGTTTTTTATTGTCTGAATATTTTCGGATAATCCGTATTATATTAATTTTAGTTGAACTTAAAACTAGGCATAAAGATAAATGAAAATAGGGATCTTTTGGTACTGGAATAATCAAGTCATTGGTATTGCACATTCCTTTAATATTACGAAAGCAGACTCTATTGGCCTGATTGATAGCCCATATACACATATTGAATATTGGATTACATTGCAAGAAAAGTATTCTGAACTACAAAACTATGAGTATGAACAGATCCCAAGAGGTCGAGTAATTTTTGATACCAACAAAGAAAAATCAATTATTTATTTGGATAAGACATTGTTATATAAATCAAAAATTAATAAAGTCTATGATTTTTTTAATTTAAATCCAGAACGATCGGTGCTAAAAAAAGACTCACACTATCAAATTTGACCAACACTACTGTTAGATCAACAAACTTGCGTTAAAATACACACGATCACTCTTAGAATGGTAAGCGATATGAGAAAACGTCTTAAAGATTATAATATTGAACAAGTATCTACTCGTGAAAAGGTTTCTGGACAAGTTTTACCTATAAAGTTTAGTAATGATGAAGCAACTAAACGAGTTGTTATGCATAGTGCTAGACGAGTGATCCAGCAACATAAAGCAGAAATACAAGAGTTAGCTTATAAATGAGCTTGATTAGTTCGACATTCGTAATTGCTGTACATGACGAGATTTTGCTTCAAACAGGTGTAGGTCGATCTGGTTGCCAGATTGAGAAACTGGAAAGCGTCCTAAACCGTATAGATCAGCAAATGTATTACAGTAATGTGAGTGATATCTTTGAAATTGCTGCATGGTTTGGTATTGCAATTTCTAAATGGCATGCATTTGTCGATGGAAATAAAAGAACAGGGCTAGCAGTGATGCTAACTTATCTTGAAATCCAAGGTGTGACCATTCAAGAACACACGGGTTTAGATGATTTAATGGTTGATATCGTTGAATCCCAAGAAGATCATGAGCTTTTAGCCAAACTGGTAGCAGGATTCTTATATGAGCTATCTATAATTTAATTTATTCAATCTGTATTTTTATTTTTGGGTCGTTAATGTTAGAAAGTATCTCCTTATAAATTAAATAGTTTTCATCATCTCGGCATACAAAAAATACTTCTTCAACACAGTCATATTGGGGAAGTGTTGAAAGTATGGTACCAATTGCAATTTCGGCTGCCAGTTGTCTAGGAAAACCATAAACACCTGTACTGATGTTTGGAAAAGAAATAGTTTTTACACCAACATGGTTAGCTTTCATAATTGCATTACTATAAGCATCACAAAGCAATTGTGGCTCATTACGCTCACCATCTAACCATCTTGGCCCAACAGCATGAATAAGATATTGGGCAGGCAGGTTTCCAGCAGTAGTAACTTCTGCTTGTCCAGTTGAACACCCGCCTTTTTCTTGATGAAGTTGAATACATTCAGTCTTCATCAAAGGTCCTGCTTTTTTATGAATGATATAATCAAGCCCACTGCCACCAAGCAAAGACTTATTCGCTGAATTAACGATAGCCTGTACAGCGAATGTTGTAATATCTGTTTGGATTAAAATAACTTTCTTAAGATTACTCATTTTATCACTATAATAAAATCGCTAAGGTAGCAGTAATTTTTTGGAAAACCAACATGACTGAAAAAGAACATATTAATCAATATATTAAGAGCACGTGTGATTTAATCATTCAACATGTAAAAAACATTATCACTCTTCAAGAAAACATTAATAAACCATGGGGATATAGCTCCAGATTAATGGAGCATTTATTTCATCCAGAAAATGAACTGCTTTTTAAAGGATACTCAAAGAATATTTTTAATAATAAATCAGCAATGGCTATTAAGCCATGGAAAGAACATATTGTTCCCATGGCTTATGTCTTTAACAACTTATGGGTATTAATTGAAAGCAATGAATTATCAGATGCTGAACTCTCCAAAATTCTACAAAGAAATCTTGGTGTAGCCCATATTTCCTATGAAGAACAGAAAAAGTTAGATACTAAGTTTTCAGGATTAAAAACAAATATGCCTAATGGATGGTGTTTGAAAACAGGTGATCCTATAGATCGTTTAAAAGCAGTCGGTATTGAATTAGTTGATGAAAATGGGGTTGAAATTCAATCTTTAATTACCCCTATTTAACATAAAATCTCTTATGCGAAGTCTCTTTGTTAGAACCCATTTAAAGTGTCTATATTCTCACCAATAAAAATGTCTAGTTTATGATGGTTTTTATCACCATGGACTGGATATAAATATAGATGCTGATCACTATGTCTGACAAAGAAATTCAACGGCTTGCAGTTCTGCAAGACGTTCGAGATCATCGTATTACCCAGATCCGTGCTGCTGAAATCCTGAATCTTTCCACTCGTCAAATTACTCGGTTATTGCAGAAAAAATCGAATCTGACGCAAATTAAAAGCAAATTCGTCGGCAGTTGAAATGAGCAAGCCATGAATTAAAGGCAGCAATTCCTTTGCCGAGCACACCAATATTCAGCAGGGTGAATAGCCACCACTCTCCTAGACAAATTTCGTCTCTTCTTTTTGCATAGGAGAGCATTATGAGTGGACAACTATATATTCCAGAATTAAAAAATAGGTATGGGGGTTCATTGGTTGTTTATTTTAAACAGGCACAAAACTCATAACTCTACTCCTCATGCTCGAGATAAAGTTAATCCACCCCTAACCCCTTAAACACCGCATCCACCGGATCTGCATAGAAACTGGTCTGGAACTTGGTAAACAGTTCCACAGGAATCGTAGGGATATCTGCTGCACTACTCATTGGCAAAGCAACCTTCTTGGCACCAGCATCAAAAGCAACTTGCAGACATTCGGCAATACTTTCCACCGGAGTCACAGAGCCACCCAAGCTCATATCACCCAGTACCACCATCTGACTTTGTACCGATCGTCCTAACAGGCCAGAAGCGAAAGCCACTAAACTTGGTAAGGCAAGATGGCTGAGCGGCCCGGTATTCTGTAATTCAACCACATGTAAGTGGAAGTCATGTTCCAGCACCTTACTGCCACCCGATATTCTGGATGCATTGGCCTTGAAGTAGTCAAATGCGATTTTGACCTGCTCCTTGGCACTGCTTGAATTCCATAAGCCTGATGTCGCCAATTTTCCTGAACCTTTGGTGACTTGCAGTTCTAAGCGGTATAAGCCTGGCATGCCTTTATTACTAAGTCCGATGGTATACAGAAAACCTGGCTTAGCAGGACCTTCGGGAATCAGTCCGCCACCACCCTGCTCTTTGACTGATACAAAATGTTCTTCTAAGGTATCATTATCGATATAGCTGAAATGCACATCATAGAATTCCATGCCACCAATTTTCTTCAGCTGCTCTTTGACACGACGGCGTACCTGTAGCGCATATTCCAGACACTGGCGTACATCTTCTTTCTCAAACTGACCGTGTGGGTAGAGCAGTTTCATCAATCCGGAAACCGTCTTTCGAACTGCGATCACATCACGCTGATTCAGGTTGTTGCCGAGTTTGAAGTACTTCTCAATGGAATCTGCAAAGCTACGCTTGCGCATTTCCCGGAAGAATTCAGCCAGATAATCAACAATCAGGCCATAACGGTTAGTGAAGAACTCTGGGCGCATCTTCGGAATTTCCCAGCCCGGGATATAAGCATGAAAACGATCGAAGAATGCCGAATCAATCATGGCTTCCGGGAAAGGAGCCAATAGATGACTGGTTTTTACCAGGGATTCCACGCTTTGGTTGATATTACCCACAAAAACCATTGAAGCAGAGGCTTCCATCTGTTCGCGGCCACGGGCAAAAGATCCAGAGGCCATGTAGTCTTTCATGATCTGTACGCCATCTTTGTCCTTAAAGGAAATACCGGCGACTTCATCAAAGGCCACCACATCCCATAACCCCACCAGACCAATACGGCGGCTACTCATGTTATAGAACAGGTTGGCGACAGTCGTTTGCCCACCCGAGACCAAAATACTGTTCGGTGAACACTCTTTGTAAATATGGCTTTTACCGGTACCGCGTGGCCCTAGCTCACAGACGTTATAGTTGTTTTCGACAAAGGGAATCATGCGTGCCAACAAGTGCCATTGCACCTCCTCTTTTAAGGAAGCTGGTTCCATGCCAATTGAACGGATTAAGCTCTCGCGCCACTGATCAGTGCTTAATGCAGCCCGTCCGTTGAACAGCTCATCCATATTCATATTGGGCATCTGAATCGGCTTGAGTAAGCTCACGCCAAATGGAGAACTGGTCTGCCCTTCATCAAAGTAGTAGCTGAGTGTGGCGATGACCCAGATACCACCGACCAGCAGCTTTTCATACTCTTTGACGATGCCTGCCGAGATCTCGGCATCTTTGATCCCCAGATTACTAAAGGAGGCTTCGTATTTGTCCTTACGCTCATTCAGCTTCACCGTGACCCGATCAATGACTTTATAACTGCCACGTTCACGGACCAGGGATTTCACCTTCTCGGCTTCATCCGGTCGGACATAATTCTCAGCCAGTACGGTCTTTACGTTACGTAGTCCCTGTTCAATGATCTCGGGGTCATCCGAGGCACAGTACATTCCCAGCAGGTATTCGAGTACATAGACAGGGACATTGGCCCCTTCTTTGATCAGTTTGGTCAGATCCTTGCGTACCACTCGCCCGGCAAAGTGTTCATTCAGCAGCTGATCCAGTTCTTTATCGTTAGCCAATTCCATATACGCCACGCTCTATCGTTAATTCGTTATCAGAAGAAGTCATCGGTAAATGCCAGATCAATGGTGACCTTATAGCGCTGCATTTCGATATTCAGGTCTTTGTCCTTCAGTACCAGGAAGTAATCTTTCTTACGGTCAAAATCAGTGCCAGACAGTGACAGCCTGACCTGTTTGACCCGATCGGCAACAGAGTCGGTAGTGCTATCAAAGGTCAAGGTTTCTTCACTGGAAACTTTGACATCCCCATCATAAATGGCAATGGATAGGGTCACTGGCATCACCAGTTCACTGACAGCTTCAGTTTGCATCAAATCAAACTTCTGGATGTTATTGACCATCTTCAGCGTAGATTTGGTAGAAATGACCTCAACTTTACGCTTGGTTCGCTGTCCAGCCTTTTCACCACGTAGCTGTTTTACCGTTAGTACCGGCACTACGATTTCCTGAGGCATGATGCCGCCATGCACGAAACGTGAGCCTCCTACAAAATGGAAACGGTTCGCCCCTTTTGGAATCCAGAAATCAGTCGCAGATAATGTGCCTGCCGTAGCTTGGGTTGAGCCTTTCCAGGCTTCCTTGCTCTCCGGCAAGCCATGCCCGATCACATAGCGCTTCTTGCTCTTGAGCGTATTCACCGGTTTTTCGGTCAGTGACGAACGATCCGCGGCTTCCAGTTTACTTTGCTGGAACAGGAAGCCATGGTCGGCCGTAATCAACAGGGTGGAAATATTGAAGTGCATTAAAATTTTGCGGCTGAGTTCGGTCAGCTCTTCAATAGCATGTTCCACGGCCATAAAGGTTTCTGATTCTGTCGAGGCACTGTCTCCCCGGGCATCAATCACGTTGTGATAAACGTAAACCAGATCGTGGTCTTTCAGCGCTTCACGGCCTTCATCACGCGACCAGCCTTTTACCGTTTCAGCGGTAACCGCCAATCCGTTATAGGCTGCCAGAATTTTTGATCGTGCTGCAGTCCCTTTGCTGGATTGTCCATCTACCAGCACATCATCACCTGCGGCCTCTTTGTACTCCAAAGTCTGGTGCGGCAATAACGAGGCCATGCCGAGTGTGGTGTAACTGGGTACCACGCCCAGTTGTGAGGACAGTGTCGCTTCTGAATAACGCTTTTCATTGATACGATCACGCAGCTCTACTGCAGCTTCATAGCGGAAGGCATCACTGATGATCACCACAATACGGCGTTTAGTTGCAGAATTGAGTAAAGGCTTAACCTGAGTTCGATAAAAATTCTGCTGATTTGGAACATCCGCAATTTTCCAGCAATCCAGACGCTGCTCAGCTTCTACACGCTCGCCCCAGTTGCGTGCCAAGTGATCGATATACCAGTAGGCATAGCAATTTTCCACTTCTTCATCGAGTTTTTTCAGGATATCCACATGAGCTCGCTGAGAAGCTGCACTGTAATGGCGATAGGCCATATCAAAACGATACAGCTCCTGTTCATAAGCTTTATATAAGGCTTCGCTGGAGTCGAAATAGAAACCGGCATCAAACTGCTGTCGCAGGCTGAACAGGTCTATAGCCGCCTGTAAAGCCGTATAGACGGTACGATATCGACGGCGTGTCGCATCATCTTTATGTTTGGAGGCCCAATAGCCATCCAGACGTGCAGAAATAATCGTTCTGAAACGTTCCAGTTCAGCTTTGGCTGCTGCAGGGATATGACTGGCCAAATCAACAATGATTTTCTGTTCAATCACTTCAAAGGTCATGACATCCAGCAGCTGCTCCAGATCAAAAGCCCCGACATTCTCCTGAATCCGCAGTGCATTGGCCACGGTCTGGGAAAGCGTATCGAAGGTTGGGTAGTATTTAGAGCTGTCTCGCCAGCGTGACAAGAAGGCTCTGGCCGTTGCACGGGAGCTAACGGAAGACATTACCAGCTCCTGAGCCCATACCGGTACATCGCCCAAGCTTTCACAGAAGCCTGTGGTCATTAACCGGATAAAGAATGCACCCAGCTTAAATGCGGCTTCCCCATTCAGTTCCTCAAGCGATGCCGGATAACCGATTTCCGCCTGTAATGCCGTGACTAAAGCTGGCACCAGTTGGTATTTTTCCAGTTCAGCAAAAGAATCCGGATTAACCTCCAGATCCAGGTTCTGCTGTACCATTTCATCTGCCAGTGCCAAGACTATATGCATCAGCTCGGCACTGTCGGCCTTGACCACAGCAGCGATCATGGCCATATCCAGATCCTGTGCCTCGGCATCAGGCTGGATATAACGTTTTAACGCGCTCAGACGGGCTTTGGCTTTGAGAAACTCTTCACGTTGAGCCAGATGTTCTCTTAAACTTTGTTGCTGTAGCCCAAGCTCATTAAAGATAATCGAGAAACGATCGGCATAGAAGCTGCGTGAATAGAGCTTGATGTCCAGTAGCCAGTCTTTTTCGGTTTCAGGCTCAGGACTTGGGAAATACAGCAAGTATTTACCCTGCTGGTCTTGCAGTTCCAGTTTGAGCTTGATCGCCAGACTCGACTCTTCTGCCATATTCAGAATCTGAACATCATTCAGTTTCAATGCCTGTACTTCGTCGCTAAAGGACTGTTCCGCATCGTACCAAAAGACGATTCGGTGCTGTTCAGTATAAAAGGCTTGTTCCAGACCTTGTTGTAGTTGACTTAAATTCATTCAACCACCTCTAGATCCTCTACTGCTGGAGCAAGTGGAATTTGGTCAACATGTAGCAATTTTGATTTAAATGCATCGTCACCTAAAATAATATTCCAACGATTTTCCATAAACTCTAAAAGAGTAATACCACGTTCGTAAATTTCTTTTGGTGTCCAATCATCTTGAATATTGACTTCATTTTCAGATATAGAACCGTTGTAATATCCCACACCGCGTCCATTATTTTTTTTCAATTCAAATGCATCATTTTGCAACGATGAGTTTTTTGAACGGGATAAAGGCAACAAATTGCCTAGTGAATGGACCAATAATGTTTTTTGTTGGCTATCTAAATAGCCAAATTTATTCATCCAATATGGATCAGTATCTGTTTGTGGGTAGATATGCTCTAATGTGACATGATCCTTCATACGCGAAGTAAATTCTTTCCAATCTAATTTACTTGTAGATTGCTTTCCTTTAGCTTTCAGCGCTTGTTCATACTCGAATAAAAAGTATCGAACCCCATCCCAACGATAGAAACCTGCTTTTTCTAACTCATAGTTTTCAGCAATATATTCCAAAAATTTGTTTGCTGAAAAATGACGTCCTACCCAATTATTTAAGTCATTAACAATACCTTCCGTTGTAATCTTATGATTAAGATAATCTTTCGATTTACTAAGGAAGTTCGAATCACCGGTATGTCCTCTACGGCGACTTAAGGTGAAAATTGTGAAAATATATCGCTCTATCGCTTTAAGTAGCGTATTGGTTTCATCGAAATTATTACCACGACAAAATGCAGCCAGAATAAGTGGTTTAAATGATTTATAACCAAGACGAACCAATCTATCGACTAACTTTTTATTACTGTCATCGTTATAGTCTTTTAAAGGATAAGATGGGTTATGCATGTAGAACCAAGGCCTAACAGCTTGTTGTAAGCTCATGACATAATCATTGATTTCCCCTACGCTTAACTGATCATTGTCATTTTTAGGATGTGTTACATTTTGAACAGTAAATTTTTCATCCAACAAATAGTCTCGATAATCATCACCAGTTTGTCGACTAAATTTAAAGTACATTACCCAGTGATTTCTTAAAAACTCCTCATCACTCAGCAATTTATCTGGATTACGACCTAAATACTCATAAATTGTTTTCCAAGTCGCATTAATATTATTTCGTAATTCTGACCTACCACTATGCTCTGGGAAAAGTGTGGATAGATAAATTAACCTATTTTTTAACAACTCTAGATTTGACAGTGGCTTGCCACGGTTGTTCATTGTTTCAAATGTAACAAATACATCTATTTCTGCATCAATCTCATAAAGATTAAACTTAAACTTTTGCGTCAATTTTTTATAAATTTCAGCAATCTCATCTAACTGTAAAGTTTCTAATTTATCCTTAAAAAATTGCTTTGCTTTTGCAAGATTTCGGGTATAGAAGGTCTGCTCATCATTATTCGTTGCGGATTTCTCTAAGAACACTCCTGTTCTTAGAAATTCATCACTTGGATTATCTTTTTCATATCCAAAAAGATAAGATTTACGCAATCCAGTTGGTGCGATATGCAGGATATATTGCTGTCGAATTTCAGCTACAGTCTGGAAGTTTAATTCAGAGCCTTCTGGAACTGACTCTAGTATGGCTTGAATTAAGATAACTGAAGTCGTTAGGCGTTGTTGCCCATCTACAATATAAAATGGCTTATAGCCTTTACCATCAATAATCCAAAGATCACTTTCCCAACGTTTCCAATACTCATCTGCAACGGGCTCTAAGGTAAGTACACCTGTATAATGAACACGTTCAGGACTTAAATGAATTAAGTCCTCCCAAAAGTCATTCAGTTGATGTTCTTGCCAAGCATATCCGCGTTGATAATCAGGAATTCGAATAATTCTATGCTCGAAAATACTACTTAATGTTTTTAAAGCATTCATCATTTCTCCCCCGTCACTGCTTTAACTTCAGCCAACAAGTCCCCAAACTTGCCATAGTTCACTTTTACCCCATCATCTAGATCCAGTGAAATACGCTGATCGGCATAGTGGCGCAGTTTTTCCTCAAAGCTACTCAGTTCAGCTTGTTGCTTATGTAAATCTTGCAGTTTTTTCTCGATGCGTTTGATTTCAGCCGCAGAGTCACTGCTTTCTTTTGCTGTTTCTAGAGAATTAGCATAGGCAGCCATTTTGGAAATCAGTGGCATGACGTATTCAGTACGCATACGTGCCAAAGTACTTTCGTTATAGCGGTGCAAGTACACCAACGCCTGGAAAGCCCCCTGTTTACCACTGCTGAATAACCAGTAGATCGGGCGCTTTTTATAGGTCTGCATGTGGTCTTTATAGAACTTGCTGGCGAGGTAACGGCGAATGGTGTCTTCAGCGGTTTCGTTGGCTTTTTTATCCAAGCTTTCAGCCAACCACTGCATATTTGCATCCAGTGTGTCTTTACCCCAAACCGCAGTTAAGAACTCTCGAATACGATGCGTTGCATCATCTTCAAACCAGTGCATTTCAGTTAGTGGAATAATACCGTCAGCGTCGGCTGGGAATGTTTGATAACGGCTGGCATCAAAGTCTTGATTGCCTGCATGGGCATAGATCAGACTTGGTTCATCTAAGCTATAACGCCCCATCATGCAGCCAAGTGCATAAGAGACTAAACGCTGGCTGTCTTTTTCACGGTCAGCTCGGGTGAGCGTGATTTGCGCATCAGGCACGTCTGGGGTGAGTTCATCCTGTAAACCATAAGCATCAATAAACAGCTTATTGTTTTCTTCTTCCAGACGTTTCATTTCAGCCACGGCGTCAGCATTTTGCTGTTGCCATGTATTAAACGCTTGCTCTAGATTTGGTTGATTAGCACGAATAATTGGATTTTGATTAAAGTCCCACGAGGTTTCGTAAAAGTCCCAATTAGTTTCAGCAATATTTACAAGTTTAGTAATTAGCTGCTTACTAGAAAAAAGAATTGGCATTTTTTCTATAGATCCTTCACCAAAGTCTAGAGTTGGCGCAATTATCTTTAATAATTCAGATGATAGTTTAGAATTTAGAAAACCTAAAAGTGATAACTGCCTTTCTTCACTCTTATCAACAATTAAAGAGCCATTCGACTCAAACAAATAATCTTTTTTAGAAAGCCTGAAAGATGTTAATGATGATGAAATTTTGGTCCAAGTAATGCCTTCACTAAAATAATATTCTTGTCCTTGAGGACGAGATCTTAATTTACCATTTTCATCAAAATAATTTTTTATTTCATACCCATTATTTTCCCACTTCACTATATGTAATACATTTCCATACCATTTTTTAAACTCGCCACCTTTATTACATAGAACCCATTTATAATTATTTTTATTATATGAGTATATATGTGTTGAAGTAACTTCAAACCAATAGCGTAGAAATAAATCATTATTCCCTGTTTTAAAACCTTGTACTGCCTTAAACTCTTTAGCCAAAGGTGGTAAAGAAAAAATATCTTTGATTGAATCACTAACCCAATAAGCTATAGGACTACTTGGAATTTTCTTAAAACTGTCAGGTTTAGCATTATAAAACCACCCACAATTTGGATTTTTAATTGCTTCTAGTGCTTTTATAGGCTGATCTTCTTGTCTATTAAAATCAACTAGTCTAATAAATGAACTATTGTAGTTAACTAAATGTTCTCTTGAAATACAAAATGCACAGATAGGTACAAATGCTGAGTCAAAGAAAGCATGATATTCAGGCTGGATTAATGATGTTATTGTAGTTTCATTAATCAGTTTTTCTCTTACTTTCTCATAAGATGAAATGAACATCCATACAAACGGTGACATAAAACCTAGCTGACCACTTTCCTTAGTGAGGGAAAGATTTCTTATTATAAATGTTGAAAATAAGTCTTTTTCGAACCCTTTGTAGTTGTTTTTCAAAAACTCTTTTAAATTTTTATTTAAAAATTTACCGCCCATATATGGTGGGTTAGCAATAACGGCATCATATTTTTTAGCTAAGAGTTTTGCTTGTATAACCAAAGGCAATAATTTTTTAGCAGCAGCTTTCTGTAAAGTATCACCTTCAGCCACTAAGTCTTCTAAAGTATTTTGCAAATCAGCAAAGTCTTGTTCTTGGCTATCCATACAGATTAAAGAACCAGAGTTTTTGGCTTCTTTAAACTTTTCTACTAGTTCTTGAATCAAAGTATAACGCGCATCATTGTCCGGGCTACTTAAATCCTTTTGATCATTGCCAAACAGATCGACATGACTGCCTTTTTGCCATGCTTGATTTAAGTTAAGATCTTGCCAGGTTTGATCTGCATCCAACTCAAGACTGTCCTGTAACGCAATGATATTTAGCTTCGGTGGATTGCTAAATAAACGGCGGTCATCCTCACGCGCTTTCATCAATAGCGCAAAACTGGCGAGCTGTGCGGCACGGGTATCAATATCAATCCCGTATAGGTTATTTTCCAGAATCAAACGTGGAATATCACGGCTGCGGTAACCACGTTCTAAATAAATCGCTTTTAAGCAGTCATAAGCTTCCACCAGAATGTGCCCCGAACCACAGGCCGGATCCAGTACCGTAATACTTTCAGGATTTAAGGTATCGCCATCTTCACTGATACGGAGATTAATCAGCTGTTTCAGCTGTGCATTGACTTCATCGGTCTGTTCCGCAGGCTGAATATAGTATTCCCAATCACTGGCTAGGGTACTTTCTGGCTGAGCCATCATCCATAGACGACCAACACTATTCTGCACCAGATATTTTACAATCCAGTTTGGGGTGAAGAGTTGTGTCGCTGCAGGAATATCTTCACTCTTGACGACTTTACCAATCACCTGATCTTTCTTTTCAGAAATATAGAACTGATACAGCCAACCAATAATCTGCACATCCGACCAGTCTTCTTCCGGAATGCTGCTGACCAGATCACGGATCAACGAATCGGTTTTGGTCAGGTTATCCGGTAATAACAGTTCTGACTCATCAGAGACCTGCTCAAACAGTAATGGCATCACCTGATTCAACGCATGACACTGTGCCAGTAACAGCTCACGGTACAATTCTTCGTCTTTATTGCCATCTAGCTTTAACTCAGCCACACGGCTGGTATTTAAACCCGGTAACTCAATATCCAGACATTCTTCCAGAATCTGTGGCAAGCCGGCACTGCCATCGGCACTGCTCAGTACACGGCGGCCATGATCCAGCAACCCTTTGCATTCCATATAGCGAATGGCACAGAGACGATTAAACCAGCTGTAGGCAATATAATTGATGCTCTGCTCAAAACTGCTGGCTTGAATGCGTTTGATCAGCTTCTCACGTGGTTTCATGACGGATAGCGGAAAAACCTGATCGCCAATCAGCAGCAAGTCGCCTTTCTGTTCTGCCGGTAAAATGCGGTCTGCGGTGATGCCATATTTGGCAGCCTGCTTGCGCATCGCTGCGATAAAATCATTTCGTGCTTGCGGTGCGTATTTTTTAATATTACTGGTATTCATTTAAAAACCTTCAATTGATTGCTGTTGTCGTATAGATCGCTAAGCTGAGTTAGCGAATACGCACACGCTTTTTGTCACCCACGATTTTCTTCAGTTCAGCTTTGAGTGCGTCTACAAACTGATCCACCGATTCTTCCGTTTCCAAATAGACACTACTGGAGGTTTTGCTGTAAATGCTGGCGACATCGACTTCCACCACCGGTTTCGGTGGCACTACGGCTGTCACAGGCTGTACCGGACTCGCAGCAGGTGCTGATGTAGCTGGGCTGGAGGCGGTTGCAGTGCTACTTACACTCGCTGCTTTGCTCTGAGCCAGTTGTACCGCTTTGACCTGACGCTGAATTTCTGCCTGAACTTCGCTTTCCAACTCATACAAGGCTTCATCAAAACGCTCGACGCTGGTTTGGGTTTGCAGCATATAGATGGTGGACAGGCTAGTTTCCACTTCAATATCCGTTTTCAGCAGTTGCAGTGGGCGTAATAGCTTGTTACTCAATTCAGCGGTAGCGATGCCACTGTTTTTGATCTCAGCTTCTAACTGCTTGATCTTGTCATCAATGTGTTCTATTGCCTGATTGCGCTTCTCAGTCAGCAATTGCTCATTGACGCTTTCCACTGTGCGAACCAAATCAGCCACTTTATTTAACAGGCCATAGGGCGATTCAAGGGTCGAAATACGGTGTAATTCGGAGAGGGCTTTTTTTGCCACCTCATCACTACCCAGTGCCTGTTTGTTTTTCTCAAAATGACGTAAGGCCTGTTGCAGTTGCTGCCAGCTCGGCATTTGGTTACTGAAGAACTCGTGAATGTCACGATAGTCTTCTTCCAGATCCAGATAGTCGTCCTTGTTATCAACCACCGCTTTAAAGAAATCGAAGCTGTCGCTATTGGTCAGCAGACGTTCCAAAGTCAGAATCGACTTTTCAATCACTTTCTTGCCCGGGAACTGTCCGACATCAGTTTTACTCTTATACGACTTAAAGTTGGCTAACCAAGTCTTAAAATGCTGCAAATAGAATTCAAACAGCTCTTTTTCTGTCGCTGGTCCCATGGCCGAGAATAAGTCTTGGGTCAGTTGGCGTGCCTGTTTCAACACATGATCATCAGTCTGGCGCTTTTTAATAATGGAAACATCACGGCGACGGCGGCTGTTTTGTAAAGGCTCAAAGGCATCTTTTAACTGTAAGCTGCCACCATTTAACTGCAGTGAAATGCGTCCCATTGCCGCCAACTGACCTACCAACAGTAAAATCTCGGCATCTGGCCAGCCATAAGGACGTTTGGCAAAACGATCCACCACATCCGACACCAGAATACGCTCTGTACCGGTTGCACGCAGCGAAATGTACTGCTCCACTTCCTGTAGGGCTTTGGGATTGCTCTGACCGCCATCCAGAGACAATCCGAGCTGCGCCATATCATCCACAGTCAAGACGGCGTTCAGTTCACGCCAGGCATCCTGCTGATAGACCTGCAAATAGCTCAGTTTGGTATAGGTGTTTTCCAGCAAATAACGACAAGCCTCATCCAGCTTGGTGGTTGGACTTGAAGATGAAAGCTGCAGATGTTGACCCAAAGCATAGCTTTCCGCGTCCAGCAGCATTTCCTCAACCCGGGCACGCAGACGTTTTTTGCGTTCCTGGTTCTCTCGGCCACGGTCTGCCAGAATACGGGTGATATCTGACTGGGTGCCATCATCATTTAAACGGATGAATTTATTGGTTTTCAGCCAAGTTCTGAGCTCATTAAAGAACTGCTTGTCATCACCGAGTTTAAAGAGCACCTGTCCTTCAGTACTTTTACCAATACAAAAGGCTTCGCTGTAAAGGTTGTATTCAGTATCCAGCGGAGAAATGATTTCAACTTTCAAATCACTCTCATACTTGCCATCTAGGCTATGGCTATCCAGAAAACGACCCACCACATAGTCCATTTTATTGGCCTGATGGCGGTACTTGTTCTGATCCCGGAGTAAATCTTTAAAAATGAGATTGGCTAACTCTTTATTTTCTTCTGAAGCAGCCAGATCCGTGGCTTTAATTTTTCGGGTGATATCACGTTCTTCATTGGTCAGGAACAGGAACTCATCGCCATTGCGGGTAATCAGGCTTTCTTTTTCCAGACGCAGCAGGCTTTCTTCAATACGCTTGCGTAATGCCAGCTTATCTTCGTCGATTTTCTCAATGGACAAAGTCACCAGGTTATCCAGTGTGCCTTTGATGATATCGACATAGCGGATCATGAACAGGGTACGCAGCATCTGTACATCAAAACCATCCAGGGTCTTATTCTCACCGGCCTGGTCGATGGTACGCTTCACTGCTGTATCCAGAAATCCTTCTACTGAGCTGTAGAACCGGTGGAATGGCACCAAAGCCCCAACCTCATCTGTTCCAATGGCTTTAGCGGCCATCTGGAACGCATCCAGCATAGATCGCTCACCATAGGCCAGGTGTGCACCGGTCGCACCGACTTTACGGATTTCTTCAAAAACTTTCTGCACCAACTGAAAATGATACGGCGCAAAAGGATAGTTATTCACAAAGCTGTCAGGACCATCGAAATTCTTCAGTGTTGGTCCTGAACGGTCAAAGGTAATCTGGTTTTTAAGGATATCGCCCTTTTGCTCAAACACCGATCTGAGCAGGGCTTCAGCTTCCGGCGTCTTGCGCAGTAAACGTTTCTGGATAACTTCATCGGTATTGGAACTGGAAAGTGATAAACGGGTTTTAAAACGTCCGGCAATCTTGGAGAAGTCATTGGCTTTGGAAGAAGACAGCTCGCCTAAAACGGCGTCGATGTCCGCTTGTGAGGTGACAATAATCCAGGCCCGACCTTTACAAATGGTACCCAGGTTTTCAGTAATGGTCTGCAGGGTCAGCATCAAGCGGGTATCGCTACCAATAAACTGTCCCACTTCATCGACCAGGAACAGCATCCGTTGCTGTGGTCCTTTGCTGTCCAGGTATTCTTTCACCCACTGACAGAAGTTTTCCACCGAAACACTAAAGGTTTGCTCAGAATCTTCAAACCATTTATGGGCTGCTTCAGCGGATAAGTTCAACGCCTGAGAAATCGCTGTTTCAACATCATCCTGATAAAACTGAAAGCCATCACGTTCATCTAGCCAAGAAAGACCACTGGATTGCTCAAAAGCCTGTTTAAAGCTTTCATACACCCCTTTCTGACTCAGGTGGCGCTCCATATGGGCAATGTGTGGATGATCCGCGCTAAAACCCTGATACTCGTTAAACACCCGTAAAAACACATTCAGGATCGGATTGCCATCGTCATTGGAACTGGCTTTACTGTCGATGTTAAACAGGATGACATCGGCATGATGGCTGACGGCCTTGCCAATATCGGCACGGATAAACGCATCACGGATTTTAGTTTCATCAAAGAACTCGGCGGCGCTACGCTCCTGACCTTCAGCATCGCTTGCCACTTTATTGGCCAGAATATAGGACAAGGTTTTCAGGAAATGCGATTTACCTGAACCAAAGAACCCAGAAATCCACACGCCGACACGATTGGCAATCGAAGGATCACTGAGATCCGTACCATAAGACTGGAAAAAGTCACGAAAATGCTTTTCCAGCTCATTGGTGACCACGTACTCATCCAGCTCCTGGTAAACCGTGGCATTATCATCCTGATCTGCCTTCACCACCCCGTTAATTGCACGATCTAATGGCTTGTAAAAAAGTTCTTTAATATTCATATCAATCAATTCCCCGAATTTTTATCGCTATTGGTCGTGCTTATGGCACTAATCTGAAGGCTCTGTAGTAATTGTTACTTGGGATTTTTCCAAATAAACTCATGGCCTGACCGTCGTAATAGCCCGGATAAAACAATACGACTGGTTTATGCCCCAGCAACGAATGCAAACTGTTTAACAAATGATGTGCACGTAATAGTGGCCAAACTGCCCCCACCCCGGTCATCAACACTATATCTTGCTCATTGGTGGCATATTTGCTCACCAGATACGGCGCAAACTTATCCATATGCAATGGGCCTTTTAGTGCTTTGATGAGCGCCTCATCGCCTTTGGCTTTTTGCATCTGGATGGCTTTATCAATGAAGTTACGCTCTGTCAGATAATCCACCACTGCTTGTAGCAGATTGATATTCACCACCTTCAGCTGATTGTGTTTTTTCTCCAGCATCCCTTCTAGAAAATGAATATATTCGCGGACTTTCAGCTCATCTTCAGGCGCATAATCAAAAATCCAGAATCCAATTTCATTGCCTAGCCCCTGACCGGTTAAAAATTCGGTTGAAATAATTCGCTCTGGAATCTGATTCAGACGCTCATGTATTGCTTGACTCATTGCTGCCCCTCTACAACTACCGCGTCCATAGCGACACTTCCATAGATCTTTTAATACGTTGTTTATAATGTTCTTCCAACAGGCTACGAAGCTCTGCTCTGACGATCACACGCTGTAATTCCAGCGTACGGGTACTTTTTAAGTAACCGACTTCTGCCAGCATACGGAATACCACTTGCCCCATTTTTTTCTTGCTGGACTCTTTCCATTCGCAGATATCTGGATCGCGTTGTGAGCGTTCATCCAGAAAGTCTGACCAAATATAACTGTCCAAGTGTTGAGCCTGGGAAATATAGGCTTCTCGAAGTACCGTCTCCATAAACTCAACCAGTAAAAGATTGCGTTCTAAAGCCCCACAAAAAGCCACCTGAGTCGCCAGTTCATCGTCCCCATCACGTAGGGCTTTCCAGAAATCAGGCTCTAAGCGCTCCAGACGCTTACGAATAGCGGTGGCATTGCGTTGTGCTGAAGCCATGGTTCTTTTTTGCAAAACATTTTCAACCTGAATCGCCTGATGCCACTGCTCTGTGGTCGCTTCTCGCAATAACAGATCCGCGATCAGCCGACTTTCACGCACCATCAGTGAACCACCGCTCAGGTCACTGTCATAATGAAATTGATCCATCATGGCCAATCTCCTTATGACGCCTGATCAAACAGAGAAGACGACAGTTTTTCGATATCTGAACGTTGTAACACCAGAGGATATTTCAAGGCATCTTCCGCCTCAGCCAGTGTGATCGCAGCCTGATAGCGCTGCAAGGTATAGTGAGCCAGGGCTTTTTTGACCGAAATCTGTAATCTGCCATCCGGCATGCCAAAGTCTTTTTCGACCAGGGCTTGTTGTGATTCATTCAATTTGGGATTAGGCATCAGGGTCAACATAATTTCTTCATGCCATTGTTGATCCTGAACAGGATCTACTGCATCAATCGCCACCACAACAGGTGTGCGATCAATCCTGGAGAGTAAAAAGTCCTTAAACTGCTTGCTCTGATGGCAATAGGCACGAACATGCCAACGGAATCCGGTATAAACTAGGGTATGCGGGGAAATCATGCGCTCATGCCACTGTGGTTGATGCATTGAGGCATAAATAATTCTGAGACAGCTTCGTGTTCGACAGGCACGCAACACTTCCCTGATGACTTCAGGACGCACACTGCGATCGGGTAACTGTACCGCTGAGAGATTCGGTTCTGGTGTCGCAATCAGGGCATGTGATTCACTGACCAAACCCGAGAGCATGTTGAGATACTCATTGATATGCGCTGTAGTCAGTACCGGTTGAAAACTGGCTTTAGGCACATAGCCTTTTACCGATGGATCATGAATCAAGGCATCGGGGTTATACAGCGTATTATAGCGTTTGATATCAGCAGAAGCCTGCTGTCGACTAAGCCCAAACCAGCTCATCAAGCGATTGGTAACCAAACGACCTTCCCAGTATGCAAGCAGCTCGATCGCTCGCATTCTTAGAAGGACTTCATGCTTATCTGTCGTCATATACCAATCAGTCAATAAATAGCAGTTTTAAGATTACCCTACAGCAAATATACAGTAAAGATTTTTGACGGTATTTTAAGGTAGTATTGCAATCACCAGATAAAAAACATACTGAGTCTATATTGGGACAGTCGAATAGTGATGTATGGGAGCTTTACCTGACACACTTCCAATGTTCTTGATTCCCAATATTCCTTTGAATATTGAAACATTGATGATCATTTTGCCGTATTCGTTAGCACTGGCGGCTGTTGGTTTGTTGGAATCGATGATGACCGCCACAATCGTAGATGAAATGACCGACACCCCAAGTGATAAATTCCAAGAATGCAAAGGACAAGGTATTGCGAATATTGCATCTGGTTCCATGGGTGGTATGGCAGGTTGTGCCATGATTGGTCAATCCATGATTAATGTGAAGTCGGGCGGTCTCACTCGTCTATCAACATTCTCAGCAGGCATCTTCCTCTTAATCTTAGTGGTCTTTATTAGTGACTGGCTCAAAGTCATTCCAATGGCTGCGCTAGTAGCTGTCATGATTATGGTTTCAATAGGAACATTCGAATGGCGTTCTATTACCGAATTTAGACAGAATCCGCAAAGCAGTAATGTTGTGATGATTGCTACAGTAATTGTGGTAGTTGCGACTCATAATTTAGCATTAGGTATGCTGACAGGCGTTTTATTGTCGGCATTGTTCCTGGCGAACAAGTTAGAGAATGATATTCGTGTGGAATCTAGTTTAGAGGGTACGCATCGCTTATATGACTTACATGGTCAGATCTTCTTTAGTTCTTCTGAAAAATTCATGCAGGGCTTTGACTTTAAGGAAGATGTTAAAGAGGTGATTATTGATTTAACTCATGCTCATATTTGGGATGTTACATCAGTCGCTATGCTTGATTCTGTAGTAAGCAAATTTCAAAAGAATGGTGTCAATGTGACTGTATGTGGTTTAAATGAAGCCAGTACAAATATGATTGATAAATACGGAACACATGCCAAGGTTTAATAATTAAAGCGTGGATGAAAATCCACGCTTTTTGGATTTCGCATAACATAAAAAAGGCATCAAATTTGATGCCTTTTTTATTCAAATTATTTGTATGCTTGGATAGATTTCAGAATCTCTGTTCTAGCTTCTTCAATATTTCCCCAACCATTAAATTTCATCCACTTACCCTGTTCTAAATCTTTGTAGTGTTCAAAAAAGTGCTTCATTTGCTCTAATTGCAGCTGTGGAAGATCATTAAGGTCTTTAACATTGTTGTAGAGTGGTGTCAGCTTAGAATGCGGCACTGCAATAATCTTTGCATCAATACCGGCTTCGTCTTCCATGTACATTACACCGACAGGTCGGCTACGGATCACAGAACCTACTGCAACAGCATGTGGAGCTATTACAAATACATCCAACGGATCACCGTCTTCGCTTAATGTCTGAGGGATATAACCGTAATTGGAAGGATAAGACATTGCTGTACTTAGGAAGCGATCAACCAATAAGGCATCATATTCTTTATTCACTTCGTACTTGATTGGTTTTGCATTTGCAGGAATTTCAATGATGCTATAGAAGTCATCTGGTGGATTGATACCTACTTTAACTTTTTGAAAGCTCATGATTTTTTACCTTTTACGATTTTTAAGTCTAAATTCTTAATGTGTGGTTGCTAAGTGGTATGTAAATATTCCCAATATAGTGAATATCAATGAACCAATTACATGAATGGCTATGGTTGAAATAGCATATTCCAATTTTGAACTCTGCAATAATGCAACGACTTCGATTGAGAAAGTTGAAAATGTAGTTAATGCCCCACAGAAGCCCGTGACGACAAATAATTTATAATTCGGGCTTATTGAGCTATTTGAAAAAAATGATACTGCTAACCCGATGATAAAAGCACCAATTAAGTTAACAATTACTGTTCCGAAAGGGATATTTTCAAATAGGCTATTAAATTTAAGGCTAATGCCCCAGCGTAGCCATGCTCCAAGCACAGAACCACATGCAATGGATAAGAGAGGGAGATACATGATCGCTCCTACTGTTGTGCAGTAAGAGATAGATAGGAAATTTTATGAGGGAAAAACATAGTGCGGCTCCATTTTGTAAAAGCAGAGCACGCACCTACGTACCCTGCTTGAGGGAAACGTAGGTATCATTAGCCAGAATTGGCGGTTTGTATAAGGAGGAATACCATCTCCTTTGATTTTTGTATTTTAGACTTCTTAGAAGAATTATCAACTAATTTAAAAAGTGTATCTTAAAGATTTCCTAAAATTAAGATAATACGGATTATTTGAAGCCTTGTTGTTATAGATCTTGAGTCTGAAAAATTATTTATCGAAAAATGACACAGGTTGAGTCGCAATATGATGTCATTATGGTTCGTTAAAAAACTAAGATACTGATTTAATTATCATGCTAATGACAAGCTATGTGTCATTTGACGGGGAAATATGGGCTTTAGATTTCGCAAGAGTATTAAACTGCTACCCGGATTAAAAGTTAATCTGACACATAAGGGCATCAGCAGTGCGAGCATTGGCAAACCCGGTGCTTCTCTAAATATTGGTAAAAAAGGTACTCGAACCAGCGTGGGTATTCCAGGAACAGGACTCTCTTATTCCAAGCATCGACCTTACACAAAGAAACCCAATGACCCACAGCATTCCTCTCAGCAACCACCACCATTGAATAGCCCTAGTATGGAAACATCCAGATCAAATGTCTGGCTTTGGGTATTTTTTGGAATATTTTGTTTTATTGTGGGTGCTGTCATTTTTTAGCAAAAACAATATTATATTTTGATCAAAAAAAAATGCCCACATGGGTGAGTGGGCAAACTAAGGATATTAAGATCCTTCAGAAACTACAGCACGATTCTCGCTACTACTATATCTGTTATTTAAATAAGCGACTGTGGCTCAATTATGATGATCTGACTCAATCGAGTCGAGGTAAATCAATCCATCACAAATGGAGCAGACATTATGCTTGAGCACGCTCTTGGTTAATGCTGAAAAGTCCTTGGGCTTTGGCTTTGATCGAGAAATTGGATTGTCGATGCCTACACTCCACTTTACTTATTTTCAGACAGCAACCAATCGAGAGCGTTCATTTTTACAATACCATTATAATTGGCTTCAGTCCCTATCGTGTCTAAGGTAAGTAAATACTTGGGATATGAATCAGAAATTTTCTGTAATGGACGTAACTCTCGGCTTAGTGTCTCCTCATTGAGGGTTTCTAATGCCACCTGATAATAAGTTAAATTCTGTAAAGTATCGACAGCAACAAAATCAATTTCATATTCATCAACCCGCCCTACATAGACCGTATAGCCTCGTCTGACAAGCTCAAGATAAATCACATTTTCTAAGATATGACCTTGATCAGCATTAGCATCAGGCAACATAATGCGGCGCAATCCAACATCAACTAAATAGTATTTTTCAGAGGATTGTAATAACTCACGCCCACGTACTTTAAATTGTGCGGCGCTATAAAATAGCAAACTGTCCTGTAAGCCCTGAATATAGCGTTTTACTGTTTCAAATGAGATTTTAACCCCACTTGAAACAAAGGTATTTTTAATTTTATTGATGGAAATGGGTGAGCCTGTCACGCTTGCCAAATATCTTGCGACACGCTCAAGAGAGTTAATATCGGCCGTATTCAAACGGGGAATAACATCTTTAAACATTACACTGGCATAGACTGCTTGCAAGTAATCATAGGTTTCCTGCTGGCTGGTCATGGCAAGCGTATAGGGGAAACTACTGCGCGTGTACATGGCATACAAATCACGATTGGATAATTGTTGGATGATCGGATTATTTTCAATATGCCACTGTTTAAACTCTTGGAATGACAAGGGTAAAACATGTTGCTCGATATAGCGTCCTGTGAGTAACGTCGCAAGTTCTCCACTCAGAAAGAATGCATTTGAACCGGTAATATATAAATCGATATAATCCCGAACATATAAAGAGTCGACTACTTTTTCAAAATTGGTAACATGCTGTATTTCATCTAAAAAAACATAGTTTTTCTTGCTTTCATCAACTTTTGACAGTACATAATCATGTAGTTTGCGGTAATCAGTGAGTTCTTCAAATTCCATAAATTCAAAGTTGATGGCAATGATGTTTTCGGCTTGTACACCCTGTGCTTTTAAGTCTTGTTGAAACATCGCCAGCAAGGTGGATTTTCCAGAGCGACGTACACCCGAAAGCACTTTAATGACATCACGGTTTTGCCATGTATTCAGAAATTTTAAGTAGCTATCACGTCGAATATTAGTTTTTCTCATTGTTTATACTTAAACTCTAAAGTTTTAATTTATTCTATCAAAGTTTAGATACCAAGTGAAAACATATTTAATTATAAAGAAAGTTTCTAGTTCATGTGAAATATTTAAAATTCTAAACTGCTGTTATAGCCGTTTAGAGACGCTAATCACGACAAGCTCCAAGATACCAGGTCTACTCTTTAGACGAAATTTGGTAGGTTTTTTTATCGAAGACATCAATCCGAATTCTGTATTTTTGATTATTGATGCTCCCTTTTATCTGCTATACAAATTGAGTGAATAGTAAATTGCATATTCCTGTGTAAATCTCCCCCCCTATTCCTATTTGCACCCTACCATTCATTTCTGTTTGTATAAGCAACTAGGCATGTCAAACTCTTGATTAATGGTATCAATATTGATACTATTAATCATTGGCACTATTGAGTATTTAAATGGCAAATCTTGATCAACTTATAGAACAAATGCGGAATAATCCAAAAAATATCCGCTATGTCGATTTACTCAAGGTTTGTAAGCAATATTTTGGTGAACCAAGACAAACAAGTGGTAGTCACACGGTATTTAAAACACCGTGGCAAGGCGATCCTCGTATTAATCTTCAAGATGATAGCGGAAAGGCTAAACCTTATCAGGTTAGGCAAGTATTAGCTGCACTTGATAAACTTAAAACATTGTGAGGTGTCAAATGGATAGCAAACAATTTACTTATCGTGTTACATGGTCAGCAGAAGATAATGAATATGTTGGTCTATGTGCCGAATTTCCGTCACTGTCTTGGCTCGATGCAGAACAATCTAAAGCATTCTCAGGGATTGTTGATCTTGTTGCTGAAGTTGTAGCAGATATGATCAGCAATAATGAGAAATTACCTGTACCGCTTTCAGAAAAAAAGTATAGCGGACGGTTTGCTGTTCGTGTTCCATCAATGGTTCATCAAAAACTAGCACTTGAAGCTGCGGAGCGTGGTGTGAGTATGAATCGTTTGGTATCGGCAAAATTGGCTATGTAGTTTTATATCTTGATGGTCTACTTGGAATGGAAATGACTGGTAGACCATAAACAAGAATAGCTGGTTGGTTTATCTAATAATTTGCAGTAAATGGAATAAAAATTTATCTAGACCTATCTACACATAATTTTTAGCAAGAATAGCGTTATATTTTGATCAAAAAAAATGCCCAGAGAGGGATCAATGGGCAAAACTAAGGACCTTGACGGTCATTCAGAAACTACAGCTAACTTCTAGCTATGATTCTGCACTGAATTAAAAAAAGCTACACTGGCTGAATATATCAAAAGTTAAATCATGTGATTTATCATTAATTAATACACTTGAGAAAACGAGCTCATAGCCCTGCTGATTAATACAATAACTCACCAAACAAATCCGCTCTGATCTCTTCTAAGCTGAGATCTGATTTCATTCTATTACAGAGTGGATGAACCAGCAGACCATTCTCTAGCACCCCTTGGCCACCTGCGGCTTTGGCAATCCGATGATCCGATTCAGTAGAATCGAGATAGATTAATCCATCACAAATGGGGCAAAAGTTATGATTACCCACCAGAAAATTGTGCTTAAGCAAATTTTTGGTTAATGCTGAAAAGGCCTTGGGCTTTGATCGAGAGATCGGGCTAATCGATTCCACATATCCGACTACATGCTCTACAACCCCATCATCATAATTACCCAAAAATCTTTCAGAGTAAAACTCGTTAAAGTTGATGTACTTAAAAGCCTTTGACATCGACAAAATGAAGGTATTCAGGCATTCTTTATCTTTAAAATCAATATCCATTTCTAGGCTTAAACAGATAAATGCCTTATAAACGATTTGCAGTCGATCATAGCCTTTAATACCACTCCCGAACTTGCCGACCGTTTCAGTGATAGCCACTGGAAAATTGGCAATCAAGAATTCAATACTACTGCGGACGCGTGTAAACTCTTTAAAGCTAATCGTTCTATGATGAATCTGCATGATGCTTTCATGAATTTCAAACACAATAGCAAACCATGCGAGAAAGGAAGTAATCTGAAAACGCTGGTCTTTATAAAAATATAAGAATGGATGTAAACCCAAACTCGGAACCCCAGTATTTTTTACAGGAGTTGCCATTCTGCAAAGGATCGTAAACAGATGCGACATGAGCTTTTCAACGCGTTCACCCTGATTCAGGCTCATAATATTATGAATCTGATCACCCGCAATGATATTCATGAGTTCATTGACCAAGCAAATTTTTTTGCCATGACTCATTTCAGTGTCTAATAAGATGGTAGAGAAAAGCAGCTGATGGATCTTCTCCCCCAACTCGATCAGCTCATTTAAACGTGTATATTGAAGCTCTTCTAAATTGGATTTATTGTCATTGATATAGCAACAGGCATAGATCGCATAATATGCATCACTCCCCCGACTTCTTAGATGATATTCCTCATATTTATCCAGGCGTTTAGTATCTGAGTTAATTGATTGAAATACGCGTCGTGCATCTTCTGGAGTACCAAGCACTTGCCTGAAACTGATTTTAATATCTTCTAATTTGGACTTTTGTTCTGCAAATTTGGCATCAGTACAAATTTTTTGGAAGTCAGCCAGATCCCCTAAATGATTTCGGAGGTAACGAATATCCTCTTTCTGTTGGTCATTAAAGTTAGGTGCTTGATTGACTTGTTCATCAGCAAAATATCGATTGATCCACGCATAAATACTCGAAAGACGATGCGCCCCATCGATAATATAAATGTTGTTTTTGATATCTTTCCAATACAAGATACACAAATTGATATTCTGATCTTCTGTGCAATCCTCAATAAAGTTTGCAATTTCTTGCACACTCCAATATTCAGTAGAGCGCTGATTATCGGCTTTGAATAAACATTTAAGGATTTCGTGTCGGGCAAAATCAGTCAGTGTGACCTCAAAATTGTCTCGTTGCTTTGAAGGAGACATTTCTGCTAGTGACATGACTTTACGCTGAATAATATTCGTTAGTAATCGTGTTGGACCCATTTTTATTTTCTCCAGGCAGCACTTTCCTATATTCGATAAAGTACGAAATTTGAAAGTGCATATCGTTCAATTTGGTTAAAGCGATGAATTAAATGACCGTCAATATTCGGTCAGCGCTAACAAAAGAAACGTAAGAGAAATGGGGATTTGAGATAATAAAATGTTCATGCTTAATTCCTGTAGTTTAGAGTTTACTATCTACAACCATCTTTTCCACAAGATGGAGGTAGACCAAACAGGGGTGGAAATACCGCACTACAGAAGACGGCCAGTCATAGACTGCCCTGCCTGGCCTACCACAATGGCAAGCTAAGCATAATAAGCACAAAAAAACCGCTAAAGCGGCTTTAATGCTTCTGTAGTAATTTCCAGGTTTCCACGCCTGATTACAGATTTTGCTGTAATGTAGTTATCATATTTGTATCTTTTACTTTGGTCAAACCAAATTAGACTTTTTTATTCACTTTCTGGTGGTGTTTCAAATTTAATGCTGGCTTATTTTTTAAAAATTTTAACCGAAAAAATCCCTGTATTTTCAATACCTCCAAGGATGCCTATTTAGCTCAAAATCTATGCAGCATACTTTTTGAAGCACTAGCTACATTTATTTTTTAATTCTATGAAAGGACCTCAATGAATTAAAATCATGAGAATAATTAAAACAAAAAATCAAATTCGCGGAAACCCAGGCCTTTGCTTGGCAAATCAGATTTTGACAAAGCAAAGGCCTGGGCCCCTTAAATTGAACGATATCTGCTTAGGCTATTCCCATAAGGAAGGGTGTTGTACAGCTTCCAGTAGCAAATCAAATGCAAGAGATAATGTGATGTTTTTCTTGCTTTGTTGATCGATAAAATAGACGTGAATCTCACGGCTTTTTTGCGTGAGATCCACCGGATAGTTATCGTACTGCAATTGGACATCCTCAGGGGCACTGTTGCAAATAGGCTGACGTGATAAGCTAAATATCTTATTTATTTCGAGATACAGCAGATGAATCCCTTCCACGGTCGGCACTTTCAAGGTGAAATCATTCTTTGGGCTGTTCG
>NZ_JBIQOB010000018.1:0-74126 GCF_044130285.1 Acinetobacter sp. BSP-28
AGAAAGCTTCTTTGAATTGATGTATTTCATCCGCAGATTATGCACGAATGCTAAGAAAATTAGAGTGAAAATATCAATCAAAAAGGTGGTCATTTTTTGATTTATGAAAGAGATCTAATGAAAAATATATTAACTTTGAGTGTTGAATTGGTATTATTTTGAAATATTTTTTCAAAATATTAATAAAATAAATAATTTTTTAATTTAAAGATCTTATAACGTGAATCTTATAAAACCCAGTTAAATTCATATAATATATTTACACAGGATAAGAAGCATGAATATGCAAAATAAATGATGTGTTTTTGAATAATTTTTTTTTTACTTATACACGCTTATTTTTATATGAATATCCAGTTTGATAAACTCATTTTTTATGAAATCCCAGTAATGGAAGGTGGATTTTTGAAGTTAGAAACTCTTATAGTTTCAGGTACGTTTAATGGTAATTAAAAGGTCATATATTTACCATATTTAATTGATTTTATTTATAAATTTTTCACAATAAGGTGTAAGACGGATAAATTAATATTGAGATAAAAACATTTTTTATAATCTTTGCCTTAGAGATGTTATGGATGGAATCAGCATGATCAAGAAACATATATGTTTTGTCGTAATGGCGCTATTTGGGTTAGGGGGATGTCAAACTCATAGTACAGATCAAACGCCCTTTATCATGATTACAAAGTCATTAGGAACCAAGCAGTGTTCGGAAGTTAATGCCAATGATCAGCTTCAGCAACTTAAACATGAATTAGAGCAGGCAAATATTAAAGTTTTTGCTGCTGAAATTGGTATGGATCAAATGATGCATATCACTTTATGTGGAGCTGAAGATGGGAAAATGGTAGTTTTTAAGGTAAAAAGTAATGTCTTAAATGAAGCTGAAAAAATGGGTTATCAACTTAAAGTAGCTGATGAATGATTGTTACCGATTTAAGTGTGTCGCAAGTACATGCCAACAATCTCAGGGCAAGAGAGGACTAAGGTTTGTAGCCGCGTTGTTGAATGGGAAATGTCACATTTGCAAATAAAAGCGACTGATTGAAGTCGCCTTTATTTGATTTAATTTAACCTTGTTAATTGATACGTAACCAAGTCTGGCTTCGACCCAACGCGGAAATACCAATATAACCCCGACCACTTAATGTTTTGCCATCTGGGGATAATTTGGCATTGAAGCTATAGGTTTTACCATTTTTAGGATCGGTAATTTTTCCGCCATCATAACTATTGTGAGTAGCCTTTTTCAGACCAGATACAATTTGCACGCCTTTAAGCGGTTTGTTATAAAATTTCCCTTTGCATTTGGTACATTTTTCACCTTCAGTTCCCTCCAATACATGAATAATTTTTGCAGAGAGCACACCTTGAGAGTTTTCTGTAAATTGCACAATGGATAAAGGTTTTTTTGTTTCATCATCAATAGTTTTCCACTTACTGCCATGTAAGGGGTCGGAGGCTAGAGCTAGCGTAGAAACGAGAGATAGTCCCAATATACTGAATGTTGTTTTTATCATCATTAGACCTCAACTGATTTGAGTAAGCGTTTATTCAGGTCGAAGCCAAAAGAAACAGATCTAATATCGATCTGATCTCTGACTTCAACAGCTACAAAATGCATCGAAGCACCATGTTCAGATAAAACGATGCTAAAAAATATTGTAATTATTGTGGATTTTTCATGGATTTATGTTTTGAATTCTGAGTTGGGGTACATTTTTTATCCTATTTCTCTAAAATCATAACAAAATGAATAAATAATAGTTGAGCCTATTTAAGATTATAAAGTTGGAGCCTGCAAATCATTTTAGTCAGCTTAAAAAAGTTTTGTTCTTATGCTAAGGATGACGGGAGCGAGCTTATCTTTAACAACATGGCTGTTTAGAAATCAGTTATAATGCATAATAAATCCAATAGAGTCAGTTCTCTAGGCGCAATTTGATGGTCTGCAATTCATGGTAAAGGTTAAAGTTAAATTGGGTAAAGATATATTGTTATGCTACTTTCTTCGATGTGAGTGATAATTTATCTTCTGCAATTGCTTCACTGGAGAGAATTGCTTTGTATAAAAATACTGGCAATCCATCTTCAGAATCTTTAACTTTTAATTCTTTGCTTCCATCGCGATATTCAAATATCGCAATTGGGTAGTTGTCCTGATCTACTATATAAAATCTTCTGTCTTTGATAATTAATTGATGATCTAAAAATTGGTGTTGTAATAATCGCATAAATTTACTTTCATTTTGTGAAAGCAAATTTAACTCTCGGATTCTATCTGCATCACTGAGATATCTTATTTTTGCCCGTTGTCTTTCATTATAGCTTAATAAATAGACATTTCGGGTTTTTGATGATGCCTTTACTTTAAGTTTTTCCTTTTTATGTTGGGTATCATTAAATAAGTAGCCCACCATAAAACCAAAAATTAGACAGAAAACAGCAATGCCCATTTGTATGTTTTTCCAGTATGTATAATTTTTAAAAATATTGATTTATATAAATTAAGTCACAGAGAAAAAGTGGTTTTTCCAACCTTTCTCTAACTTCTGTTTATCTAAAACACATTTTAGCACTAAAACCTAAATAAATTGATATATTTCAATCTATTAATTTAATTATTTGATCTAACTTTCACTTTCTATACAAGTTATCCTGTTTTAAGCATTTTTCATAAATAGGAGAGAACATCAGACAAAATCACTCTATAATACTGTCCATCATTTCTAGGGTCAGTCGTTCGGGATGCTGCACGCATGACACTAGTCACACTATTTCTTAAGTCAATTTCTTATCCCTGATTCGGCTTATATTTTATTTTTTTTGATTTTTATGTGTTGCACTGACACATAAAAATATTTAGGTGCCAGCATGGAAATTAAGGTCAATTATCTTGACAACCTTCGACAAGAAGCCAAGTTCGATGATTTCACGGTAATCGCCGATCAACCCATTCGCTATAAAGGCGACGGTTCAGCGCCAGGTCCATTCGACTATTTTCTTGCGTCATCAGCCTTATGTGCCGCTTACTTTGTAAAGGTGTACTGTGCAGCGCGTGATATTCCAACCGATAATATCCGTTTGTCGCAAAACAATATTGTAGACCCTGAAAACCGTTACAAGCAGATTTTTAAAATTCAGGTTGAACTACCAGCCGATATTTCCGAAAAAGACCGCCAAGGCATTTTGCGTTCCATTGATCGCTGTACGGTTAAGAAAGTGATCCAAACCGGTCCGGAATTTGTGATCGAAGAAGTGGAAAGCATTGATGCCGATGCACAAGCCCTGCTGATGCCGAGCTTGGCTTCGGAAAGCAGCACCTATATTCCCGGTAAAGATCTGCCTTTAGAAGAAACCATTGCCAATATGTCTGGCATTATGGCGAACTTGGGGATGAAGATTGAAATCGCATCATGGCGCAACATTGTACCGAATGTGTGGTCTTTACATATTCGCGATGCACAATCTCCAATGTGTTTTACTAACGGTAAAGGTTCGACCAAGGAAAGCGCTTTGGCTTCGGCCTTGGGTGAATTCATTGAGCGCTTGAACTGTAACTTCTTCTATAACGACCAGTTCTGGGGTGAAGACATCGCCAATGCGGAGTTTGTACATTTCCCGGATGAAAAATGGTTCAAGCCAGGACCAAATGGTGAATTGCCAAAAGAAATTCTGGATGAATACACCTTAGAAATTTATAACCCTGATGATGAACTGCTCGGCACACATTTGTATGATACCAACTCGGGTAATACTGTGCGCGGTATCTGTTCATTGCCATTTGTGCGTCAGTCAGATGGTGAAACGGTTTATTTCCCATCCAATCTGATTGAAAACTTATATCTCTCTAATGGTATGAGTGCAGGGAATACCTTGGCGGAAGCACAAGTCCAGTGTTTATCTGAAATTTTCGAACGTGCCGTTAAACGCGAAATTTTAGAAGGTGAAATTGCACTGCCAGATGTACCTGAAGATGTCTTGGCAAAATATCCAGGCATTGTGGCAGGCATTCAAGGTCTGGAAGAACAGGGCTTCCCTGTACTGGTTAAAGATGCATCTTTGGGCGGTAAGTATCCGGTAATGTGCGTAACCTTAATGAACCCACGTACTGGTGGTGTATTTGCCTCTTTTGGTGCACATCCAAAATTGGAAGTGGCTCTCGAGCGCAGCTTAACTGAATTGCTCCAAGGCCGTAGTTTTGAAGGCCTGAATGATCTGCCTAAACCGACATTCAGCAGTAACGCTGTAACCGAGCCGAATAACTTTGTCGAGCACTTTATTGATTCTAGCGGTGTCGTGTCATGGCGTTTCTTTAGTTCCAAGTCTGACTATGAGTTTGTGGAGTGGGACTTCACTGACGAAGGTAAAAACAGTAATGCTGAGGAAGCCGCAACCATGTTCGGCATTCTCGAAGATATGGGCAAAGAAGTATATATGGCAGTGTATGAGCATTTAGGTGCAACCGCTTGCCGTATTTTGGTTCCTGATTATTCGGAAATTTATCTGGTTGAAGATTTAATTTGGGATAATACCAACAAGGCATTATTGTTCCGTGAAGATATCCTGAACCTGCATCGTTTAGATGAAGACCAGCTGGTCGCTTTGGTTGAACGTCTAGAAGAAGTTGAAGTCGATGATTACACCGACATTACCACTTTGATTGGGGTCGAGTTTGACGACAATACCGTTTGGGGCCAGCTCACCATTCTAGAGTTAAAACTGCTCATTTATATTGCTTTGCAAGAGTTTGAAGAAGCCAAAGAGCTGGTGGAAACCTTCCTGCAGTACAACACCAATACCGTTGAGCGTGGCTTATTCTATCAGTGCATGAACGTGGTTCTAGAAGTAGAACTTGATGATGACATGGACTTGAATGATTACGAAGCCAATTTCCGCCGTATGTTTGGTGATGAGCGTATGGATGCGGTAATTGGCTCGATGGACGGCAGTATCCGTTTCTATGGCCTAACTGAAACCAGCATGAAACTTGAAGGTTTAGACCGTCATTTACGTCTGATCGACAGCTACAAAAAACTGCATATGGCGCGCGGCAAATCTTTGCTGAAGTAAAGTTATTGAGGCTAACTCAAGTCTTTTTGCCCATGCGGATATAAATAAAAAACGGCTTAATCATCATGATTAAGCCGTTTTTTATTGTATGTAGCTTAGAACAATCATTTTTGTACAATTGAATCAGAGACCTGAAATAAGCTGAAGAGATGATCATAAATCGGGCATTTTGTATAAGCCCTGTATCAATTTTAGCTGTAATTACGGATGGATCTCTCATCTATTTGAGCACATAGATTGTTTTGGTGCGCTGAAGGATTTAAATGATAGTTTTATAAATTTTAAATATTTAAATAAATACAATAGCTTAATTTAAAAAATAAATATTGGCACACTATTTGAATAGCTTCTCTCAAATTTTCTAAGAAAAGCCTAAAGAGAGAAGTACATGAAAGTCGAACAAAAAAAGTTTTCAAAAAGTTTACTTGCTGTAGCAATGATGGGGAGTTTGGTATTGACTGGTTGCTCTAAACCGGCAGAAAAGACAGAAGCACCAGCAAGTGAAGCCAAAGCTGCTGCAACTGGCGATACCATTAAAGTGGGGATTCTACACTCACTGTCAGGGACTATGGCTATTTCAGAAACCTCTTTAAAAGATACAGCGCTGATGGCCATTAATGAAATTAATGCCAAGGGCGGGGTGATGGGGAAAAAATTAGAGCCTGTCGTGGTTGACCCTGCATCCGACTGGCCGCTTTTTGCTGAAAAAGCACGTCAGCTGATTACCCAAGACAAAGTTGCCGTCATTTTTGGTTGCTGGACTTCAGTTTCGCGTAAATCTGTCTTGCCTGTAGTGGAAGAGCTGAATGGCTTATTGTTCTATCCAGTGCAATATGAAGGTCAGGAGCAGTCTAAAAATATTTTCTATACAGGTGCGGCACCTAACCAGCAAGCGATTCCAGCTGTTGAATACCTGATGAGCGAAGAAGGTGGTAAGGCACAACGTTTTGTCTTGTTAGGTACAGACTATGTCTACCCTCGAACTACCAATAAAATTTTACGGGCTTTCCTGAAGTCTAAAGGCATTGCTGATACAGACATTATGGAAGAATACACGCCATTCGGGCATAGTAACTATCAAACCATTGTAGGCAATGTGAAAAAATTTGCTGCGGGTAAGAAAACGGCAGTGATCTCGACCATCAACGGCGACTCCAACGTACCATTCTATCGTGAACTGGGTAACCAGGGCATTAAAGCTGCAGACATTCCAGTAATGGCGTTCTCGGTGGGTGAAGAAGAACTTCGCGGTATTGATACCAAGCCACTGGTCGGACATCTCGCGGCATGGAACTATTTCATGTCGGTTAAAAATCCGAAAAATACTGAATTTATCGGCAAAATGAAACAGTATGCGGTGGAATACAAATTGCCGAATGCAGACAAGTTTGTCACCAATGACCCGATGGAAGCAACGTATGTCGGCATAAACATGTGGAAACAGGCGGTTGAAAAAGCCGGTTCGACCGATGTGGATAAAGTCCGTGAAGCAATGGCAGGACAATCTTTTGATGCACCTTCAGGTTATAAGCTGCAAATGGATGCAAGCAACCATCATTTACATAAACCGGTGATGATTGGTCAGATTCGTGGTGATGGCCAGTTTGATGTGGTCTACAAGACACCAAAAACTATTCCAGCTGAGCCTTGGAGCCCATATATTCCTAAATAATGTTCTCTTTAGCCTGCTGCGTTGGTAGCAGGCTTTTTCTTGATTTTCATTTCCCGTTTGGGGCAGCTTTACATTTATATATAAATAGGGAGGACACGAATGTTCACTCGCCTAAATTTCACGATTATATTTTTGATTTTGAGTCAGTGCCTATGGCTCAACATAGCTCATGCTGAAACTCAAACGACAATAGAAACAGCGCATAAGACTCAAGTTAGTCCTACAGAAGATGCGATTCAGCAATTTGTCCGTGGCGATTTTACCCAGCGTCGTGCCTTGCTTAATCAATGGCCATCCAGTATTGAACAGCTTAATCAACTGGCCGAATTTGTAGAAAAAGATCAGCTTTATACCGATAGTGCAGGCAATACCTATATTCTGGAAGCAGAAGACAAACTGTTCAGTTACCCAGCTCATAAAGCCATTGAAACCTGGCCGTCAGATTTATCCCAAGTCACTTTGGTAAATACCTTAAGCAAGGCATTGGCCTTTGGTCAGGCAAAAAAGAAATTAAATTCAGAAGAAGCCTCTCAACGTATTGAAGCAATTGATATCTTAGAAAATAACTTATCCGAGTTGGATGCAAAAGCTATCAACCAGCTGTATTTAAATGAAAAAAATAAGGGTGTTAAAGCCCGTTTTGCACAGTTAAAAGCTCGTCTGGATTATCAGTCTGATGATCTAGTGGTCAAAATTCAGGCGGCAAAAGTTTTAAAAGAATCTAATCGCCCAGATGTATTGGCATTGGTGGAGCAAGAGCTGAGCCAGTCAAATTTACATCCCGATCTTAAAGCGGCATTAACAGCTGCCCAAAGCAGTATCAAAACCCGGATTCAAGCCAGTGAATGGACCGGACATGTATTTTCAGGATTCAGTACGGCCAGCATTTTATTGCTTGCAGCACTTGGATTGGCGATTACTTATGGACTGCTCGGTGTGATTAATATGGCGCATGGCGAGCTGATCATGATTGGAGCTTATACCACCTATGTGGTACAAACTTTCTTTAAGTCCCATTTCAGTGGTCTGGTGGACTGGTATCTAATTGCGGCAATTCCTGCGGCGTTTATAGTCAGCGCAGTCATTGGCATGCTGATCGAACGTACCGTGATTCGTCCTTTATATGGCCGTCAACTGGAAACCTTATTGGCAACTTTTGGGGTCAGTCTGATCCTGATGCAACTGGTCCGGATGATCTTTGGCGCACAAAACGTAGAAGTGTCGAATATTTCCTGGCTTTCTGGCGGAATTTCGATTACGCCTAGCCTGATGCTGCCATATAACCGGATTGCCATCATTGTATTCACAGTTGCTATATTACTGCTTCTGGTTTATCTGCTCAATAAAACCCGTTTTGGTCTATTTGTTCGTGCCGTAACCCAAAACCGTCAAATGGCGCGTGCAGTGGGCATTCGTTCTAGCCGCATTGACATGATGGCCTTTGGTCTGGGGTCGGGTCTAGCTGGTCTTGCCGGTTGTGCCTTGGCTCAAGTCGGTAATGTCGGGCCAGACCTCGGTCAAAACTACATTATTGATGCTTTCCTAGTCGTGGTGGTTGGTGGGGTTGGTCAAGTCTGGGGAGCTGTGCTTGCAGCACTTGGTCTAGGCGTGAGTGGTACCGTGCTGGAAATTGGCATGGGAGCAGTACTGGCAAAAATTATTCTCTTGGTTCTTGTGATTTTGTTTATTCAGAAACGTCCACAAGGTTTGTTTGCCCTGAAAGGACGCTTTGTGGAGTAAGCCTATGAAAATCACATCATTACTGTCAGATAAGCCTCATAGCGCAATTGCTATTTCCGTATGTTTTGCCATTTTACTGGCTTTGCCGTGGCTACATTTATTGCCCGCAGATTCCGCCTTACATCTTTCTGCCTATTGGATCACCTTGATCGGCAAGATCATGTGCCTGGCTTTAGTTGCCTTGGCACTTGATCTGGTCTGGGGCTATGCCGGTATTTTAAGTTTGGGGCATGGCTTGTATTTCGCTTTGGGCGGCTATGCCTTTGGCATGTACCTGATGCGTCAATCCGCAGGCGATGGCCTACCTGACTTTATGCGCTTTTTGAGCTGGACTGAATTACCCTGGTTTTGGGTCGGAACCAATCACTTTTGGTGGGCAATGATTCTTGTGGTGTTGGTGCCAGGATTAATTGCCTTTATTTTTGGTTTCTTTGCCTTCCGCTCAAAAATCAAAGGCGTTTATTTCTCGATTATCACCCAAGCGATGACCTTTGCTGCGGCACTTTTATTCTTCCGCAATGAAACAGGGTTCGGTGGAAATAATGGCTTTACCGGTTTTAAAACTATTTTAGGCATGGATATTACCTCTGCACCCATGCGTGCCAGTCTGTGTTTTATCACCGCCTTGGTGCTATTACTGTGTTTTGTTGGCCTACGCCATTTGATGAATAAACCTTATGGTCGAGTGCTCGGTGCCATTCGTGACAGTGAAAACCGTCTGCAATATTTAGGTTATCGCACGCTATGGTACAAGCTTTCAGCCTGGGTACTGTCTGCGGTGATCGCAGGGATTGCAGGGGCCTTATATGTGCCACAAGCCGGCATTATTAACCCCAGTGAAATGAACCCGGTGAACTCGATTGAAATGGCAGTCTGGGTGGCGGCAGGTGGGCGCGGTACGCTAATCGGTCCGATTTTGGGTGCAGGTCTGATCAATACTGTAAAAACTTACTTTACTGTGGCTTATCCGGAAGCATGGCTATTGATTCTGGGAGCGTTATTTATTGTGGTCACCATTTTCCTGCCTAAAGGTGTAATTGGTTTGTTTGACCGTTTTAAAAAGGAGCGTAGCGAATGAGTGAAATTCTACAACCTCATGGCGGCCATGCTTCTGAAAGTTATGGTCGACTGAAAGAACAAGGCCCGGACTTTAGTCATGGCATTGCCTTGTATCTGGAAAAAGTCAGTGTCTGGTTTGATGCTTTCCGTGCCCTAAATGATTTATCGCTGTATATCGAAGAAGGGGAACTGCGCTGCATTATCGGGCCAAATGGTGCCGGTAAAACCACCTTAATGGATGTGATTACCGGTAAAACCCGGCCTACTGAAGGTTCTGCATTTTTTGGCCAGACCTATAATCTGGCGAAAATGAGTACCGAGGAAATTGCTGAAGCGGGGATCGGGCGTAAATTTCAGAAACCGACCGTGTTTGAAAATTTTACGGTGATGGAAAATCTGCTCTTAGCCGCACCGAAAGATAAACGGGTGAAGAAGAGCTTTTTCAGCAAGCTTGATCCCGATGCACAAAATGCTCTGGATGAATCTTTACAGCAAATCCGCTTGCAGGAATTTATCAACAAACCTGCTGGTTTACTATCGCATGGTCAAAAGCAATGGCTAGAAATTGGCATGTTACTCATGCAACGTCCAAAACTGATTTTGTTGGATGAACCTGTAGCAGGTATGACCGATGCTGAAACTGAACGGACTGCCGAGCTGTGTTTAGAACTTAAGGAAAATCATACCCTTGTTGTGGTCGAACATGACATGAGCTTTATCGATACCATCAGTGAAAAAGTTACGGTATTGGCCCAAGGGGCGATTTTAGCCGAAGGGACATTGGCCGAAGTACAAGCCAATGAAGATGTCATTGAAAAATATCTCGGGCGTTAAGGAGTGACTGATGCTGGAAGTAAAAGATGTAAATCAGTTTTATGGTGGCAGTCACATTCTACGTGATGTGTCATTTCATGCGCCTGTCGGTGAATGTTCGGTGGTGCTTGGCCGTAACGGCGTAGGAAAAACCACGCTACTCAAGTGTTTAATGGGCATTTTGCCAATTAAGTCTGGTCAGATCTTGCTGGATGGTAAGGATATTTCCAAACTCAGTCCGGAACAGCGTGTCCGTGCAGGTTTGGCTTACGTGCCGCAAGGACGCGATATCTTTTCGATCTTAACGGTCGAGGAAAATATCCTGATTGGTATGGCGAAATTTAAAGGTGCGAAAACGCGTAAAGTGCCCGAGCATCTTTATGAAATTTTCCCGGTGCTGTATGAGATGAAACATCGTCGAGGTGGGGATTTGTCCGGTGGTCAGCAACAGCAATTAGCCATTGCCCGGGCACTTGCTTCTGAACCGCGGGTATTGATATTGGATGAACCGACTGAAGGCATTCAGCCATCGATCATTAAGGATATCGGTAAGGTGATTCGTAAACTTGCCGATGGTGGAGAAATGGCAATCGTGCTGGTAGAACAGTTCTATGATTTCGCTGAAGAGCTCGCAGATGGCTATACCGTCATGGCACGCGGGCAGGTGATTGCTCAAGGTATGGGAAGTGAAATGCCTGAAAAAGGGATTCGGGAGTTAGTGGCGATTTAAATTCCCTCTCCCTGACCCTCTCCCAAAGGGAGAGGGAAAGAAGTTTCCCTTTAAAAAGGAGGTTTGGAGGGATTTATAAATACTGTTAAATCTCTGTATTTTCACTCCATAAAAAATACATGCCATATTGACCAGTACGGAATTCTCCACCCACAGATTTGCCTTCATCAGTTAAAAAGTGCTTTCCATTTTCATTTAGTGTCAGATAGCCTTTTGTAATTAATTTTTCAAAAGTGTCCGCTGTTTTTAAGCCAAGTTTTGCTGCCAGCTTCGCTGTAGTCAGTTTTGTGAAAGCGGTATTTTCTTCGGATTTATTATCTTCAATTGGGAGAGATTCTGCTTTTACTTCATCCAATGTAATACGAACTTCGTCACTAATACGAATAATCCGTTGTGCTTCTTCATAAGCTTCTTTAAACACATCATTATCTTCATATTTACGGATCAGAATCCCCATTTCATTATTGTTAACTTGGCTAAACTCATAAAGATTTAAGCTTGAAATAATGCACTCAGATTCATTCAAATAGCATTTCGCATGCAAATTTTTACAGAAACTCAGACGTACATAATCCAGTTTTTGCATCCATTTAATTTCGTCAGGGTGCAGATCACTTTTTCCATAAACAATACGGATATCAATTTTAAGACGGTCTTTGTCTTCTAATAGTTCTTTAATGCGATCATTGAGACGTAAATATGGGCTAATTAAAATTAAACGTTCTTTGGCATTTTTAATAAGTTCTTCTAAAAAGAAATTTGTTCCGCTTGTATTCAAAAATTTTGCCATGTATCCCTCATATTCTTATTTAATAGTTGTAGAGATATTAGCTTAAATTTTTGAATCAAGAAAATAATTTGACTTATAGACGCTCAATTAAAAAACTTCAGACTTTTACCTTCCATATAACTTTAGAACATCTGATAAAACAAGTTGGCACGATAACTGCTTTATTTTGATGCAAATTTTTAATTCTAAAAAACATTTGGTCTCAATTTGGAACAAATGATGAATTTATAAACATCCATAGGGTAGTTATGAAAATTTATACGCAGCGTTTGGAAAACATTGCATCTGAACGCAATTTTGAGTCTCTGGAACTCACATTTGATACACGCCAAAAGAGCCGTTTTCGTGCAACTTTAAATAATGGCATCGATATTGGTGCAGATTTGCCGCGTACAGGAATTTTGCGCAGTGGTTCTTTTATTGCAACTGAACAGGGTGAAATTCTTCGTGTAGATGCCAAGCCTGAAAAACTCATGCAGGTCATGACAGACAATAGTTTCGACTTATTAAAAGCAGCTTATCACTTGGGAAATCGTCATGTCCCCTTGATGCTGACACCTTCAGCACTTTACTTTGAACCAGATCATGTACTGGCCGAAATGGTGCAGGGTTTAGGCCTTGAAGTGAAAGAAGTGATGCACCCTTTTGAACCAGAAAGCGGCGCCTATGCCCAGCATCAACATGATCACCGTTTAAGCCCAATCAAGGCTTTACATCATGTCCATCACTAATGCATCACAACTGCTCAGCTTGCTGACTTTGTCTTCAACGGCACTGCCGATTGGAGCGTACTGTTATTCGCAAGGGGTAGAAAGCGCAATTGAAAAAGGCATGCTGCACGATGAAGCCTCTTGCGTGAGCTATTTTCATGAAGTGCTGGAGATGTTGCTGGTCCGCTTTGAATTACCGGTACTCAAGCGTCTGGTTGAAACTTTTGATGATGCTGAACAGTTTCAGCATTGGGCAGAATTCTATCGTGCCAGCCGCGAATCCAAAGAGTTATTGGCTGAATCGCAGCAATTGGCATTTTCTTTGAATGCATGGATTAGAGATGTATTGAAACAAACGCCAAGTGTGAAAAAGCAGCTGGGATTTGTGCCGGTCTATGCACATTTATGTGGTGAGTTGGGGCTAGATCTTGCTGATGTATTAACGGCCTATAGTTTTACCGTACTGGAAAATCAGGTGTTGGCGGCAGTTAAAACCATTCCGCTGGGGCAGATGAGCGGACAGCGAATTTTATGGCAATTGCATCAGCAAATTCCTGCAGCGGTGCAGGCTGCATTGGCTTTGGAAGATCACGAGATCAGCAGCGCATTACCGCAATATGCCATGTTGAGCATGTCGCACGAAACCCAGTATTCACGCTTATTCCGGTCTTAATTTTCAGATCAGAACATAAGTAAAAAGATTAAAAAGCACTTTAAAAAATAGTGCCAAGAAAATGTAAAAAAGGAAATCAACATGTCAGAACGTAGTCCATTACGCGTTGGAATTGGCGGTCCAGTCGGATCAGGTAAAACCGCTTTAACCTTGAATTTATGTCTTGCACTGCGTGAAAAATACAATATGGCAGTAGTCACCAATGACATTTACACCAAAGAAGATTCGAACTTTTTAACCCGTCATGAAGCGATGTCGCCAGAACGTATCGTTGGCGTGGAAACAGGTGGCTGTCCGCATACCGCGATTCGTGAAGATGCCTCCATTAACCTGGCTGCCATTGATGATCTGTGTGAAAAGTTTGATGGTCTGGAGCTGATTATTATTGAAAGTGGTGGCGATAACCTGGCTGCAACCTTTAGTCCTGAATTGTCCGATTTAACCCTGTATGTGATTGACGTGGCGGGTGGTGAAAAGATTCCGCGTAAAGGTGGACCAGGCATTACCAAATCAGACTTATTAATTATCAATAAAACAGATTTGGCGCCAATGGTCGGAGCCAGCCTTGAAGTGATGGATCAGGACGCGAAGCGTATGCGTGGCGATAAACCATTTTTATTTTCCAATATGAAAACTCAGGATGGCTTGAACGACATTATCAGCTTTATCGAAAAACAAGGTTTATTTAAGTCTTAAAGGGGAAATTCATTATGCGTTTATTTAAACACTTACTGGTTGCGGGATTTGCCGCTTTACCAATGCTGGCAATGGCTCATCCGGGGCATGATCATCATAGCGGATTCTGGGCGGGCTTCATGCATCCCTTTACTGGTTTAGATCATCTCATGATGGCAATTGCTTTTGGGGTATTGATGTGGACAGCAAATCAGCGCTGGAAAATTGCAGGTCTAATGGGTCTGGCAGCAGCCATGATTGCAGGCTTTACGTTGGGTGCTGAAGGCATGCTATCCACCTCACTGGCGGAGTCAGGCATTATTGCTTCACTGGTATTTGTAGCTGTAGCTTTATGGAGCAAATCCAGCAAGGTCTTACCTGTGGCAGCGGTACTGTTAGCCAACTTCCACGGCGTGGCGCATGGCAGCGAACTCGGTCAAGCTGGACATGTATCTTTACTGATTATCGGCATGGTTACAGCGATGGCATTGATCTATGGCATCGGCTTAGCTCTTGGTGCATTCGTGAATAAATATGTGCCTTATGGCAAGCAAATTATTGGCGGTCTGGCAGCGGTTGTCGCCGTGATTGGTCTGGCTTAACACTGTTTAATAATTTTGATGCTGAGTTAATTGTTTGATGCATGACCTTGCAGAAAGAAGCATGAACCAGAATTTATGGTACGCACGTTTGGAAATGGGTTTTCAGGCCCAACAGCAGACTGCGCGGACCATATTGCAGCACCGCAAGCATCATGGTCCGGTACGCATCCAAAAGATGTTATGGCCTGAAACCAATGGCATTTGTCATGCCATTATCGTGCACCCACCAGCAGGTATAGCCGGTGGTGATCATCTGACTTTCGATATGCAGGTGGATGCCAATGCCCATGCCTTGGTGACCACGCCGGGCGCAGGAAAATGGTATCGAACCAATGGCAAGCAGGCTTTTCAGCACATTCATATCCGTTTAAATGATCATGCGGTTTTTGAATGGTTGCCGCAGGAAACCATGCTGTTTGATGGTGCCAATGCCAGTTCTGAAACAATCGTCCATTTAGATGTTGCAGCCAGTTTTATCGGTTGGGATATGTTGGTGATCGGGCGGCAGGCACGTGATGAACAGTTTGTACAAGGGGCTTATCAAAACCGTTTTCAGCTATGGCGAAATGACAAGCTTCTGGTTGCAGATAGCTTAAATTTTAAGGGTGATGACCGCTGGCTGAATTCATGTTTAGGCATGGATGGTCATGCAGTGATGGGCAGTTTTTGGGCTGTGCCGCCTGAAAAATATCGTGCAAGTGTTCATCTGGAAGCACATATTGATTTGACTCGTGAACTGATCATGCGCATGGATGTACCGATTACTTTAACCGTATTGGGTGATGTCATTTGTGCCAGATTCTTAGGTGATGATGTACGTCACTGTCATGATGGTTTTGCAGCCATACGTGCCCGATTAAGACGCTACTGGTTTGATCTGGATGAAGCATTTCCAAGAATTTGGCGGACGTAATCCTTTTATTCCCTCTCCTGGTAGGAGAGGGAAAGTTTCCGGAATAAATTTTGTAATCAATCTCCCTCTCCCTATGGGAGAGGGTTGGGGTGAGGGCATTAACGTATTTAATCCCTCCTTGCGAGACATTGTCTCTCATCCCAAAGGGAGGGAGAACACCAAATATCGAATCTTGCACACATTTTGCATTCAATACATTGATATAGATTAGGAAAGAGATATGGAACTCAATCCAACAGAAAAAGACAAAATGCTGATTTTTACTGCGGGCTTGGTGGCAGAACGTCGTAAAGCACGCGGTTTAAAGCTGAACTATCCCGAAGCGATTGCTTATATTTCTGCTGCATTGCTTGAGGGTGCGCGTGACGGCATGACCGTCAGCGAATTGATGCATTACGGCACGACATTGCTATCCCGTGATGATGTGATGGATGGCATTGCTGAAATGATTGCTGAAGTGCAAGTCGAAGCGACATTTCCGGATGGATCAAAGCTGGTCACTGTCCATCAACCGATTGTGTAGGAGCGGCATATGATTCCTGGGGAAATTTTTACACCAGATAGCGACATTGAAATGAATGTCGGGCGTGAAACCTTAAAGATTACCGTAGCCAATATCGGTGACCGTCCTATTCAGGTCGGCTCACATTTTCACTTTGCTGAAGCCAATGATGCTTTGCAGTTTGACCGTGAGCAGGCCAAAGGTTTCCGCTTAAATATTGCAGCGGGGACAGCCATCCGTTTTGAACCGGGTCAAAAGCGTGATGTGGAATTGGTGGCACTTGCCGGGAAACGTGAAGTTTATGGCTTTGCAGGCCGGGTAATGGGTAAGCTCGATTCATAAAAATCGCATCAGAATTATAAAGGTTTATAAATCATGAAAATGTCACGTCGTGCTTATGCCGAAATGTTTGGACCGACGGTCGGGGACCGTGTCCGTCTTGCCGATACCGAATTATTTATTGAAGTTGAACAGGACTTCACGACCTATGGCGAAGAGGTCAAATTTGGTGGCGGAAAAGTAATTCGTGATGGCATGGGACAATCACAACTTTTGTCATCTGAAGTGGCTGACACTGTCATTACAAATGCACTCATTATTGACTGGTGGGGTATTGTCAAAGCCGATGTCGGCTTAAAAAATGGCCGGATCTGGAAAATTGGCAAGGCTGGTAATCCGGATATTCAACCAGATATTTCAATTCCGCTTGGGGCTGCCACTGAAGTGATTGCCGGTGAAGGCCAAATTCTCACTGCAGGCGGGGTGGATACCCATATTCACTGGATCTGCCCGCAACAGGTAGAAACTGCCATGATGTCAGGTATTACTACCATGATTGGTGGCGGTACAGGCCCTGCAGCCGGAACATCAGCGACCACAGTAACACCAGGTCCTTGGCATATTGCCACCATACTACAAGCCATAGATGATTTGCCAATGAATATTGGTCTATTGGGTAAAGGGAATTTAAGCCAGCCTGAACCGATTGCAGAGCAAATTAAAGCCGGTGTGGTTGGATTAAAGCTGCATGAAGATTGGGGTTCAACACCAGCAGCGATTGATAACTGCTTAACTGTGGCCGATCAGTTCGATGTACAAGTCGCGATTCATACAGACACACTAAACGAAAGTGGCTTTCTAGAAGAAACTTTGACGGCTTTTAAAAACCGTACCATTCATACCTATCATACTGAAGGTGCAGGTGGTGGACATGCACCTGATATTCTAAAAGCCATTGGGCAGCCAAATGTCTTGCCATCTTCAACCAATCCGACCCGTCCATATACCATCAATACCATTGATGAACATCTGGACATGTTAATGGTCTGTCATCACTTGGATCCCTCTATTGCCGAAGATGTGGCATTTGCAGAAAGCCGTATCCGCCGTGAAACTATTGCTGCGGAAGATATTTTGCAGGATATGGGTGCAATTGCCATGATGTCATCAGACTCACAGGCGATGGGTCGCGTGGGTGAAGTGATTTTGCGTACCTGGCAAACCGCACATAAAATGAAAGTACAACGCGGAGCTTTAGAAGGTGATACGCCTTATAAAGATAACAATCGGGTGAAACGTTATATCGCCAAATACACCATTAACCCTGCGATTACCCATGGTTTAAGCCATGAAATTGGTTCGGTTGAAGAAGGTAAACTGGCCGATTTGGTCCTCTGGAAACCGGCTTTCTTTGGTGTTAAACCGTCCATGATCATTAAAGGTGGCATGATTGCAGCTGCGCCGATGGGTGATATTAATGCTTCTATTCCAACACCACAGCCTGTGCATTACCGTCCGATGTTTGGGGCTTATCCGCGTGGGGTGCATAACACCTGCATTACCTTCCTGTCGCAAGTCGCTATTGATGATGGCGTGCATGAAAAATTAGGCTTAAAAAAGCTGATTTCGCCATGTAAAGACACACGGCAGATCACGAAAAAGGACATGAAGCACAATAGTTACTGTCCGTTGATGGAAGTGCATCCCGAAACTTATGAGGTTCGTGCAGATGGTGTGCATTTGACCTGTGAACCTACGGAAGTACTGCCGATGGCGCAGCGATATTTCTTGTTTTAAATCCCATTGCTCCCTTTTTCAAAGGGGAAATTCCTCCCTTTATTAAAGGGAGGTTAGGAGGGATTGCTAAATGGGGAATTAAAATGATAAATTTTTAAAAAATAAACAGTTATTTTGCTATGGATTTTGAAAAAATTTTACTTGCTGCTTTTCAAGAAACTTTAAAATCTAATTATCAAAAACAGTTCGAAGATATTAAATGTGACGAGCAATATTATTATATTTATAAACATCTAAGCTTTGATCATAATCTTTATGTCCTAAATTTGTTTAGAAAACTTCAATTAAAATTCACACATCCAGATAATTTTAATGATCCATATGATTGTATGGCATCTATAGAGTTCGATGATGTACCGAATGATTTCAAGAAAATTTTACAGCAACATTTTTCTACAGCTATAAGAGCCAATTTGAGTGTAACTTGTTTTAATAATAATCCATTAAATATGCTCATGTGGTCTCATTATGCTCAAAGTCATAAAGGATTTTTGGTTGAATTTAAAATTCCACATCCAACTCTTGCATGGGTGCATAATGCATTTAATGTACAACCAGTAAAATATCAGGATGAATTCCCGAAAATTCCTTTAGAGATATCGAATCCCTTGAAAATTTTTGATCCAGTAAATAGTGAAAAAATGATACATTTTGTGACCAACCAATATTTAGTAAAATCTACGGATTGGTCATATGAAAAGGAATTTAGAACACTTGCACATGACTATGATCCAAACAATTTTAATTCTTTATTAAAAGTAATTCCCGCGGATTATATTTCTTCAGTTATTTTAGGTGCCAAACTGACTGATCAGGATCCAAATAAAAATAAACTTATAGAATCAGTCAATTATTATAATTATGAATTTCAACAAAATATCAAAATCTATCAAGCTGTTTTAAAACCAAATAGTTTTAAAATTACAGTTCCAAATCACCCAATTCTAGATAAAAAAACTAAAACTTTAGCTGCATTCTTAAATAGTTAGATTTTCGTAAAGACAAAATAGTAGTGTTATTTTTTATAGCCATGAAATTTCTGTTGTGGCGCATAAATTGCTTAATCCTTTCCTAATTTTTACTGTTTGATATAACACATTAGGAAATGGATGTGACAGCAACATACTTACGCGGGCAAGACCTGATTGACCAAATTCAACAACAAGACTATTCACGAGACTTAATTGGCTATCATGGTGAACCACCTAAAGTAGAATGGCCAAATGGCGCTCGTGTCGCGGTTCAATTTGTATTGAACTATGAAGAAGGCGGGGAAAACCACGTAGAACATGGCGATGCAGGTTCAGAACAGTTCCTTTCCGATATTATTGGGGCAGCAAGCTTCCCAGCTAAACATATGTCTATGGATTCCATGTATGAATATGGCTCACGTGCAGGTTTCTGGCGCATTCATAACGAGTTTAAAAAACGCAATTTACCCATGACCATTTTTGGTGTGGGCATGGCGCTGGCGCGAAATCCCTACATTGTTGAAGCGATTAAAGAAGCCAATTATGACGTGGTTTCTCATGGACAGCGCTGGCTGCATTATCAGGACATGCCCATCGAACTTGAACGACAGCACATGGATCAGGCCATAAGTGTACTCGAAACCCTGTTTGGCCAAGCGCCAATCGGCTGGTATACCGGTCGCGATAGCCCGAATACCCGAAAATTATTAGCCGAATTTCCGCAGATTAAATATGACTGTGACTACTATGGCGACGACCTGCCATTTTGGAGCAATCTGACTGATAAAAATGGTGCAACACGTCCACATTTAATCATTCCCTATACCTTAGAAAGCAATGACATGAAGTTCAGTTCACCGGGCGGTTTCAACAGTGGGGAACAATTCTATCAATACTTAAAAGATGCCTTTGATGTGCTGTATGCTGAAGGTGAAACTGAACCTAAAATGCTATCGGTCGGCATGCATTGTCGTATTTTAGGGCGACCAGGACGCTTTAAGGCACTACAAAAGTTCCTCGATTATATTCAAAGTTACGACAACGTCTGGATTTGCCGCCGTGGCGATATTGCCGAGCACTGGTATAAAAACCATGCATTATAAGATATAAAATTTTTTAAAAAGAGAAGTTTAGCTTCTCTTTTTTTATTTATCCCATTTATAAAAAATGCAGAAAAACAAAATCTGGCACTGATATTGCAAAATTACTTTTGAACAAACATTCAATATTTTAGGCGATTTAATAGTGCAACTCGTTGAATTTAATAAAGCATCTCAACAAGATGCCATTACCTTTTTAGCGCACTGTGTGCAAATACCGAGCTGGTCGGAACAGCTTTCAGCGAATCGTCCTTATGCCTCGGTTGAAGAGGCTATGGACTTTGCAAAACAACAAGCAAAGACCTGGACTTGGGATGACATCAAAACAGCTTTAGATAAACATCCACGCATAGGCGAAAAAAAAGCACAGGCTGAATTGAGTGAGGTCGAAAAAAACTTTTCAAATCGTGAACAGTCCTCTATTACCACAGATGAAGAAACCCAGCTGGCTTTACTCAAGGGCAATATCGCCTATGAAAAGAAATATGGCTACATCTTCCTGATTAAAGCATTCGGTCTAAACAGTGAAGAAGTTCTTCAAGCCCTAAAATACCGTCTTTTAAATGATCCTGAAACTGAAAAGCGTATTGTCCATCATCAACTGGCTGAAATTGCCTTACTCCGATTAGCTCAGGAGCTGCAAGCATGATTAGTTCACATATTTTAGATACTAACTTAGGTAAGCCGGCAGCCAATGTGCTGATTAAATTATTCAATGCAGAGGGCAGCTTACTCGGTGAAGCAAGTACCAATGTCGATGGTCGGGTGACTGATTTTGGTCTAACCGAATTCAATAGCGGGGCATATAGCCTTGAATTCGCCACTTCTGCTTATTTTGATGCTTTAGAACTGGAAACCTTTTTTCCTAAAACCGTAATCCATTTCTATGTCAAAGATGCATCACAGCATTATCACATTCCTTTACTGATTAGCCCATTTGCGTACTCCACATATCGCGGAAGCTAATTTAATTTTTTGATTTGAGGGAAGAAAAAGAATGACTGAAGAAAGCAAAATCATTTCACCAGAACATGAATATTTAGGCGCAGGAAAAAGTGCAGCATATGGCTTACAACATGTATTAACCATGTATGGCGGAATTATCGCACCACCATTAATTGTGGGTACCGCGGCAGGTTTATCTGCGCAGCACATTGGTTTGCTGATTGCAGCCGCCTTATTTGTCGGTGGTCTGGCAACGATATTACAAACCATAGGCATAAAATATATCGGAGCCAAATTGCCGCTGGTACAAGGCGTTTCCTTTGCCGGTGTGGCGACGATGGTCGCAATTGTGACTACAGGCGGTGGCTTATCTGCCGTTTATGGTGCGGTGATTATTGCCTCACTGATCGGTTTCTTTCTGGCTCCCTATTTTTCCAAGATTATTCGCTTTTTCCCACCTGTCGTGACGGGTTGTGTGATTACGATTATTGGCTTATCACTCTTGCCTGTCGCTGTTCGCTGGATGATGGGCGGCAATAAGAATGCCCCTGAATGGGGAAGTGTGGAAAATATTGGATTGGCGCTGTTGACGCTGGGCATTGTGATCTGTTTGAACCTGACCAAGAATGCTTCTATCCGTCGTTTATCGATTCTTTTGGCTATTGTGATGGGCTCAGTACTGGCTTATCTGATGGGCTTTGGCGATTTTAGTAAAGTCGGCAATGGTGCATGGGTGCAGTTTCCAAGCCTATTTGCTTTTGGCATGCCAACTTTTGAATTGACCGCCATCATTTCCATGCTGATTGTGACTCTGGTGATCATGACTGAAACCACGGCAGATATTATTGCTGTGGGTGAAATTGTTGGAACCAAAGTAGATTCAGAACGTATTTCCAATGGTTTACGTGCCGATATGCTGTCCAGTGCGGTTGCACCAGTTTTTGGTTCATTTATGCAAAGTGCCTTTGCGCAAAATGTAGGCTTGGTTGCCATTACTGGCATCAAAAGTCGTTTTGTGGTTGCAGCTGGCGGCATGATTTTAGTGGTACTTGGTTTATTGCCAATTATGGGGCGTTTAATTGCAGCAATTCCTGTACCGGTACTTGGTGGTGCAGGTTTGGTGCTATTTGGAACAGTGGCTGCAAGTGGTATTCGTACCTTGGCAAAAATTGATTATAACGAGCAAAAGAACCTGATTATTGTCGCGACTGCCATTGCAGCCGGGATGATTCCGATCATTGACCATTCATTCTATGCCAATTTTCCGAAATGGATTCAAACCCTGTTCCACTCCGGCATTAGCTCTACCTGTTTGATGGCGATTATTTTGAATATTCTGTTTAATCATTTGAGTATTTTTAAATCCAAAAATACAGTTACAACCAAGAAGATTGTCGAGTCAGTGCATTAACATTCAATAATGTATACAAAGCCCATGTATGTCATGGGCTTTTTTTATCAAAAATTAAAAAACTTGGCTTCGATTTTGCTTTATCAATCTTGTAACTATTTTTCCTTTTTTGGGGCTAAACTTCTATGAAATTAACACAATTATTCACTGCAACTGTATTGGCAAGTGCTGCTGTTGGCGCACAAGCACAACCGATTTGGCAAGATTTCAGTCTGAGTGGTCTTTATGGCGAAAACTATGAAGTAGTAAACGAAAAGCAAACTACTTTAACTGTTGAATATACGGCAAAAATTAAATATGCAGACGTATTCTTCTTTGTTGACCGCATGCGTGGTACAGATGATATTAAATCAACTTATTTTGAATTGTCCCCGCGTTTAAGTTTGGGCGAAGTAACAGGTCAAAAACTTGCGTTTGGCCCAGTAAAAGATGTGTTGGTTTCGACCACTTGGGAAGGTGGAGAAGGCTTTGATAACTTCTTGTATGGTGTAGGTTTTGATCTGGATATTCCATATTTCCGTTATGCCAGCATCAACCTGTATCGTGCAAATAATGAAAATGTTGATGATGACTACCAGTTAACCTTGACCTATGGTGTTCCATTTAAACTGGGAACTGAAGAATTTTTGGTTGATGGCTTCCTGGATTGGTCAACAGAAGAAGATGATCATGATAGCGAGATGAACTGGACCACACAGTGGAAATGGAATGTAGGTAAACACATTTCTCCAAATACGAATTTGTATCTGGGTATCGAACACTCAATATGGAACAATAAATTTGGCATTCCAAATGCAGATGAAAATAACGTGAGTGCTTTAGTGAAATATCATTTCTAATTAAGCATATTACAGAACTATTTTAAAAGCCCTTGTGTCCAAGGGCTTTTTTATTGCTTTAATACGCTATGGAAATGACATGTGGAAAAGAATAAACATCGCAGTTTGGGCCAGTCCCAATCCGGTCAATCACCACAAAATCACTGGGTGCTTCCAGTGTCAATAAAGGATGGTGCCATGTTCCGGCATGGTAATTGACCCCTTGTGAACCATCACTGATAAAGGCCTGAACTTGATTCAGATCGGGCTTTGCAGCATCCAGTGCTGGTGCAACAACAATCAAAAAAGCCTGACCCTGCATAGGGATAAAGGCCTGTGATCCTAACGGATGCCTTTCTAACATGGAAATTTCAAAAGGCACTTGGGTAGATTGAATATTTTTGAAAATACTTAACCCAACTTTTGCATCGGTTTCCACTTCATCCAGTGCATGATAACGTTCAGTCTGTTGCTCATTAATATAAAAAAAATCGTTGCCTTGACATGCAATGACTTCACCAAAAGGCGCAAAGTTTTTTGCAGTTAAAGGCTGAATTTTTATAGTCAGTATTGTCATAATATTCACATTTATCTTGCAGTTTTTCCCCATAAACGGATACGGCTAATCCCGCCATCCGGAATCATGTTCACGCGAATATGCGATATTTTCTCATGCTGTAAAACTTCCTCTACAAAGCTGTGAATATGATCCATCTGCATATCTTGTGCTTCTAAAAGATATGGCCAGAACATGCTTTGCGGAATCAGTTGTTGATCGGTCGCATCTTCAATATAAATCGCCTGTATAGAAACTTGTGCAGGGTAGTTGCCTTTAAAATGCGCCGTATCAATATCAATTTTTTCAATTGAACCGCTTTGGCCTAAAGCCAGAATACACCAGTCAAAACCGGGTTCACGGCGGCGTTTGGTTTCCCAACCATCACCCATATTTATGCCACGACCTGGATTAATCAGATTACGTGGATGCCCAAAGTGTGCATCGCTATAGGCAATCACCCGACCACCATTTTCAAGAGCTAACAGATCCAGTACCTGATCCCTATCCTGAATCTGAATCTTAACTTCACCATAGACTTTAAATCGGGCGACACCACCATCCGGGAAAATATTTAAGCGCACATGGCTGAATACCAGCTCTGAGGAGACCTCAAAAATATGATGCTGTCCGGGTCCTAATTTACTATTTGGTAAAATTAAGTGCCAGGTAGCAGTGCTTAAGTCACCATTTGGTGCATAACAGGCTTCGACCGCAGCCGATGCCGGATAGTTCCCGGTAAAAAAAGTGGTATCAATATCCAGCGCTTGAATGGTTCCCGCTACCCCAAGCTGAACAATAGCCCAGTCATAGCCGGCATGACGTTTACGGCGGGTTTCCCATCCATCCATCCATTTGCCATGATTATCAAATTTGTCTTCTACAAAAATGGGGGCATCAAATTGCAACATTCGATTTGCTTCAGCAAAAAAATCATCTGAACATTCAAGTACTTCTGCACCAATTCTGCTATCTGCCAAGTTGGTGAGTTGTTGTATATGCACAGGAAGATCAAAAATAGGTGCAATTAATGTTGCCATAGTTATTTTCCATTCAAATTATGAATAACGTGAATATTAATTTTTATAAAACAGCCAAAATCTAAGTTAAAGCCTTATAAAAACTCGTGTTTACATCCATGTTGATGCACAGCTTGTGCCAACTTTTGAAAAAAATCGGTGCATGTTTTTCGAAAATGGCACGCTTTTAGCTTTTTAAGGAGCAGAAACAATATATTCAGAGGAGAAAATAGATGGAGATTACAATTATTGGTGCAGGCATGGGTGGATTGACCACGGGAATTGCACTAAAAAAGTTTGGGCATCAGGTCACCATCTATGAGCAAGCAGAACAAATTTTACCTGTCGGCGCAGCCATCTCGCTTTGGTCCAATGGTGTGAAGTGTTTGAATTACCTGGGGCTGACTGAACAGGTTGCCAAGCTAGGCGGTCAGATGGATCAGCTGGCGTATATGGATGGTTTGACGGGCGATACCATGACCCAGTTCAGTTTATTACCCTTGATTGAAGAAGTCGGGCAGCGTCCTTATCCGGTGGCACGTGCCGACTTGCAAAATATGCTGATGGATGAGTTTGGCCGTGATGATATTCAACTGGGTAAAAAAATGGTCTCACTACAGGAACAGGAGAATGGGGTACTGGTTGAATTTGCCGATGGTAGCGAAATTAAAACCGAATTATTGATTGGTGCCGACGGAACCCACTCGATTACGCGAGCTTATGTATTGGGTGAACAGGTTTCACGTCGTTATGCGGGTTATGTCAACTGGAATGGCCTGGTTGAAATCAGTGATCATCTTTCTCCGGCAGACCAGTGGACGACTTTTGTCGGTGAGGGTAAACGTGTTTCGCTAATGCCGGTTGCAGACGGAAAATTCTATTTCTTCTTTGATGTGCCATTACCGGTGGGTTTAGAAAACAATAAAGCTGAATATAAAACTTTACTGAAACATTATTTTAATGGCTGGTGTGCATCAGTTCAGCACTTGATTGATGCCTTAGATGAACAAAAAACCAACCGTGTAGAAATTCATGACATTGAACCTTTTGCCCAATTTTATAAAGGCCGTGTGGTGATTGTCGGTGATGCGGCACACAGTACAACGCCAGATATTGGGCAGGGCGGCTGCCAGGCCATGGAAGATGCGATTTATTTGGCTCGTGCCTTACAAATTAATACCTTGGGTTTACAGGATGCTTTAAAGCGTTATCAAAATAAACGTAATGAACGCGCCAATGAGCTGGTGCTACGCGCACGAAAACGCTGTGATGTGACCCATATGAAAGATGAAGTGGTGACCAAAGAATGGTATGAAGAATTAAGAAAAGAACAGGGGCCGCATATTATGAAAGGCATTATCAGCAATATTATTGGCAATCCATTAGATTAATTATTGAGTTCAGTTTTTTGTTTAGAAACCCTTCCTGATGAAGGGTTTTTTATTATAAAAAATGACTCAACGTACTTGGGAGAAATAACCATTTTCATGGAAAAAGATTCGTCAATTCAGTGCTGAAGGAGTACATTACTGCACTTTAGCGCTTAAAACAGGTCAAGTGATGGCATCTACATGGATTCTCTTTACCCTTATGGCTGCATTTATGCAGGCTTGGCGTAATGCGTTTCAAAAGCAGCTCAGTACGACTGTAGATGTCTATGGTGTGACTCTGGCACGTTTTCTTTTCGGTTTTCCTTTTGCCCTCATTTACCTGACAGGTTTATATCATTACCAGCCTATCCAGACTGCCATTACTTTTACTCCAAGGTTCTGGATTTACATTGTAGTTGCCGGGATCAGCCAGATTGCGGCAACAGCGTTGATGGTGCAGCTTTTTAAACAAAAAAATTATGCCATTGGGGTGGGACTGGCGAAAAGTGAAGCCATTTTGGCTGCGCTGATTGGTGCTTCATTATTGAGCGATCAGTTAAGCGGACTGGCCTGGTTTGGAGTTGCCTTGGGTGGACTTGCCGTATTTTTACTCAGTAAAGGGCCAAGAATAGAAAAACTTTCCCTGCCGACTTTATTGATTGGGATCGGCAGTGGATTATGTTTTGCCATTACCTCTTTATTGGTGCGTGAAGCCAGTTTGGAGCTACCGCAACTGCCATTTATTCATCGGGCGGCATGGGTATTGGTCAGTATTATTAGCTTTCAATGTATCAGTATGCTGATCTATTTAAGTTTATTTAGTCGTCAAACCTTAAAGGCGATGTGGGAAAGAATAGGGCTGACTTTTAAAGTCAGTGTCTGTAGTTTTATCGCTTCCTTAGGCTGGTTTACCGCCATGAGCATGCAATCTGTTGCGATTGTCAAAACACTGGGACAGATTGAAATCCTGTTTAGCTTGCTCATTTCTGCCTATTTCTTTAAGGAAAAACTGGCCAAAGCAGAGCACTGGGGATTATTACTGGTGGTGATTGCCGCCATACTGGTGATTTGGGCCTAGTTCGATTGGAGTCACAAGTTGTATCTTAATCATCATTTCAATGACTAAGATACCTAGAGCTCATCGCTTAAGCAGCTAATAAATCTTTTGCGGCCTGACGATGTTCAGCCAATAATTTATCCATATCAAGTCCCAGGACCTGTTGGTCTTTGACCACCCATTTACCTTTAACCATGACATGTTCTGCACGTTCTGCGCCACAGAGCAACAGTGCTGCAACAGGATCATGGCTGCCTGAAAATTTGATGTCATCCAGCGTATAAAACGCCAGATCCGCCTGAAAGTCAGGGGCAATTTCCCCCAGATGCTGATCTCGACCCAGCAATTGTGCCGAACCTTTAGTCACCCAGCCTAGGGCCAGTTCAGGAGTAATCACTTCAGCACCATATTTCAGACGTTGCAGATACATCGCCTGACGCGCTTCCAGAATTAAATTGGATGCATCTCCAGAGGCTGAACCATCCACACCCAAACCAATTTTTGCACCGGCCTGTATTAAATTCACAGTTGGACAAATCCCGGAAGCCAGACGCATATTGGAATGCGGGCAATGACAGATGCCTACTTGCGCTGTACCTAAACGGCGAATTTCATCGGCATTGAAATGAATGCCATGCGCGAGCCAGGTGCGATGATTTAACCAGCCGACACTGTCCAGATAATCGACTGTGCGCATGCCAAACTTTTCCAGACAAAATTTTTCTTCATCCAGAGTTTCCGCCAGATGGGTATGCAGCCGCACATCATGTTGCTGCGCCAGTTGGGCACTTTCACGCATAATTTCCTGTGTGACCGAAAAAGGAGAACAGGGTGCAAGGGCAATATTCACCATCGCATCTGCACCGCGGTCATGATATTTCGAAATCAGCCTTTCCGAATCGAGCAAGATGGTTTGCATATCCTGTACCGTGTGCTGCGGTGGCAGACCGCCTTGATCTTCACCCAGGCTCATCGAACCTCGAGTCAGCATGACACGGATACCTAAACTTTCCGCAGCCTGTACCTGAATATCAATCGCATCATGCAGTTGCTGGGGAAATAAATAATGGTGATCTGCCGCAAAAGTACAGCCGGACATCAATAATTCAGCCAAAGCCACTTGCGTCGCCAGATAGAGTTGTTCCGGATTTAGCTTGGCCCATACCGGATACAACGTCTTAAGCCAGGGGAAAAGCGGCGCATTCACCACGGGTGCCCAGGCACGGGTCAAGGTTTGATAGAAATGATGATGGCTATTGATTAGGCCAGGCAAAATCACCAGATTCTTGGCATCAAATGTTTCATCAAAGGGCGTAATGGGCGTTTGTCCTAATGCCACCAGTTCAACAATTTTTCCCGATTGAATGACCAGACCACCGCGTGCATCACTTTGATTGCCAGTAAAAATTGCCAGTGGATGTTTAATCCAGATTGTTGACATAACATTGCCTTAATCATTGAAATTTCATTTAAAAAAGCAAGAGTTATACCAACTGATATATTTTAGGCTAAAAACATAGGAACTTGCTGTTTTAGCGCTTCCATCTGTTCACTTATATCTTTAATCATTAATTGCGATGCTCTGGAAATTTGCCGTTTCGGAGCAACACAAAGAGCAATGGTCAGTGGATGCAGACCTTTTTCCAGAATCGGCTTGAATACCAATTCTTTGCGTTCCAGATAGGGCAAGACATCTAAAAAACTTAAAATGCCAATACCTAAATTTTTCTGGATCAGGGCATTCATCAGCCGGATATCATTAGATTCGGTTTTTCTGGCCGGAATAAATTGATGGTGCTTATACAGGGCCTGCACATAATCATGAATAATCAGCGGTTCCGAGGGAATAAAGTGGTTGTCGCCTAAGGTATCGGAAAAATAGATTTTTTCAGCATGCACCAGCGGATGATCATTGCTCATGACAAAACCGACCGGTAATTCCAGAAAATGGATCACTTCCAGATGATGATGTGCTTTGGGATTTAAAATTAATCCAAAATCAAGTTCGGCATCCATAATTTTTTTGGCAATAATTTCGCTGTCTGCCACCCGAATATTAAAATGAATCCAGGGGTAATTCTCATACATGTACTGTATGGATTGCATGATAAAACCATCGCTTAAAGCCGAGATCAGGCCAAATTCGATGGTGCCTCGATTCAGCCCCTGAATTTCATCAAAGCGGATACGGGTATGTTGAAACTCCTTTTGCCATTTCAGCAGGTCGGCATAGAGCAATTCACCTGCCAGAGTCAGCTTTAAGCCATTCGGCAAACGCTCAAACAAGATGATGCCCAAATCTTCTTCAGCCAGCGCGATTTGACGATGTACCGCAGAAACTGAAATAAATAGCTGATCGGCTGCCTTGCGCAGGCTGCCAGTTTTGGCGACCGCAATAAAATATTCGGAAAAACGTGAAAAGGGTGTATTCATATAGGTATTGGGGCAAATCTGCCTAACTGTCTTTTTTATAGCGCATGATAGTTCTTACTATGCGAGTTCTATGCCAAATTCACACTTTTTAGTCTGCTAAAACATTTCAGCCAACCTTAAGTGTTCTAATTTTTAGAATAAGAAGTACGAAACATTCTAATAGACAGAATGCTAAAAATTCATTTAATTTCAAATACAAGTTAAAGCTAAAGGTCAGAGTTTTGACCTTGAAAAGGCTTAGCCACGAAATTGAAAAGAAGGATTTTATATGAACGCCATACCAGTACTTAATCTATTTACTCAACCACATGGTAGTGCGTTTGATCCCTCTGACTGGAATATTTTGGCACAGTACTGGTATCCGGTTGCACGTATTCAGGACGTCAGTAGCACACCACAGCAAGTCATATTGCTGGATGTGAAAATGGCGCTGTATAAAACCGAGAGCGGGCAAATCCATTTGGCCCGGGATATCTGTCCGCACCGTGGTGTCCCACTAACCAAAGGCTGGGTACAAGGAGAAGAGCTGGTCTGTCCTTATCATGGACTACATTACAATACCGAAGGCAAATGCTCGAAAATTCCGGCTCAGCCAGAACTGACAAAAATCTCTGAGCGTTTTAGCCTGACCAAATTTCCTGTTGTAGAAAAATATGGCCTGATTTGGACCAGTCTATTTAACCGTGATCAAAGCGAGACGAATTTCCCGGTGCTGGAAACTTGGGATGCGGAAGGTCATCAGACCATTTTGCCGCCATTTGTGGATATTAATGGTTCCAGTGGCCGTCAGCTGGAAGGCTTTATTGATGTTGCACACTTTGCCTGGGTGCATCATCAGGCATTTGCAGACCGTGAAAACCAGGTGGTGCCGAAGTACCATACCGAACGTACATACTACGGTTTAAAAAGCATCTACATTTCCAATGTCAGCAACTATCCGCATGGTCTACAACATTTAGAGCCGGAAGGTTTTATGTGGACCCGTGAATTTGATGTCTATCCGCCATTTTCTGCGACATTGAAAGTGTATTTCCCCAATGATGGCATTTTAAAAATTTTAAATGCGTGCTGTCCGGTCTCCCATAATAAAACCCGACTATTTGTGCCGCTGACCCGTAACTTCGACACCACCGGAGATTTACAGGCAGTGTATGATTTTAATGCACAAATTTTTGCAGAAGATCAGGAGATGGTGGAAAGCCAAAAGCCAGAAGAATTGCCACTGGATATCAGTATGGAAGCCCATTTTGAAGCAGATCGTTCATCTACCACTTACCGCCGTATATTGGCCGAGTGGGGGTTAAGTAAACGCTATATCGTTTAAATATTTAAAAAAAGCACCTTTATATAGCAGGTGCTTTTTTATTTTAAGCACACTTTAAAATTTATATTAATGAGCATTACCAATGATAAATAGTCCGAGCCAAGCGCAAATCATTAAATTCCTGAAACTTTCCAATGAGGTGGGTAAACGTGCCATCAGTTTAGGGCATCATCCTTTTGGTGCAGTTCTGGTGGCTCCGGATCATGAAACAGTACTTTTGACCCAATGTAATATTGATACGGTCAACCATGCCGAATCTACCCTGGCACGTATTGCAGCCACCAACTATCCGCCTGAATATTTATGGCAATGTACTTTATATACAGCAGTAGAGCCTTGCTGTATGTGCTCTGGCACGATTTATTGGGCCAATATTGGCCGCGTTGTGTATGGCATGACCGAAGAAAAACTGCTGGCCTGTACCGGAAATCATGATGAAAACCCGACGATGAGTGTGTCCTCTCCCTATGTATTTTCCCATTGCCAAAAAGAGGTGGAACTGATTGGTCCAGTGTCTGAACTGGAAGATGAAATAGCCCAATTGCAAAATGGGTTTTGGTCGAGAAGATAATCAATTTTTTTATGCATTGCTGTTTTTAAATAGATTTTAATTTAATAAAAGATTTTTAAATATTTAACTTAAAAATATTCATTTTCATTCAGTTGGAATATTAATTGCTTCACTCAGACTGATTTTAAATATTTTTAAAACATTCTCTTTGAAAAAATATAGATGGAGTTGCATTAATGAGTTTAAAAAAGAAAACTTTGGGGAACGCCTTTCTGGTTTTAGGCAGTTTGGCCGTACTGATTCCTGGTCAGTCTCAAGCCAAAGAAAAAGCGGCTTTTATCTATTTGGGACCCACCAGTGACCACGGCTGGTCTTATTCACATGAACAAGGCCGTGTAAAGGCAGAAAAAGCCTTGGCCGGTAAATATCAAACCACATTTATTGAAAATGTACCCGAGACTGCAGATGCAGAACGTGTGGTCCGTAATCTTGCACAGCAAGGCAATAAGGTCATTTTTGGTACCTCATTTGGCTATATGAACGCGATGGAAAAAGTCGCCAAGCAGTTTCCAAATACCGTATTTATGCATGCAACCGGCTACAAACAAGCTAAAAACCTGGGTGTATATGAAACGCGTACCTATGAAGGTGCTTATATGCTGGGTGTAGTGGCAGGACAAAAAACTCAAACCGATACCATTGGTGTAGTCGCATCATTTCCGATTCCTGAAGTGGTACGTAACATCAATGCCTATACCTTAGGCGCACAAAGTGTCAATCCTAAAGTGAAAACCAAAGTGATCTGGGCAAATACCTGGTTTAACCCGGGCAAGGAACGTGAAGCGGCGTTAGCGCTGATTGCACAAAAAGCCGATGTGTTGATGCAGAATACCGACTCGCCGGCAGTGGTACAGGCTGCGCAGCAAAAGGGCGTCTATGCTTTTGGCTGGAACTCGGACATGAGTAAATTTGGTCCTAAGGCGCACTTGGCAGCAGCGGTGCTGCATTGGGATAAAATTTATGAGCCAGTTATGAAACAAGTCGCGGCCAAAACCTGGAAAACGTCGGCAATTAAATATGGGGTTCAACAAGGCGCAGTGAACATTGAAAATTTTGGCCCATCCACCACACCTGAAATGAAAGCCAAAGCAATTGCCGTGCGCAATGCACTACAAAAAGGCAGTTTGCATCCATTCACTGGTCCAATCTATAAACAGGATGGTAGCTTGCTTGTGGCAAAAGGCAATTCATTAACAGATGCAGATTTAGCGAAAACCAATTATTACGTCAAAGGTGTAGAAGGAAGTTTTCCTAAATAACCAGACTGCGTAATTAAATGCAAATTACTCATTTTATTTTAAATTCAGGGTTATTTTTTTGAAATAGCACACTGATTTAATAGAGGTTATATTGTCCTATGAACATTCCAGTGATTGATTTAAGCGGCGCTTTGGCTGCTGGATCTAAACAGGTCAATGAGGTTGTGCATCTGCTGCGCCAAGCTGCAACCAGTTCGGGTTTCTTTTATGTCAAAAATCATGGCATTGATCCAGTTTTAATTCAGCGTCAATTTGCACTATGCAAACAGATTTTTGACCTGCCTTTAAACACTAAACTGAAATATGATCAAAGCCTGAATGCCAGTCATTTGGGGTTTGAACAGTTGTCTGCACAAAAGTCAGATTACAACGCCAAGCCGGATATTAAGGAAGGTTTCTATTGCGGTAAAACTTATAGTGATGACCATCCCTATGTGTTAGCCAAATATCAAGGCTATGGTATTAATCAATGGCCAAGTGAAGTACCTGAAATGGAGCAATACTGTCAGGAATATATTGCAGAACTGAGCCTGCTGGCAAAGCGCATTATGCAGTTACTGGCTTTATCTCTGGAACTGGATGAGCATTATTTTGATGAATGTTGTCATGATCCCATGATGACCTTGAAAATGCTGCGCTATCCGCCTCATCCAGCAGATGCCGATGAAAACAGCTTTGGTGTCGGTGCGCACACAGATTGGGGTTCAATTACGATTTTGGCGCAAGATAATTGTGGTGGTTTGGAAGTTTGCTTTCCAGATGGAAACTGGGTCACTGCACCACCTATTGAGGGTACTTTTGTCGTCAATTTAGGTGACCTGATTCCACGTTGGAGTAACGATTTATTTAAATCTAATCCACACCGGGTACGGAATATGTATGCAGACGGAAAATCGCGTTATTCGATTCCTTTCTTTTATGGTCCAAATTATATGACCCATATTTATGCCTTGCCTGGCACAGTCAAAGAGATGGAAAGTTACCGTTATAAGCCATGCACCGCAGGGGAACACATGGAAGAAATGTACATGAAAGCCTATTCCTTAAATGCAGAAGAACAAAAGGTTTTAGAAAAAATTTAAACACGGAAAAACTGACTCAGAAATAAAAAAGCCCAATTTCGAACAAGTTTGGGCTTTTTTTTATCATTATTGAACTGTGAATATTCTGCCTGCGCTAAAAAAAAGCATTTCTGCTGGCTGATCGAGTAGCTTTGCTTTTTAATCAAATTGAAAATAAAAAAAATGAGAAAAATAAAAGAACTTTAAAACGTAAGATTTTGTATTTTATAAATAAAAAATAATATTTTTGTTCTAAAAAACAGAACGTGATGTTTATGTTCTAATTTTTATCAATTTTGGAATAGAACTTGCTATTTAAGAGAAAGTGAACAGAAAAATTAAACCGATGTTCAAATTTCACATTTCTAATTCATTGTTATTGCTTGAATTAGAAATACACCATTCATAATGGAGCAGTTTTATGCAAAAAAAAATCAGCTTTAAATCACAGTTTAAAAAACTTGTACTGACATTAAGTACAGCAACTGTTTTGGGGACATCTTTTATCAGCCTGGCACATGCGGCTGACAAAGCGGCCTTTGTTTATATTGGCCCAACCAGTGATCATGGCTGGACTTATTCACATGACCAGGGGCGTATCAAAACAGAAAAAGCCTTGGCTGGAAAATACACAACTTCTTATATTGAAAATGTGCCAGAAACTGCAGATGCAGAGCGTGTAATCCGTAATCTGGCGCAGCAGGGCAACAAAGTGATTTTTGCCACTTCTTTCGGTTATATGAACCAGATGGAAAAGGTGGCCAAACAGTTTCCAAATACCGTCTTCATGCATGCAACTGGCTACAAGCAGGGCAAAAATCTGGGGATTTATGATGTACGCACCTATGAAGGTGCATACATGTTAGGTGTGGTTGCTGGGCAAACGACTAAAACCAATACCCTGGGTGTCGTGGCTTCTTTCCCGATTCCTGAAGTAGTACGTAACATCAATGCCTATACTTTGGGCGCGCAAAGTGTCAATCCTAAAGTCAAAACCAAAGCGATCTGGGTCAATTCATGGTTTAACCCGGGTAAAGAGCGTGATGCAGCTTTGGCGCTGATTTCACAGAAAGCTGATGTGCTGATGCAAAACACCGATTCACCAGCCGTTGTCCAAGCTGCACAGCAAAAAGGCGTTTATGCCTTTGGTTGGGACTCAGACATGAGCAAGTTTGGTCCTAAAGCACACTTGGCAGCTTCAGTGTTGCATTGGGAAAAAATCTATACGCCAGTCTTACAGCAAGTTGCGCAAAAAACCTGGAAGCCAAGTGCAATGTGGTACGGCATTAAACAGGATGCGGTGAGAATTGAAAACTTTGGTCCTGCAGTGCCAGCCAAAGTGAAACAGTCTGCCTTAAATGTACAAAGTGGAATTCATAAAGGTTCGCTGCATCCATTCCAGGGACCTTTATATAAACAGGATGGCAGTCTGGTAATTGCGAAAGGTAAAGTTTTGTCTGATGCAGAGCTAGGCAAAATGAATTACTACGTCAAAGGCGTAGAAGGTGCTTTACCTAAATAAATCAGATGGCATGAATGAGCTTTTCATTCATGCCTTTCTTTTTTCATTTTTTCGAGCTTGTCTATGAATGACTTATCCGATAATGCGACATATGTTGACGTACAACAGGCTGTAGAACTGACCGTTTCACGCCTGGAACTGGTCAATATTGGTAAAAGTTATAATTCGCTAAAAGCCAACGATCAGATTGATCTTAAAGTTCAGGCTGGGCAAATTCATGCCATCTTAGGTGAAAATGGGGCCGGTAAAAGCACCCTGATGAAAATTATTTATGGGGCGACACAGGCAGATCAGGGCCAGATCATCTGGAATGGCAAAGAGGTGAGCATCGAAAACCCGGCTGCCGCGCGCAAGCTTGGCATCGGGATGGTGTACCAACATTTTTCACTCTTTGAAACTTTAACCGTTGCGGAAAATATTCTGCTGGGGCTGGATGAAAAATACGACCTTGCTGAGCTCAGACAAAAAATTGTCGAAGTTTCAGAACAATATGGCCTGCCGATAGATCCGCGCCGTGAAGTCTATTCGCTGTCCGTTGGTGAGCGGCAACGTGTCGAAATTATCCGCTGTCTATTGCAGCAACCGTCCTTGATTATTTTAGATGAACCGACTTCGGTCTTGACTCCACAAGCGGTGAAACAGCTGTTTAAAACCCTGAAACTGCTGGCTTCGCAAGGGGTATCGATTCTATACATCAGCCACAAACTGCATGAAATACAAGAGCTGTGCGATGAAGCCACCATTTTAAGAAATGGTCGGGTCACTGGTCACGTCAAACCGAATGAAAAAAGCACCAGTGAATTGGCCCGTCTCATGATTGGACGTGAACTTCCGACCTATCAACACTCGGCATTTTCAGGTGAACAAAGTGTCTTGCTGCAAGTCAAGCAACTCAATTATGCATCTGATGATCCCTTTGGAGTGTCTTTAAGCAATATAGAGCTGCAATTAAAAGCTGGTGAAATCACCGGTATTGCCGGAATCTCTGGCAATGGTCAGGCGGAATTGCTGGCATTGCTATCGGGCGAAAGGCTGACTGATCAGGGCGAAATCCTGTTTGAAGGCAGAAATGTCTCCAGACTGTATGCAGGTGAACGTCGTGATTTCGGCTTGGGCTTTGTTCCGGAAGAGCGTTTGGGACGTGGTGCAGTGCCCAATATGAGCTTGTCGCAAAATGCCTTCCTCACGGCATTTCGCCAAGGTTTAAGCCATTTTGGACTAATCAATTTTGAAAAAACTAAAGCCTTTGCTGCACATTGCATTGAACGGTTTAATGTCAAGGCAGCCGGTCCGCAGGCAGAAGCACGCAGCTTGTCTGGCGGTAACTTGCAAAAATTTATTGTAGGCCGGGAAATTCTACAAAACCCGAAAGTGCTGATTGTCTCCCAACCGACTTGGGGGGTTGATATTGGGGCATCCATGTTTATCCGCCAGACCTTGATTGATCTATCGCGTCAGGGAGTGGCCATTTTGGTGATTTCCGAAGAATTGGAAGAGCTCTTTGAAATCAGCGATCAGCTCTGTGTACTGGCCAGCGGCAAATTGTCTGAATCGATTGCCACCCATAACACCAATGCTGAAGAAATCGGTTTATTAATGGCTGGAATCAATAACAATGCAGTCGCTCAGGCTGCAACTGAAATACAACCAATTTCAGTTTAGAGAAGAATAGGTGATTTGATGCATTTACTCGAACCTAGAGAACATCCTTCTCAACTTATGAAATGGCTGTCTCCCTTTATTGCGCTATTGGCCATGCTCTGTGTCGGTAGCCTGCTGTTTTTAATGCTTGGGGTTAATCCGCTTCAGGCTTTGTATATTTTCTTTATCGAGCCGCTCAGTAGTGCCTATAACCTGAGTGAACTACTGATTAAAGCCAGTCCATTGATTTTGATTGCCTTGGGTCTGGCGGTCGGTTTTCGTGCCAAATTATTCAATATTGGCGCCGAAGGACAGCTGACCATGGGTGCCATCTTTGGTGGTGGTATTGCGATCTTATTCTTTGAACAGATGGGCTGGTGGATTTTACCGCTGATGATCATCATGGGGGCAGTCGGTGGTGCGATTTGGGGGCTGATTCCAGCACTATTAAAAACTCATTTTAATGCAGAAGAAACCCTGACCACCTTGATGATGAACTATGTGGCATTTTTTCTGCTCATGTATTTAGTGAATGGGCCGTGGCGTGATCCGGACGGCATGAATTTTCCGCAATCGGTGATGTTTAGTGAAAGTGCGGTTTTACCCTATGTGATTGAGGGTACAAGGGTCAATGCCTCTATTTTTCTGACCATGTTAGCTGTGGTTTTGTTCTGGATATTTATTCGTAAAAGTGTCAGCGCATATAGATTAGAAGTCAGTGGTCAAGCGCCTATGGCGGCCCAATATGCCGGTTTTTCGTCCAAAAAAGCCATCTGGTTCAGTTTAGGGATTTCCGGATTGATGGCAGGAATTGCCGGGATTTGTGAAGTGGCAGGTCCGATTGGCCAGCTCAATCCGAATATTTCTCCGGGCTATGGTTATGCCGCAATTATTGTGGCCTATTTGGGCCGTTTAAACCCGATTGGCATTGTATTGTCGGGCTTGCTGATGGCGCTGATTTATCTGGGTGGTGAACTGGCACAAATGCAGTTGCAGCTTCCTGTTGCCATTACCGGTATTTTCCAGGGTTTATTGCTGTTTTTCCTGTTGGCTTCAGATGCGCTGATTGAAAATCGCTACCGTTTCGCCAAGAAGAAGCAGCCACCCGCTGAAACTGTTCAACCAGCGGTTTAATGCTGTAAATAAAAAGGATAACCAGAGATGAGTATAGAAATTACAGCCATTCTTGCCGGTACTGTGGCCGCAGCGACTCCATTGATATTTGCAGGTTTAGGCGAACTTGTTGCAGAACGTACAGGCGTGATTAATTTGGGCGTAGAAGGGATGATGCTGGTCGGTGCGATTGCCGGTTTTGCCTTTGCTAGTCAATATGATGCCAGTGTCTTAAGTGCTTTGTTTATGGGAGGACTGGCTGGAAGCTTGATGGCACTGATTTTTGCCTTTTTTACTTTATCAATGAGCACCAATCAGTCGGCCTGCGGTCTGGCTTTGACCATTTTTGGGATCGGGATTTCGGCTTTTATCGGGCAGAATTATGTGAGTACTGCATTGCCTGGATTACAAAACTTAAATATCCCTGGACTGGCTGATATTCCTTTTATTGGTCCAATTTTATTTCAGCAAAACTATGTGGTGTATTTATCTATTCTGGCATTCGCTGTGGTGTGGTGGGTATTGGCCAAAACCCGTTTGGGATTATTGCTGAAAGCAGTAGGCGAATCGCCAGAAAGTGCGCATGCCATGGGCTACAACGTTTTGGCGATTCGTTATGGTGCTGTTCTTTTTGGCGGCGCTATGGCAGGAATTGGCGGGGCTTTCCTCTCAACCGTATATACCCCGATGTGGATTGAAAATATGGTTGCCGGACGTGGCTGGATTGCCATTGCTTTAGTCGTTTTTGCCGCATGGAAACCAACCCGATTAATGCTGGGTGCCTATTTATTTGGCGGGGTCACCATTTTGCAATTCCATGCTCAGGCACTAGGACTGAATATTCCGAATGAATTTTTATCAGCATTACCCTATATCGCAACGATTTTGGTTCTGGTGATCATTTCACGTGATAAAAAACTACTGAAACTGAATTTGCCTGCTTCGCTGGGTAAGACGTTTAGCCCTTAACTGGACAAAGCAGAGGAAATATGACAATGAAAATCATGACTGCAGATTATGTCCTGACCATGAATTCGGCACTGGATTGTATTCGCCATGGAGCAATTTTAATTGAGGGTGCATATATCAAGCAGGTCGGTACGCTGGAAGAATTAAGCCGGCAATATCCCCATGTAGAAGTGAGCCAATATCCGAACAGCTTACTGATGCCGGGTTTAATCAATACCCACTGTCATTCAGGTCTGTTAAGAGGCACCGCCGAAGGTTTGCCTGTCTGGGACTGGTTGCAGCAGTTTATCGATCCCATGCACCGAGTTTTAACGCCTGAAGATGCCAAAATAGCTTCTTATCTCTGCTATGCCGAAGCGCTGCTTTCAGGAACCACAACCATCGTGGATATGTGGCGCTATATGGATGGCAGTACCGAAGCAGCAGAGCAACTTGGCATCCGCGCGGTACTGGTGCCTTATGTGGCAGAACATCCTGATCATCACTATTTTGAAACCTTAAATAGCAATGAAGCCCTGATTCAAAAATGGCATCAAGGCGCAGCTGGACGAATCAATGTCTGGGTCGGTCTGGAACATCTGTTTTATGCAGAAGAAAAGGCCTTGGCCCGTATTCAGAAACTTTGTCAGGATTATCAGACCGGTTTTCACACCCATAGCAATGAAAGCCAGTTTGATGTCGAAGAAAACCTTAGACGCTATGGCATTCGCCCCATCCAGACGCTCGAACGTTTAGGCATGTTTGATGTTCCGAAATGTCTGTTGGCGCACTGTGTCTGGGCCAATTCAGACGAGATTGAAATTCTTAAGCATTATGATGTTGGCGTTGCACATAATCCCATCTCCAATATGAAATTGGCTTCAGGTGCGGCACCTATTACCGAAATGCTGCATCATGGCATTGCGGTTGGATTAGGTACGGATGGTGAAAAAGAAAATAATAATCTGGATATGTTTGAGGAAATGAAAACTGCCTCTTTATTGGCCAAATTTTCCAATTTAGATGCCGCAGCACTAGATTCATGGTCAGTCTGTCAAATGGCAACGCTGACAGGTGCAAAAGCACTGGGCATGCAGCATCAGATTGGATCGCTTGAAGCAGGTAAACTGGCCGATATCATTGCTGTTGATATGGCGACGCCTCGAATGACGCCTTTGATCGATCAAGGACGCTTATTCAATTTGCATACCAATCTGGTGCATGCGGTACAAGGCCAAGATGTGCATATGACTATGGTCAATGGGCAAGTGGTGGTGGAAAACCGCAAACTGGTGCATGCAGATATGCAGGCCTTAATCGATCAGGTCAATCAGGCAGCACCTGCGTTATTCAGACGCCGTGACAAATGGCTGTCAGAGCAGGGAACTGTGGTCAATGAATTGCAGCGCTCTTAGTATTATCTGTTAAAAATAAGGGATCATTTACATCCTGAATGATCCCTTTGACATTTTAGTGTATCCACTGATTTTTATTTATCTTATGTTTAACTCGGGTCAGAAACATCTTCAAAATCATTTATCTATTTTCCAACACGGATAAAAATGCTTCAATAAAGTTAGGGAGTCTTTTATGGTGAATTTGGCCCACCTTAATGACTTCATAAGTCAAACCATCAGCTTGAAGCTTTTCAGTTTCTATTTTTAACTTTTGCAGGGTTGACTGTAAGCCCTTTAACCACTCTTCAAGTGCTTTGATTGGTATATCATTTTTAATATCACCACCTTGCATTGCGGTTTTGAAATGGCTTAAAGTCGTACTATCTTTAAAACATGCTTCAATATGATGTTCCGTACTGTCAAATAGATCATGCTTGATCACAAAGAGAAATTTTCCAATGGCAGGTTTTAGTGCGCTGATATAAATATTTTTATCATTTAGGCTGTATCTTTTATTTTTGGCATTAATAAATTCTGAATTCCAGCCTTGCGGTTCTAAAAATTTATCCATTTCGATGAATATCAGATCGGTTACATGTTCTTCAAGTCTATCTGCCAGTTCTTTGAGTTCATGGCTAATTACGATCAAATTATTTTCCAGCTTTGAACGCAGAGATTTTTCATCATCATGTTGTTTTGATTGGGCTAATACGGCTTGCAAGCGTTGTTCAGGAGTCATGATTGTACTCACTTTAAAATATAAAGCCTTAATATTTAAGATGAGGTTGTGTGTAGACGATTTCAAGAAAACATAAAAAGATATGCTGTAAAATCTTTAGTGATTTGAATAAATCATCCAAACAGATTGTTCAATTATTATTAAGAGCTCAGGGCAAAGTCCTGCAAGAAAACTTAAACTAAAGCCAATATTATAAAGAAATCGAATACTTACTCAAATAATAATCCTATGGACGGGCATTGAATAAAATAAGATATTGAGTGGAAATACATTTGCATAACTTAAACATTTTAGAGCAATTACATTACGTGATGACAAGCTAAAGCAGAACAATGAAAGCTTCATTACTTTAGCTTGTATCTTTATTTGGCTGCCATTATGAAATGTTAACTAATCCTAATCATTCAGATAAAAATGATTGCAGGAGGCGATTAAATTCTTCAGGTTGTTCCACGTTGGAAATATGCGAGGCATTGATTTCAAACAGCTGGCTATGAGCAATGCTGTCTTGCATTGATTGACCATCTGCAACTGTAGTCACCGGGTCTTGCTGACCCGCAATAATCAGTACCGGCACAGAAATTGTTTTAATCTGTTCGCGTAAATCCGCTTTAGCCAAAGCTTCACAACAGCTTGCATAACCTTCGCTGCTGCCAGCTTCCAAGTCGTTTTGAAGATTTTCAACTACTGTTGGGTTGCTTTGGATAAAGGGTTCAGTAAACCAGCGTGATGCTGCGGTAGAAGCGATTGGTTGTAGGCCTTGTTCACGTACCAATGCGGCACGCTCATTCCAGGCCTGTTCCTGACCAATTTTGGCTGCGGTGTTGCAGACAATCACGTGATTAAAGCGTTGTGGATAATGAATAGCAAGCCATTGACCGGTCAAACCACCCATTGAAATACCACAGAAAGAGGCTTTATTAATATTTAAATGATCAAGCAGATTAACTACATCTTGCCCAAGTTGCTGCAAAGTATAAGGACCTTGTGGGGCAGAAGATGCACCATGACCGCGAGTGTCATAACAAATCACAAAATAATCCTGTTTGAAGTGATTAAATTGTTTTTGCCACATCCCATAGTTGGTGCCGAGTGAATTAGAAAAAATCAAGGCTGGCTTAGATGCATCACCAAAGGTTTGATAATTAATCTGGGCATCGTTAGATGTAAAAGTTGGCATTAAAATCCCTCCCGACCTCCCTTTCTTGCATTTGATTCAAAGCAGTACTTTGAATCTACATTCAGGGAGGAGGTTTATATTTTTAATAGTCTGTTAGACACGTTCAATAATCAAAGCAATACCTTGACCGACACCAATACACATTGAACAAAGAGCGTATTTACCGCCGGTTTGTTCAAGCTGGTTGAGTGCGGTTGTCACCAGACGCGCACCCGAAGCACCCAGTGGATGGCCTAATGCAATTGCACCACCGTTTGGATTGACTTTCTCTGAACCGTCTTCAATGCCTAAGTCACGTGTACATGCCAGTGCTTGAGCAGCAAAAGCCTCATTCAGCTCGATCACGTCCATCTGTTCAATGGTCAAACCGGTTTGTGCCAATAATTTCTTGATAGCAGGTGCAGGACCAAAGCCCATAATACGCGGTTCAACACCCACAACTGTCGCCCCAATAATTTTGGCACGTGGTTTCAGACCATATTGAGCAACTGCTTCATCCGAAGCAATTAAAAGAGCTGCTGCACCATCGTTAATACCCGAAGCATTACCCGCCGTTACCGTACCATCTGCTTTAACTACAGGTTTGAGTTTGGCTAAAGCTTCTGGTGTTGTTGCACGTGGATGTTCATCAGTATCGACAACGACTGGATCGCCTTTACGCTGCGGGATCACCACAGGAACGATTTCTTTGGCAAAGAAACCTTTGGCTTGTGCAGCAGCGGTACGTTGCTGGCTGGTTAAAGCAAACAAATCTTGATCGGCACGGTTAATGTTGAACTGTTCCGCCAGATTTTCAGCAGTTTGCGGCATGGTTTCCACGCCGTACATTTCTTTCAGTTTCGGGTTGATAAAACGCCAGCCCATGGTGGTGTCTTCAATCTTCTGGCTGCGGCCATAAGCAGATTCAGATTTACCCATCACAAAAGGTGCACGAGACATGGATTCCACACCACCGGCAATAATCAGATTTGCTTCACCTGCTTTAATCGCACGTGCAGCAATGGCTACAGCATCTAGAGATGAACCACACAGACGGTTCACGGTCGTTGCTGGCACCTGATAAGGCAAGCCTGCAAGCAGTGAAGACATACGACCGACGTTACGGTTATCTTCACCAGCCTGGTTAGCACAGCCATAAATCACGTCATCAACTTGTTCCCAGTTCACCGATGGATTGCGTTCCATCAAGGCTTTGATTGGCAGTGCACCGAGGTCATCAGCACGGACAGGGGCAAGACCACCTGCATAACGGCCAAATGGGGTACGGATGGCATCGATGATATATGCGTTTTTCATTGTATATTTGCTCACATATTTAAAAGAAGAAAACTCCTCCCTTTTTTAAAGGGAGGTCGGGAGGGATTTAATGAAGTAGTTTTATTCCTCAAATCCTCCCTAAATCCCTCCTTTAATAAAGAAGGGACTTCCCCTTAATTTGATTGAGTCGCATCAATCAGTTTGGCACCGGTCATTGACTGTAATTCTTCAAATGACAGACCTTCAACTTTCTCAAGCACTTTCATTCCTTCAGGCGTGACATCAATCACGCAGAGGTCGGTATAGATACGATCCACACATTTCAGGCCAGTGGCTGGATAAGACAGTTCAGCCACAATCTTTGGCTCGCCTTTTTTAGTTACATGGTCTGTGGTGATAAAAACTTTCTTCGCGCCAACAGCCAGGTCCATCGCACCGCCCACCGCAGGGATGGCATCTGGTGCACCGGTATGCCAGTTGGCCAGGTCACCATTCTCAGCCACCTGGAAAGCACCCAGTACCGCGATATCCAGGTGACCGCCACGCATCATCGCGAAGGAATCCCCGTGATGAAAGAAGGCACCGCCTTTAAGCAGGGTCACGAATTCCTTACCGGCGTTGATCAGTTCAGGATCTTCTTCACCGGCAGAAGGAGGCGGGCCAAAAGCCAATAAGCCATTTTCAGAGTGTAAGAACACATCTTTGTCTGAAGGCAGATAGTTAGAAATTTTAGTCGGTAAGCCAATGCCTAGGTTGACATAGGCGCCATCTGGGATGTCTTGTGCTACACGTTCAGCGATTTGATCACGTGTTAATTTGCTATAGCTCATGATGTTCTCCTTCACGTGACAGTTATGCAGATTGTTCAGGTTGTTTTGCGCCAACCGCAACAAGGTGCTGAACAAAAATACCCGGGGTGATGATGTGCTCAGGATCCAGTGCACCCAGCTCAACCACTTCTGATACTTGTGCAATCGTGATATCTGCCGCCATCGCCATGATCGGGCCAAAGTTACGCGCAGATTTGCGGTAAACTAGGTTGCCCCAGCGGTCGCCCTGATGTGCCTTGATCAAGGCAAAATCCGCCTTGATCGGATTTTCCAGCACGTAATCTTTGCCTTCATAGTTCATGGTCGGTTTGCCTTCAGCCAGCAAGGTACCAAAACCGGTTGGGGTGTAGATGGGACCTAAGCCCATACCAGCCGCCTGAATACGACAAGCCAGGTTACCTTGTGGCACCAGTTCCAGTTCGATCTTTCCGGCACGGTAGAGTTCGTCAAATACCCAAGAGTCAGATTGGCGCGGGAAAGAACAGATGATTTTACGAACGGCACCGGCTTTAAGCAGTTTCGCCAGACCGTAGTCGCCATTACCGGCATTATTGTTGACAATAATTAAATCTTTGATGCCCAATTCAATCAGACCATCAATCAGTTCAGCAGGCTGACCCGCTGTACCGAAACCACCGATCATGATGGTTGAACCGTCCTTGATCTGGGAGAGTGCTTCTTTCAATGATAATGAACTTTTATCTATCATAATCTGGTCCTTACATATCCTAAACTGATGGATGTCTTTAAACTCATTTTGAATCTGATGCTATGACGGGAACTGCGTTACGGTTTTTCTGTGACAGCAGAAAATGCGCTACCAGGCCAATGCAAATCCCCCAAAAGACTGAACTCAGCCCCAAGAAATGCATGCCGGAAGCAGTCGCTAAAAAGGTGATAAGTGCTGCATCACGTTGTGATTCCTTGCCCATGGCAACAGTGATATTGGTGGCAATTGCGCCAAGCAATGCCAGTCCAGCCAAAGCGGCAATCAATTCTTTGGGCATCAGGCTGAACAGCATGACAATGCTGCCAGCAAATAAGCCGCCTAAAATGTAAAAAAGCCCATTGGCGACACCGGCGATATAACGCTTTTCTTTCAGCTCATGGGCATCTTTACCCAGACACAAAGCAGCTGTGATAGATGCCAATACGATGGTAATACCGCCCACACAGGCCACTGCAAGCGAGGCAATACTGGTCGCACTGATAATCGGCTTGGCTGGCATGTCATAACCACTGATTTTGACGATTGCCATTCCCGGTAAAAACTGGCCAGAGAGACTGACCAGAATAAGGGGAAGGGCCAGATTCAGGGTTGAACTCCAGGTCCATTCTGGTGCAATAAATTGCGGAATGGCCAGACTGAAATCTGCCGTGACCGGATTAATCTTGCCCAGCAGCATGCTTAAAAACACACCTGCGACCAGCACCCAGACCATGGCATAGCGTGGACTGAAACGCTTGGCCAGCAAAAATACCGCCAACATTCCAAATACAATATAGGGCATGGTATCGGTAGCCGTGAACAGCCCTAAACCAAACTGCAATAAAATTCCCGCCATCATCCCGGCAGCCACTTCCTGGGGAATCCAGGACAGCAACTTGTCGAAATAACCGCTGATGCCAATGAAAAAAATCACCACAGCAGAGGTGATATAGGCAGCAACCGCTTCATTCAGTGAAATATCGGGAAACAGCGTGACCAGTAGAGCAGTTCCGGGCGCAGACCAAGCGGTGACTACAGGTATTTTGTACTTAATTGATAAAAAGATACCTGCAAGCGCAGCACCAATAGAAATTCCCCAAATCCATGAAATCATCATGTCTGGGGAAACCTGGGCTTGCTGTGCCGCCTGGAAAAAAATGATCAGTGGTCCTGAATAGGAAATCAACACTGCTAAAAATCCTGCAACAGTCGCTGAAATTGACCAATCATTTTTTAATGTCTGAAACAGGGTATTCATTGGTGATGTGCCTCCTTGCGTCTAACCATGAGCCTGTCAAAAATCGTGATGATCAGGACCTAGCCCTGATCTCCACCGCCAACCGGTACCACCGTACCTGTCATATAAGATGATTCATCGGAAGCAAGGAATACAATCGCATTGACCTGCTCCTGAATCGTGCCATAGCGTCCTAGGAAAGTACGGTCAATCGTCTGATCAACCACTTGCTGCATCCATTCTTTTTCAGATTCAGTCAGTGGATTGGCATTACGCGGTACTTTACGTGGCGGTGCTTCGGTACCACCGGTAGCGACTGCGTTGACACGGATGCCGTCTTTGGCATGTTCAAAGGCGAGGGAAGCGGTTAAACCGTTCACGCCACCTTTGGATGCTGAATATGGCACACGGTTAATGCCGCGTGTCGCAATAGAAGATACGTTTACAATGGTACCTTTCTGATTTTTAATCATTTCCGGAAGAACTGCACGACAGCACCACAGCGTCGGGAACAGTGAACGATTCACTTCCTTGATAATTTCCTCTTCAGAAAATTCCTCGAAAGGTTTCATCCAGATCGCGCCACCGACGTTGTTGATCAGGGCATCCACACGGCCGTAGGTTTCTAGCGCTTTTGCAACTACTGACTGGGCACCGGCAAAAGTTTCCAGATTGGCTTTAACGGTAATAGCATCACCGCCAGTCGCTTCAATTTCAGCCAGAACCTCTTCCACATAAGGGGAAAGGTCAGCCATCACCACTTGAGCGCCTTCACTCGCCACTTGCAGCGCGACACCGCGCCCGATGCCCTGTGCGGCACCGGTCACGATCACGACTTTATTTTCAAATCTTTGACGATTGGACATTGAATAAATTCCCTCTATTAGTTTGCAGAGAATTTTTCAAACAGGAAGCTTGCAGGTTTTACGCCTTCTGCTTCTAGCCATCCACGCACGGCTTCTACCATCATTACAGGGCCACACAGGTAGATATCAACATCACCACCATTTAGCCATTCGTTTTCGATATGACCGGTCACATAGCCTTTACGTTCATGCGCAGATTCAGGGTTAGCCACTACTGTACGGTATTCGAACCACGGGAATTTTTCTTGCAGTTCGTTCAGTTTTTCAATGGCTACCAAGTCAAAGTCATTGGTTACACCAAACACCAGGCGCACTGGATGTTCTGAACCTTTTTCTTCCAGAACTTGGAGCATCGACATAAATGGTGCAATTCCTGTACCGCCAGCCAGCATCAACACAGGACGGTTAACCGGGCGCAAATAGAAGCTGCCAAATGGACCGGTAAAGGTCATTTTGTCACCAGCTTTGGCATTGGCACTTAAGAATTCACTCATTTTGCCGTTTGGTACGTTACGTACCACAAAGCTGGTTAAACGGTTGCTCGGTTTAGAGCTGAATGAATAAGAACGGGTTTCTGTCGTACCTGGAATACCGACATTGACATATTGACCTGCCAGGAAGTGAATGTCTGGTTGACCTTCGTCTAACTGGATATCAAATGTAATGGTAGAGTCAGACAGGTTTTCTACACGAGCCAGCGTACCCTGGAATTCATGAATTTCAGTTTTGCAGACTTCTGATGAAGCTTGAATTTGGAATACTGCGTCTGAAGTCGGTTTACACTGACAAGCTAGGATGTAGCCTTCAGCTGCTTCTTCAGGAGTTAATGCATCTTCAATATAAGTTTCTTCAGGCATGTCATAAGTACCTGATTCACAAAATGCACGGCACGTTCCACATGCACCGTCACGGCAGTCCAAAGGAATATTGATCTTTTGACGGTAAGCTGCATCAGACAGAGTCTCGCCTTGAGCAACAGAAATAAAACGTGTAACGCCATCTTCAAATTGAAGTGCAACATTGTGGTTTGACATGGCTGAATATCCTATATAAATCTTTGAAACTTAGCCCTTCAGCCAAATTTCCCTGGCTGAAGGGTTTACCTTGCTGTAAATACAGTCTTAGAGGTGATAAATATCAATCACTTGATTGATATAATCATTTTTGAGAACCACGTATTTGTTCAAGATTTTGAACTGCTCGCTTGAGCAATCAATCACATAACGTGACATACCGAAGTAGCTGTAATTGGTTTTATAACGGAAACTCAAAGTATTCCAGTTAAAACGCACAGTCACTTGATCACCGTTTTGTTCAACAATTTCAATATTGCAAATGTTGTGACTGGTACGGGTATCCGGCATGGTTGCAGAAGAACGTTCAGTCTTGATACGGAACACGCGGTCTTCTAAACCTTGACGGTCAGGGTAATAAATCAAAGAGATTTCAGACTGAGGATCTGTAGTCAGTTTGTCATCATCATCCCAAGACGGCATCCAGAATTCTGCTGATGGGGCATAGCACTGTAACCAGTCATCCCATTGCTCATCATCCAGAAAACGAGCTTCTTTGTAGAGGAATTGAGCAATATTTTCTAAAGTAATCGCGCTCATGCGTTTTCTCCTTCAGTTGCAGCAAGTTCTTTTTCAGAAGTAATCGCTTCTTTCATTAGATGTAACCAGTGTTCATGCTGTGCAAGATACAAACCTTCGTCTTCAGTTTTAATTCCTGAAAGTTTTGGTTTTAAACCAATTTCATTGGCTGCTTCATCTGGACCTTGAATCCAGTGTTTTGCACCACGGCTCATATCATTCCATTCAAGCGCAATACCCGCATATCCAGCTTGACATGCACGGAATTCTTCCAAATCATCTGGAGTTGCCATACCTGAAGCATTAAAGAAGTCTTCATACTGACGAATACGGCGTGAACGCGCTTCTTTGTCTTCACCAACAGGGGCGATACAGTAAATGGTCACTTCAGTTTTGCTTGGAGATAACGGGCGAAGGACACGAATTTGTGAACCGAACTGATCCATGAAATATACGTTTGGATAAATACACAGGTTACGAGAACGCTCGATCATCCATTTCGCCATTGCAGCACCGAATTTCTCGGTATATTCCTCTGCTTTAGGGAAGTTTGGACGGTCTTCAGGGTTCGCCCATTGGGTCCAAAGTAACATGTGACCATTGTCGAAACCGTAAGAACCACCGCCTTGTTTACCCCAAGAACCGGCACTCATGGCACGAATGTTGTCACCGGCTTCTTTTTCTTTACGTTGCTGAGTCGTTGCAGCATAGTTCCAGTGTACTGCAGACACATGGTAACCATCGGCACCGTTTTCAGCAGTTAACTTCCAGTTACCTTCATAAGTGTAGGTAGAAGCACCACGTAAAACTTCAAGACCTTGATCAGACTGACCTACAATCATGTCCATGATTTTAGTCGCTTCACCAAGGTATTCTTCTAGCGATGGAACATCTGGGTTTAAGCTACCAAACAAGAAACCTTTATAGCTTTCAAAACGTGCCACTTTCTTAAGATCGTGAGAACCATCTTTGTTAAAGCAGTCTGAATAGCCTGCATCAGAAGGATCTTTAACTTTTAACAATTTACCCGAGTTGTTAAATGTCCAACCGTGGAATGGGCAAGTATAAGTCGCTTTATTGCCTTTCTTGTTGCGACACAATTGTGCGCCACGGTGTGAACAGGCATTAATCATGGCATTCAATTCACCTGCACGGTTACGTGCAATGATGATTGGTTGACGGCCAATATAAGTGGTATAGAAATCGTTATTATTCGGAATTTGGCTTTCATGTGCCAGGTAAACCCAATTGCCTTCAAAGATATATTTCATCTCTAAATCGAATAAGGCTTGATCTGTGAATACTGAACGATGAAGCTTGAATTCACCTGTTTCATAGTTTTCAACAAGTAATTCATCGATGCGATCGAGATGGCTAGTGTTAATTACAGGAATACGTGGCATGTCCGTTCTCCGACTTTCCAAATTTGGGGAAGTCACCGAGATGTCATTAAATTGACATCTCGGTTCCTTATCATGAGCTTATTAAGCGCTTGCGCGGCGACGTTCAACTTCAGTAGAAGGTGCACCTTCTTTATCGTGTTGAAGAACGACGTTGAATTGAATGTGTTTGAAAGGACCTTTCAAGCCACGACGTGCGATTTCAGCTTCATCAGTAACATCAACAGCTTCTGCAACCAAACCTTCACGTGTACCGAATGCGAAGTCATCCCAAAGGTATTTGTCGCCTTCAATGTTGAACTGAGTAGTTAATTTACGGAAGCCCGGTGCAGAGATGAAATAGTGCACGTGAGCAGGGCGTTGACCATGACGAGAGATCTGGTTTAATACGCCTTGAAGTGGACCTTCAGGGTTTAAGCCATAACCTACAGGCATAGTAGTAAGCGCAGTGTATTGACCTTTTTCGTCTGTAAAGATTGAACGACGCAGGTTGAAGTGGCTTTGTGACTTATCAAAGAATGAATAGTTGCCGTGGCTGTTTGCATGCCATACTTCAACTTTAGCACCCGGAATGATGTTGCCGTCAGTATCAGTTACTGTACCGTCGATGATAAGCGTCGGGATTTTGCCTTCTTCAGAGCCATCATCCATGCGAGCAAAACCTGTTGATTCAGGTGCGCCAGCAACATATAAAGGACCTTCAATAGTACGTGGCGTACCACCCGTTAAACCTGCTTTCGCGTCAGCTTCATCAGCACGCAAGTCAAGGAAGTGTTCAAGACCTACTGCAGAACCCATCAATGCAAATTCGTCAGCTTTTGCGATATCAATAATGGTTTCAATACCTTTCCAAACTTCAGACTGGCTTAAATCTAGATCTTCAATCGCTTGGAACAAATCTGTAACCAAACGCACCAGCACCTGTTGTACACGTGCATTTACTGGACCTTCTGAGGTGTCCACGTTACAAGCTTTAACTACATTTTCAATGGTTTGACGATCCATTTTGTTACTCCTTGGAAGTATGCTTTTGGGTGGCTAGTCTCTCAGTGTTTGAGAGCACTGGCTGCCACAGTCCATGTTGAATTACCATTTGGTGTTGCTTTACAGAAGGGGAATAAACTTTATTCCCTTCCCAATTTATTTATCAGCTATCATTTTCACGAACAGAAGAGGGATGACGGTTTAAAGCCATCACTTCAATATTCATGTAAGGGTAGAGCGGAAGACCCTGTAAAATGTTGTGCAGTTCTTCATTACTCTCAACATCAAAAATACTGATGTTTGAGTACTGGCCAGTAATGCGCCAGATATGACGCCATTTGCCTTGACGCTGTAAATCTTGTGAATAGGCTTTTTCAACGGCCTTAATTTCGTTGGCTTTTTCCGCTGGCATATCCAGTGGAATATTTACATCCATTCGTACTTGGAAAAGCATGGGAAACTCCTTTAATTACTTTCGACGCAAGTTGTCAATTTTGTCTTCATCCAGCTCAATACCGAGGCCAGCTGTTTTTGGAACAGCAAGCTCAAAGTTTTGGTATTGCAGTGGTGTTTTTAGAATTTCTTCGGTCAGTAGCAGTGGTCCAAACAGTTCGGTTCCATAAGCTAAATTGGCAAAAGTCGAGAAGGTATGTGCAGAGGCAATCGTGCCTACTGGGCCTTCCAGCATGGTGCCGCCATACAAATCGATACCGGCAAGATTAGCCACAGTGGCAACATCACAGCCTTCCAGTAAACCGCCAGACTGAGCCACTTTTACTGCAAAGACAGACGCTGCATTGGTTTTAGCCAGCTTATAAGCGGTACCAGGACCCATCAAAGATTCATCAGCCATAATCGCAATATCAAATCTACGGGTCAGACGCTGCATGGCATCAATGTTGTCAATCGCACAAGGCTGTTCGATCAGATCCACACCACCATCTTGCAACAGCTGAATACCCTTAATGGCTTCTAACTCTGACCAGGCACGGTTGACATCGACACGAATGGAAACATCTTTTCCAAGCGCCTGTTTAATCGCTAATACATGTTCAACATCGGCTTCGACTGCACGTGAGCCAATTTTCAGTTTGAAAATGTTGTGACGTTTTGCCTCAATCATTTTCTGTGCTTCAGCAATGTCTTTTTCAGTATTACCTGACGCCAATACCCAAAGTACTGGTACACTGTCACGTAAACGGCCACCAAGCAGTTCACTGAGGGGGAGGCCCAAACGCTTGGCTTGAATATCCAGGAGTGCAGTCTGAATCGCACATTTGGCAAAGCGGTTGCCATTGATGTTGCGTTTAATTGCGGCAAAGGTTTGAGCAATATTTAGACCGGCAAGGCTTTTTAATAACGGTGCAAAATAGGTTTCAATATTGGTTTTAATACTTTCAGGACTTTCTTCCCCATAGCCCAAGCCGCCAATTGTGGTGGCTTCACCCCAACCAATCACACCATCTTCTGTGGTGATTTTGACCAGTACTAGAGTTTGAGTTTGCATCGTTGCCACCGCCATCTTGTGTGGACGGATAGTTGGGATTTCAACCAGCAACGTTTCTATGGATTTGTACATCTTTAAAATTCTCGATCTTGCTTTATGCTTGTCTTGTGGTATACCTTAAAAGAATAGTTATTGGCTGTCTAAGATCAAATTTGCATTTTAATATGCTTTAAAGGTATGAATGATTATGGAACTGAGACATTTACGCTATTTTGTAGCAGTTGTAGAAGAGCAGAGTTTCACCAAGGCGGCAGAAAAACTGTTTATTGCTCAACCACCTTTAAGCCGCCAGATACAGAACCTTGAGGCTGAACTAGGTATACTACTTTTTGAGCGTGGTAGCCGGCCATTATTGACTACGGAGGCCGGTCAGTTCTTCTATCAGCATGCGGTTAAACTTTTGTCTAATGCCGAAGAAATTAAAGCCATGACTCAACGTGTAGGTATGGCTGAAAAGACAGTCACTATGGGTTTTGTCGGTTCCTTGCTCTATGGTTTATTGCCCAAAATTGTCTATCTGTTTCGCCAGCAGCAGCCGCATTTAAAAATTGAACTGATTGAGATGAGCACCAAAGAGCAGATTCAGGCTTTGAAAGAAGGCCGCATAGATGTCGGTTTTGGTCGTCTAAGAATTTCCGATCCGGCGGTCCGGCGCATCCTGTTGCGTGAAGAGCCGCTGATGGTGGCCATGCATTCCAGCCATCCGCTCGTGCAAAAGCAAAAGGGAGTATTCCTGACAGATATTGTTGATGAAAACCTGTTTCTGTATCCCAGCCATCCCAAACCGAATTTTTCTACCCAGGTCAGATCGCTGTTTTCAGAATATAGCCTCGATCCGAAAAGCTTGAAGGAAGTGCGTGAGATCCAGCTGGCTTTGGGTCTGGTGGCTGCTGGAGAAGGTATCTGTATTGTTCCGGAAAGTGCCAAAACCATTCAGTTACCACATCTGCATTATATTCCCTTGCTGGATGATGCCGCGGTTAGTCCCATCTTTCTGGCCATCCGCAGCATGGATGAAAGTGAACATATCCGTTCGCTGTTTGACTGTATTTATCAGGTCTATGACCTGGAAGCCATTGCTTATGACCGCAGCTTAATCTGAATATCGACCGGCATTTATTGCAAATTCCTGGCTGAATTAACTGAAAATTTTCAGCAGCATTCCATTATGCAGACTCATCCTAATTGGGGTGATGGTCTGCATTTTTTTTTAAATAAGGACTAAAAAATCAGCCAGGCTGAACTCTATTTTTTGCAGATATCTTTAAAGTATTCCACCCATTTCAAGAAATGAACACTCAACTTTTAAGGTATGAATATATATGCAATCGGTTTTGGACATTTTTTCGCATCTTCTGCATTGTGATCACACAAACAGAACTTCACAGTAAGGAGGTGGAGATGTCTACAAATAAAGTAAATATAAATACGCTGATTGATGAAGCAAAATTTACCCGATTTCATTGGGGCGTCTTATTTTGGTGCCTCATGATCATTATCTTTGACGGTTATGATTTGGTGATCTATGGAGTGGCGCTACCCTTGTTAATGCAGGAGTGGGCACTCAATACCGTACAGGCGGGTTTACTGGCCAGTACTGCATTATTTGGCATGATGTTTGGTGCCATGAGTTTCGGAACCCTGTCCGATAAAATTGGCCGTAAAAAAACCATTATGATCTGTGTAACACTTTTCAGTGGCTTTACCTTTTTAGGTGCTTTTGCCAGCGACCCTACGGAGTTCGGTATTCTGCGCTTCCTGGCCGGTTTGGGAATTGGCGGTGTAATGCCAAACGTGGTCGCCCTCATGACCGAATATGCACCAAAACGTATCCGCAGCACGCTCGTTGCCCTGATGTTTAGTGGTTATGCAATTGGTGGAATGTCCTCTGCATTATTGGGTGCATGGTTGGTACCGCAGTTTGGCTGGAAAATCATGTTCCTTCTTGCCGGTACTCCATTATTACTTTTGCCGGTTATCTGGATGTTCCTGCCTGAATCGTTGATGTATTTAACCGCGAAAAATCAGACCGTAAAATCGCATGGCATTATCCAGAAAATTGCGCCTCAACTGAACATTCAGCAGGATACGAAATTTGTCCTTAATGACGTGTTAAAAGGCGACGAAGCTCCACTCAAAGCATTATTCCAGCAAGGCCGCAGTTTCAGTACTTTCATGTTCTGGATTGCATTCTTCATGTGCTTATTGATGGTGTACGCATTAGGCAGCTGGTTACCAAAACTCATGATCCAAGCAGGTTACTCACTTGGTGCAAGTATGATCTTCCTGTTTGCCTTGAACATTGGCGGCATGATTGGCGCGATTGGTGGTGGTGCATTGGCTGACCGTTTCCATATCAAAAAAGTACTCACGATTATGTTTGTATGCGGTGCGGCAGCGTTGATTTTACTTGGTTTCAACAGCCCACAAATCGTGTTGTATACCTTAATTGCAGTAGCAGGTGCAGCAACGATTGGTTCACAAATCTTGTTATATACCTTCGTAGCACAGTACTACCCATCAACTGTACGTTCTACAGGTATGGGCTGGGCGTCAGGTATCGGTCGTATCGGTGCAATCGTTGGACCGGTATTGACAGGTGCATTGTTAACCATGAATTTACCTCACCAAATGAACTTCTTTGCTATTGCGATTCCAGGTGTAATTGCAGCGTTAGCAATCCTCATGGTGAACTTAAAAGCTTCTGTAGATGCGAAAGCGCTTACAGAGTCTGGTGCGAACAACAATCCAGCAGCACAAAAAGCAACCCAATAATTTCTTTACCTTTCCATTAATTTACTATCAACAATGATATAGATCGCCATCGTAAGCGATGGTGATCTGTTGCTAGAATTTGATTGCACAACAACAAGCGAGTTTAGGATGAACGCGAAAACATTAACCCAAACAACTGATTTACAATTTAAAATGGTTCGACCAACAATGCAGCGTACGCTCATGATGAGCATGATTGCATTAAGCATGGGCGGTATGAGTGTTGCAGCTCAAGCACAAACCCAACAGCAAAATGAAATTGAACAACTTAGACAGGAAGTTCAGGCTTTACGCAGTTTGGTTGAGCAGCAAAAAGTACAAAATGCACAGACTGCAACTGCTATTGCTGCGGTTCAACGCCCAGCGCCTGTGGCTACGGCAACACCTGTACTGAAAACTGCCAAAGGTGCCGAGTTTAATTTATATGGTAATGTGCGTTTAGATGCCTCTTATCAGGCAGAAGGCGGTGCTAAAGATATGCCGTATAATCAAATTAACAGCGTACCGCTTGAAGGCAATATAGAACAAAGTGATCGTTTAAGATCAACGCTTTCTGCAACACGTTTAGGTTTAGATTTCAAAAGCCCTGTGGGTGACCAAGACGTAAAAGGTAAAATCGAAGTAGATTTCTTGGGTGGAGCTAACCTCGATAACTTACGTATTCGTCATGCCTACTTAAATTATGGCAACTGGTTAATGGGTCAAACATGGTCAAACTTTGCCATTCCAGATTATATGCCAGAAACGATTGATGCTTTAGCATTTGTCGGTGGTGCTGTAAAACGTACACCGCAAGTTCGTTATACCACTAAATTTAATCCACAAACCAATTTAGTCGTTGCAGCTGAAGACCCTAAAGATAGTTCAATCAGCCAGCGCTTGCCTGCATTAACTGCGCGTTTAAACCATCAATTTACCGATAGCTTGAACGTCAGCGCACGTGCCATGGGCCATGAAAAGCGTGTCAATTCTGAAGAAGAAATGGCATGGGGTGTAGGTGTGGGTGCCAAGTATGATGTGGTGCCAGGTACAACCCTAAAAGCCGATTACTACCATGTGAAAGGCGATAGCAGCTTTGTATCATTTACCAATAGCGGTGTAATTGCTCAGACGGATGGTAGTCTGGTTCAAAGTGAATTTGACTCGATCATGCTAGGAATCACGCAAAAATTCGGTGACAAAGTGCATGGCACGCTAGGCTATGGCTATATGAGTTTTGATGAAGACCAAAACTATATTGATGCTCTTGCGGATAAAACCAAAGCCAACAAAGAACTTTGGCAGGCATGGGCAAATATTTTCTATAGCCCAACCAAGCCTTTAAGTTTTGGCCTTGAATATGTCTATGGCGAACGTGAAGCGTTTGGTGCAGCACCAAATGGCAGTAAAACAGGTGAAGACAATCGTTTAAATGCGGTTGCAATCTATAATTTCTAACTGCCCGTAAATCACAAGCCTGACTATATCACCTATAGTCAGGCTTTTTTTATGTCTAATTTCCCATTAACAAGTATAAATGCCATCACGGGTACCATAAGCAAAATCAGTAAACCGAATCAATTGTCCTGACTGCTTCATCTGTCATAGTTCTGTCCGGTTCGGGCTCATGCAGCCTGGCGTAATAGCCAGCACGAGCAATCTTTTAAACTCGACATATCTTCTTCATCTTAAATTGCTGACTTATATTCAAGGCTAAACGGATATTTTACTCTGGCAGGCTTGTAAGGCCACGTGATAACAGTGTTTTCACTTTTGGATATCTCGCTCTTCTTTATGAAGTTTTCTCCTGTACAAAAAGAATAGACAAAATTTGTCTAGTAGAGTGGTTGCAGTCCAAAAGATGGTTATGTCTGGCTAGAATTTTGGGGGCTATTCGGCTTATGATAAATTATTTTATGAATTTAAAAGTATTCAAGAGTGCGAATGAAGCTGTAAGCGGAGTTATTTTTCGTTTATCTTTATATTACTCATTCGAATAATAGCCAATTTACAACTGGCCGACCACCACCATAGTGTCATGGTTTAGGTTCATCAGGCTTTTCAAAAAATTCTGATCGTTCATAACAAATTGAAGCATACAATTTTACAGAGCGACAGTACTTGCTGTTAGATGTATCAAGCTCTTAAGCTGAACTGGAGAGATTCATTGCGCGTTGTTCGCCATAAATTTGTGATTATTATCATATTGCTCATACTTGCAGTAGCTTATGCTCTGTTTCGGTGGTGGCAGGGCCCCCAATTGCCAGGCTATACCTTGACATACAGTCCTCTAGTGCAGAATGTGGTAGCGACCGGGCGAGTAGCGACAGTATCACGTGCCCAGGTTGGTAGTGAAATTACCGGGGTAGTTCTTGAGCGGCTTGTGCAGGAAGGTGATCAGGTTGCCCCGGGCGATTTGCTATTGGTCCTGAAATCGGATGAACTGCTTGCACAAGTACGACAGGCTGAACTCGCACTGACCGAATTGGCGTCCAGCAGGCGTCCACAGGCAGTGGCAGAACTGGCCACGGCCAAAGCGCAGCTTGAGCAGGCCAGTCGGGAAGCAGCACGCAGACGTAATTTAGAAGCCGGCGTACTGTCAGCAGAAGAAATAGAAAAAGCAGTTGAAGCGGAAAGGGTGGCCCGCAACAGTTTTGAAACAGCACGTTTAAAAACAGCAGCACTGGCACCGGGTCAAGTAGAGGAAACCAAACTTCGTGAGCAACTTGCTGTGGCTCAGGCTCAACTGGCCAAGACTAAAATTCGCTCTGCAGTCGCGGGTACAGTACTTACACTTGATGTGGAACCGGGTGATCTGATCCAGCCTGGACGTACATTATTTACCATCGCATTGAAGGGAGATACAGAGATTCGGGTACCTCTGGATGAGCGGAATTTACCGCAACTTGCTTTACAGCAAAATGCGACCGTCATTTCGGATGCCTATCCAGATCGAGCTTTTCCAGCCCGGATCAATTTTATTGCACCAAGCATTGACCCGCAGCGTGGTACGGTAGAGGTTCGATTAGCCGTTGATCCAGTACCTGATTTTCTGCGTCAAGATATGACGGTGTCGGTGAATGTCGAAACAAACAGACGAGAGCGGGCATTGGCTATTCCGAATGATGCTTTAAGCAGTATAAAAGGCCATAAGGCTGTCGTGCTATTGGTACGTGACGGAAAAATACAGCGTCAGCCAGTTACCCTAGGCTTACGTGGTCTGGCCATGTCGGAAGTGGTGTCTGGTTTAAGTGACGGCGATCAGGTACTGGCAGATGCCGAATCATCCTTAACAGATGGAGCACGGGTACGCTTAAAACCGCAAAAGACACCATTGAATCATCAGGTTGATGATACAGATAGCAAAAATGAATTACCGGTGAAATTCGATTGAAAAACTTTTTCGGGCGGCTCTGGACAGAATGGACAATCGCAATCAGTTTTTTGCGTGAAGGTCGTGCACAGTCCATCATGATTACTGTGGGTGTCGCAGTAGGTGTGGCTGTCATTATTTTTATTAGCGCTTTAATTCAAGGCTTGCAGTCGAATATTGTCGACCGGACTTTGGGTACTCAGGCGCATATCCGTTTGCTGTCACCGGATGAAGTGAACCAGATTGTGCCGCCTCCCGCAGGGACTGTGCAATTAGTACAGGAAGATAAACGGGCTCAGCGACTGCGTTCAATCAACAATTGGCAGCAGATTACCGAAACTCTGGATCAATTACCCGTATTGACCGCTGTATCTCCCGTGGTATCCGGGCCTGCCTTTGTACAACGTGGTGATGCAATCGCATCGGTAGCGTTGGTGGGTATTGATCTGGAACGTTATCAACAGATCATTCCTCTGAAAGAATATATGCTGAGTGGCCAGTTGCGCGTGGGGGCTGATGATGTAATGATTGGCAGCCAGTTAGCCAAAGATCTGGGTGTCCAGGTAGGAAGCAAGTTACGACTGGATACGGGTCAGGAGAACAGTGCATTGGTCAATGTTGCCGGTATCTTCGAACTTGGGGTACGCGAACTCGATGCACGCTATGTCTATTTGGACCTGAAACAGGCACAATCGCTACTCAGTTTACCTGGCGGTGTCACGGTGATTGACCTGACCATCGCAGATATTTTCGAGGCAGATAATATTGCTGCACAGATAGGACGTTTAACTTCATTGAAAGCGGAAAGCTGGATTAAAACCAATGCCCAGCTGATGAATGCGATTACAGCACAAAGCCTGTCGACCAATATGATTATTATTTTTGTGGCTATTTCGGTGGCATTTGGGATTGCCAGTGTGATGTCGGTCAGTGTGGTGCAGCGCACCCGGGAAATTGGTATTTTGCGCGCGACTGGAGCGACCCAATTGCAAATTTTACGAATTTTCTTGTTTCAGGGGGCAATATTTGGCCTGCTGGGTTCGATTTTAGGCAGTGTGGTCAGTTATGGGTTGGTATGGATATTCAATACCTTTGGCCCCGGTTTGTTTTATATTCCTCTTTCAATCAATCTGGTGATACTGGCCTTGTTATTAGCTACGCTGACCGGTGTACTGGCTGCTGCGATACCATCGCGTCGGGCAGCAGCATTGGACCCTGTGGAGGCGATTCGTCATGTCTGATCAGTCTCGGGAAGTACTGCGTCTAGAAGCACTACGCAAATCCTATAATATTGGCCAGCCCAATGAAGTTGAAGTGTTGCATGGAATTGATTTGCGTATTGAACGCAATGACTTTGCTGCACTGATCGGTCCATCCGGTTCCGGCAAAAGTACCTTATTGAATATTTTAGGTTTGCTGGACAAACCCAGCAGTGGCGAGCTGTATTTGCTGGGTCAGCCGACCAGTGACATGGATGATACCGGACGTACTGCACTACGCGGCAACAGTATCGGTTTTGTGTTTCAGTTCCACCACCTTATTCAGGCCTTTACTGCCTTAAACAATGTACTGATGCCTTTGATGCTGACTCAGGGCAAGCCGAATAAACAGGCACTCGAGCGCGCGCGTGGACTGCTTGCTGCAGTAAGTCTGGAACAGTTTGCTGACCGTAAACCGAATGAACTTTCGGGGGGGCAGCAACAACGGGTGGCGATTGCCCGAGCACTGATTACTGAACCAGCATTATTGTTGGCTGATGAGCCTACAGGTAATCTGGATACCCACACTGCTGCAGAAATGTTTGAACTCTTTCGTAAAGTGCATCGCGAACGGGATTGTGCTGTACTGCTGGTGACGCACGATCCACGTTTGTCCGCGACCTGTGACCGCACCATCAATCTGGTGGATGGCCGTATTCAAAGTGATTCTAGAGCGCAGGTGATAGAGAAAGTATCTGACAAATAGCTATCTACAAGAAGAGTAAGCTTTCATTTGTTACTCAGATGAATCAACTCATCGAGGACTATAGATTCTGATCCTCTTCATCCTGATGCTCCTGACGGATTTGGTCCCGTTTTATCTGTGGGTCTTTGTCTACGCCTAACTGACCACGCTGAATTTCACGATCCTGCTTTTCTTGCGGGTCTAATTCCGCTTCTGGAAATTCTTCATTTACTTCTTCATCTGTTTCTTTATCTGGATTAATCATAAGAATTTACCTTTTTAAATGTTGATAGCCCAGGCTTTTAGTTGAGCCTCTGCCTGAATATTCTTGTTATTGTATTGCAGGACCGTGATTACACTGTTGTATTTATAACCTGCTTGATTCTGTAAATTGTGGCTCGTGTTAAATGTAGGTGTTGGATCTTCTTCATAACCTTTTGCGAGAGCAAGTTTTTTAATATCTAAGTTTATTCGACATACCCCATAGAGTTTAAATCTAAACCTTAGATCAAGCTATTTAGATACTATTAGGAATAGGTGAATATGTTGATATTTTCTAAGCTTGAGATGAGTTAAATTCATTATAGGTGGTTTTTAGATGCATTCTAAAGTGACGGCTGCTCCTGCGTAAATAACAGAATAAAAATCTCATGGAGAGAAATTTTCAAGTCAAATACCGCATTCGATTTATGCCCTTAAAAATTACTTTTCTGAGTAAATATTTTAGCTATTTTTTGATAAAAATTTAATTAACTATTGTTTTTTATAAAATTTACATATGATGTAAAATAGAATCCAAACCTTTATTCTCAATCATCTCATACTAATTGAATGAATTTATCTTATCAAAAATTGGGTAGCCAGCTTTTCTACTTTGCATCCCTTGTTAATATGATAAAAACTATAAACATGAATTTCTCTCACTTTTTAATGAGACTAAATCATTTTTATTCATCTTAAGTTTGACGTATAAATTGCTGCATACAGAAATTTAATTTTAAAAATTAGGTGGCAACTCCCATGAGTCAACAATTTGCATGTTCAATTAAACGCATTCGTTTTGATGAAAACTATCAACCGGCAGACAGCACACGTCTGACTACAAACTTTGCTAACTTAGCGCGCGGCGAACATCGCGAAGAAAATTTACGTCGAACCTTAGCGATGATTAATAACCGTTTTAACACCTTGGCAACCTGTGACAATCCGAATGCTGACCGTTATTCAATTGAAATTGACATTATCTCTGCAGAACTTGATGTTGAGGGCAACGGTCAAACTTTCCCATTTATTGAAATGCTGAAAAGCACCATTACAGACCACAAAACCAATGAACGTATTGAAGGCATGATCGGCAACAGCTTTTCTTCTTATGTACGTGATTATGACTTTAGCGTTGTACTGCCAGCATTAGGCTGTAAAGTGAATGAGAAGCCAGAAGATTTTGGTGACTTACACGGTAAGCTGTATCAGCATTTAGTGAATTCAGACGTGTTTAAAGCTGAGTTCAGCAAACAGCCTGTGATCTGCCTCAGCGTTTCAACGTCTAAAACGTATTTCCGTACTGCGAATGTCCATCCTGTACTGGGTGTCGAATACAAAAACGATGAATATTCACGTACAGACGACTATTTTGCAAAAATGGGCTTAAGTGTTCGCTATTTCAAACCTGAAAATGCGACTGCGCCATTGGCATTCTATTCTGCAAATAACCTATTGAGTGACTATACAGATTTTGAGCTGATCAGCGCTATCAGCACTATGGAAAGCTTCCAAAAAGTGTATCGTCCTGAAATTTACAACACCAATTCAGTTGCAGGTTTAATTTATAAACCAAGCTTGAACTATCAGGATTATTCATTAACTCAAATCGTGTATGACCGTGTTGAACGTGGTCAGTTAGCGGTTAAACAAGGCAAATGGACTGAAGAAAACTTTATCAAGCCATACAAAGAAGTCCTTGAGCAATGGGCTGCCAACTTCACAGTCGAAAATGCGAACCAAAAACACGCTGCTTGATTTACACAACAGATTAACGAATTTAGAGATAGAAGATTAGACATGGCGATTTTACTCCCAACATCAACAGCGGGCAGCTTACCGAAACCATCTTGGCTGGCAGAACCTGAAAAGCTTTGGTCACCTTGGAAATTGCAAGATCAAGAACTTGTGGATGGCAAACGAGATGCACTACGTTTGTCATTACATGAACAACAACAAGCGGGCATTGATATTGTTAGCGATGGCGAACAAACCCGTCAGCATTTTGTGACCACTTTTATTGAACATCTTGATGGTGTGGATTTTGAAAAACGTGAAACGGTGCGAATCCGCAACCGCTATGATGCGAATGTTCCTAGTGTTGTTGGCGCCGTGAGCCGTCAAAAGCCAGTTTTTGTTGAAGATGCCAAGTTTTTACGCTCTCTCACAGATCAGCCGATTAAGTGGGCGCTACCAGGTCCAATGACCATGATTGATACCCTGTATGATGGTCACTATAAAAGCCGTGAAAAACTGGCTTGGGAATTTGCCAAAATTTTGAACCAAGAAGCGCGTGAGTTAGAGGCTGCTGGGGTAGATATCATTCAATTTGATGAACCGGCATTTAACGTATTCTTTGATGAAGTAAATGATTGGGGGGTGGCGACCCTAGAAAGAGCACTTGAAGGTTTGAAATGTGAAACTGCTGTACACATTTGTTATGGTTACGGTATTAAAGCCAATACCGACTGGAAAAAGACACTTGGTTCAGAATGGCGTCAATACGAAGAAGCTTTCCCGAAACTGCAGCAATCGAAGATTGATATCGTATCACTCGAATGTCAAAACTCACGTGTGCCAATGGATCTGATTGAACTGATTCGTGGTAAAAAAGTGATGGTCGGTGCCATTGATGTTGCCACCAATACCATCGAAACACCTGAAGAAGTAGCCAATACCCTACGTAAAGCACTTCAGTTTGTAGATGCTGATAAATTGTATCCATCAACCAACTGCGGTATGGCACCTTTATCGCGTGAAGTAGCACGTGGCAAGTTGAATGCTCTAAGTGCGGGTGCGGAAATTATTCGCCAAGAGCTTGCAGGCTAATCTTCAAAGCAATGTGATATTTTAGGGTGCTTCCATGTGTATGAATCACAGGTTCTGAACATGGGGCATCCACAAGATTGAAATATCAGGCATATTTAATATCCATTCAGATGATATGGGGCAAGCAAGATCTTGCTGCATAGCGCTTTTTTTAAGAAACACCGTTTAAATTTTGGAACCTCATCATGGTTGAAGCAATCGACTTTAAAAATGCAATGTCTTCATTAACAAGTGCAGTGAATGTTGTCACCACAATGGGCGCATCAGGTCGTCATGGCTTCACCGCATCTGCCGTGTGCAGCGTGACCGATACACCGCCAACCTTGTTGGTGTGTATGAATAAAGCATCACGTTCACATGCGAATTTTGTGGAAAATAAAATTTTAACGGTGAATGTTCTCGGCACTCAGCATGAACAGCTTTCTAATGCCTTTGCATCGAAACTCAGTTCAGATGAACGCTTTGCCTTAGGCAATTGGACTGAGCTTGAAACTGGAGCACCTGTTTTAGAAGATGCCTTGGTGAGCTTTGATTGTGAGATTGAACAAATCCAGGAAGTGGGAACACATACCATTTTTATTTGTCCAATTGTCGCAATCCAAAAAAATCAAGAAGATCAAGCTTTGGTCTACTTTAACCGTGCTTATCATCAAGTAGGGTATGTAGAAACTGCCTAACTTCCTCTTTTACTCATATTTTTAAGTCAGTATCTTGTGGAACTCATTATTTTTTTAGTCATCGGTGCATTTGCAGGATTCGCTGCCGGGCTGTTTGGCGTGGGCGGTGGCACCATCATTGTCCCGTTGTTATATATCGTCTTTACTCAAATGGGCTATGACCCTGCAGTGGTCATGCATTTGGCTTTGGGCACCTCATTGGCGACTATTGTTGTAACTTCTATAAGTTCCTTAATGGCTCACCATAAAAAGGATGGAGTCATGTGGCCAGTGTTTAAAAATCTGGCACCTGGAATGGCTATTGGATGCTTTTTCGGGGCAGGGATTGCAGGATGGCTCTCTGGGATTCATCTTCAGCTCATCGTTGGCTTATTTTTGATTTGGGTTGCCTATAACATGTTTATGGGGGCAAAAAAGGCTGTTGATACCAATAAATCATTACCATCAACACCTACCCAAGTTGGAGCAGGTGCAGGGATTGGTATCGCTTCTGCCATGTTTGGTATTGGTGGTGGCAGCTTAACAGTGCCTTATCTCAATCATTATGGCGTAGTGATGCAAAAAGCAGTCGGCACATCCGCTGCCTGCGGTTTACCGATTGCCATTGCTGGTGCTTTAGGCTTTATGTTTTTTGGGATGAAAGCGCAAGTGAATGTGCCGAATACCATTGGTTTTGTACATCTTTATGCTTTTTTAGGCATTAGCATCATGAGTTTCTTTACAGCCAAGTTTGGTGCTAAAGCCGCGCATGCATTATCACCGAGCGTCCTTAAAAAATGCTTTGCTGCATTACTTATTTGCGTAGGAAGTTTTTTCCTTCTTAAGGGATTACTTTGAGTTAAATTTAGTGAGTTTCTCTTACTGACGTAAAGTGAGTGAAAGTAGAGTACCTATTGAAACAGCGAAATACACTGCTATTGAGGAAATTGTACATTCGTTTAGGATGCCGATCTGTCCCATTTCTCTAGAGCATTTAAGAAATGGGCAGATGTAACACTCAAATTTTGTAGATCAAGTTCAACCATTATATATCGAATAAATATTTAACAAATCAATAGGAGTCTATACTCACCATCCTTTTCAGCAGGAGCTCTATGAACACAGGGTAAGACCTGTTGCGTTGGATGATCTACTGCTAGCCGCCAAAGATGCCCTAAGCCTAAGTTCAAAGGCTTTGCATCGGATTTAGGCTGATAGTGCAGATCAAAGAAATATTCCTCCAAGAATGTTTCAAACTCAGTCTCTTGGCCCTCATGTAATTCTTTGAGCTTTTCACGGATCTCAGGAATCAAAATCTTTTGCTCAACCTGATCATTAGGCAAAATATCGCTTGCAGAACCATGATAAGTACATAAAAAAGTATCTGTTTCGATAGGTGAACGATCAACATGATACGAATACACATCTGTGGAGATGAAATCTAGCTCATCATCCCGTTCATAGTTTTTAAGTAAATTTAGAGAAGGAGAGGCGCCACAATTTGTTAATAGCTGTATATCGTTTAAGATAATTTCCCTTGCCAGATGGCCTTGTTCTGAAAGTTGCAGTATTAAAAGATCTTCAACAGAAACTTCCGTAATATTCTCAATTAATTCAAGTTTATCCACGATTTCTTTGAAATCACCAAGCAAATTTCTAGACCAGCAAATGGCATTCATATTGCCTTGAAAATTCGTATTAACAAGATCGGAAAATGTTGAAACCGTAATTACTTGCTTGCTGTCAGAAAATGTATTCTTCATTCTTGAGTAAAATAACCAATGAACCGTGTCTAATTATATACGCGCAGCCTTATATAAATAGAGCGTGATGAATGACATATGGATATTTTTCAAAAAATGAAAGATTTTAAGGAAATCGATAATATTGATACCGTTAAATCCAGGGTTAACGAAGGATTGAAATTTTTAGGAGTTCCATCATTATTCATGATACTGAAGTGTGGCATGCGATGACTACCTAATATTTAAATAGTCAAATTCTAATAATTAAGTAGTCATCGCAACGTGCAAGCGGATCTAGGGCGCAATCTTAGATATCTTATTTAACTTATGTTCACCTAGAACCTAGTTCACAATTAAGTTTATATTTAATAAACAATAAATTTAATTACTTAGAGTGATAAGGTTATAACTTATAAAATATTTGGTTCATGAACCTAGCTATGAATACATATTTTCCTACTAAAAAGGTCTTAAGAATAGACTAAATTTGCCTATGAGAGTGGTGGGAGTCCACCACTAATTAAAAGGTGTCTACAAAATCGGTGGCTATTCAGTATTTTTATTTTTTAAATATTGGTGTTGTAAATAATTTTTAAGATTGTAATTGCCTCTGTATGTTGTATAGAAGTATTCTATAATCTTAAGTCAATCGGTATTTGATAAGCTCTTACCGCTCAAACAATGTATTATTGATTTTAATTCTTGTTTGAGTTTTTTTGTAACAAACAATATAAAAGATAGATTAAGTAGTTTTTTATAACGAGGGAATCATGGATAATTTTCAATTATCACATAATGTTAAAGAAGATATTTTTCAGAAAATTGATGGTATCTATTGTTTGGTTACCCAGAGGGTTGATGTTCAAAGAAAGTGCATGGATGATTTTAAAAATAATAAATTGGTTGATTCTAAGCTTTCTTTATTAAATCAGACGTTAAATGATGCATCATTAAATGCAATGGCTACTTTAATAGATTATTATTTTATTTATTGCATGTTGGTTATTGGGGCCAATATTGAGAAAATAAGAAAAGTTCAATACCGCAATGTAAATAAAAATTTAATAATAAATCATAGTAGGTATGATAAGTCTATTAAGGAAAAAAAATCTTTAAAATTGTATAGAGAAAAATTTGATATAAAGATTAAAGAAGAATGTGGCTTGCCTCTTAACGAAATAAATATTCATGATTATTGGGTTTGCTATTTAGGGGATGCTTTATCATCTACGCTTTGCGAATATGGAGTGAATATTCCGAGAAGAATTTTATTTGATTTTGATAAGCCTAACGGCAGCTTTAAATTACCTAAGGAAATTTTTGATTTTCATGAGTGCATATTGCCATTTTACTGTAATCCATGTAATTCATCAGGTGTAAAGTATAATGTTTATTTGGATATTAATAATTGTCTAAAACATAATACGATACCATATGTTATATATAAGATGGAGACTTTTGAACAACCAAGTGAAATTAGAATTTACGAACTTTTTAAGATTGAGAATTATAAATTTGTCTTTTTGAAAGACGGTTTTTTGAAAGATATATCTGAAATAAGTTTGGATGAACTTAGAGAAGGCTTAAGTTGCAAAGCAAATAAAAATAATTTTGAATTATGCTCGTTAGAAGAGAAATGGGAGATTGGAAGTATTATAGGTGTTGATCATAAAAATGGATATATTGATAAGAAGGGAGATGTCTTATATTTTTTCTTAGATAGCATTTTAATTCTTAAAACAAGAGATTCTGTTTTTGTGGATGCCAACGCTAGCTATAAATCTACCTTGGGGAAATTATTTGATGAAATCAAAAGAGGTATAAAGTATTTAGAACATCAGCAAATTAATATTTTATAAACAATAGCACATGATTAGTAATTACTTGCATAGAAGCAAAGATAATATTGTGTAACCCTAAATTTTCTTTCATGGCGGCCCTGATGGTGTTTATTTTTGGACCTTATAGATGAAATTATTACATGTTGAAGTATATTACTAAGACAAGTTAGGTATAAAATAGCGTTGATAATTGTTGATTATAGTAATGTATACATAAATCATGTAAGTCATAAATTTAAGATACTTGATACTAAAAAATGAATGCTGGACAAATACAGTATATTATACTGGTATAGTAGCCTAATGAAGCTAGTTTTTAAATAGTTCATTTATTTGGATAGGTTTAATAAGCAAACTATTTTCCCATGTGCGTAAATAGCGACATTCACATCTAAAATTAATAAAATCGTCAAGTCATCAAGTTTGTTCGAATTTTTTCAAATATGAGAAGAGCAACATTAGCGCCAGAATATTTGGAGTGGAATTATTTAAATTACCACATTAGATCAGTATCTATAGCATAGTTTTCTTTATTATTTATATTTTAATTGAGCATTGAGCTTTTATATTCTTATTAAAACCCCAGCTACTTTAGATTAAATAGCTGGGGTTGGAATTATTTCTTTAAAAGTATATGATTGCTAGGATAAAGTAGTTTATTTTCATCAACAGGTTCAGGTATTAGATTAATTGTTATTAAATCTAAAGGGGTTACTAGTTCTGTTGATAAAATATTCATTAATTTTCTTCTATTTGTTGGATAATATTCTTTATTTTCTTCCCATTCATTTTGTGCAACATCATTTTCTAGTCTAAGAATATTGTTTCCTTGTAGATGTATTTCATCTATAACACTTTCACCCGATTGAGTCGAATGTAGAATTATATCTAGGTTAACGGGATTTTGTCTTCCTGGGAATTGATAGAATCTATTAGGATAATTAGATAAAATGTCTGCTATGAAATTAAAGCTATTGGTGAATTCATCAAATGCACGCAATGTAAATACAAGATTAAATTTTGAAAATTTGAAATTATTTCGAAGATTACCAGTTGAATCGAAGAAAATCTCAAAAAGAATACCATCTAGAAGTTGTTTTCTCTTTTCGGCATCCAGAGAATTTGTTTTTTCTCTAAAATTTTCAATAAATTCATTTGAATCATTAGCTCCACCAACAGCTGATTGATATATATTTCTACCTAAAATAAACAACTCATTATTTGAAAATGAGTTTAATATTTCAGTAGTTAATTTTTTGACTTCAGTATTTTGTTTGTAAAAATTATATGATTTTAGTCCAGTTATAATTGTAGAAAAAACACTATTTATTGGAAGTAAATAGTTTTTATCTGCTAAGGAGTCTTTTGAATATAGTGTTTCAGGGATAGTATTAAAAACACTAACTTTAAACATGAATTCACTCGTTAGTGAGGTATGCTCCCAAGAGGTTTGTTGATCAGCTGTGATTGTTGATAAAGTATTTCTAGTACGTCTAAACACTTCCTCAATTGTGATATCTGGCGTCGTGATATGACGCATTAGGGACTCGGTATAAGGACCGTTACGTCCTACACCATCTTGAGATGTTTGCCCTGGGGATGTTGAATAAGCAATGAGAGTACCTTTAGGTACTTGGAGATGAGAAAATGTAGATCTACCAGAACCTCCAGAGCGGTTATTATTGAAAGGGTTATTTCTACATGCATCTAAAATGATTAGATTTGTGGAGTTGGAACATCTTGACATATATTCGATTAGACGGCTTAAAGAACAAGAGTGATGTTTTACAGAACCTATACATCTTAGTTCCGTATCGACTGCTGCTAAAAAATTTTGTCCTTCGATTTCGAAACCATGACCTGCAAAGAAAAAAGACCTACATCATTACTATTTAAATTATCTCGGAATGTATCTATTGCAGTATCTATCATTTCAACTGTAGCATCGATTAATGTTGTTACACTAAAACCAATCTCAGTTAACTTTTCAGAAATACCTTGTGCATCATTAACAGGATTTTTTAAAGTAAAACTTGTATTTTCATAATTAGAAATTCCTATCACTAAAGCAGTTAATCGACGATTTAGCATTCTTATCTCCTTAAGGTTTTAATGATAATGTTAATTTTAAATAAGTGTTTGTATTATAGATGATTTTTATTGCGGTGTGTAAGTGGTTTTATTTGTAGACTGGTTTTTTAAAAAAAATTATGTTTAAGGGTTAAGTTAATTTTGATTGTTTTGGGGCACGATAATGGCTGAAGAACCAAAATGTAAGATTCTAGATGTTCTATTAGAAAAATAGCGAAATATTTTACTTAGTAGTTATTCAGATTGTGAATAATTAATTGAAATAGTACTCGTAAATCTTAAACAATTAACAGAACGCTTTTATGATTGTGAGCTTAATGATACTCAATTTGATACTGCTATTTTATTAGAACAACTTTGAAGTAATTTATGTTTCTTTTAGGTGTTATTAATTTTTTAATTTTTTCGCATAGTTCTTTGGAAATGGCACTAAGCATAAACTAAATTTTTCTGGGAGAGTGGTGGCAATCCACCACTCATTAAAATATATCTACCAAATCGGTGGTGACTCATACAAATCCCGATAGAAATATACATAGCACTAAAATTTTAGAAGTTATAAGTTCTTAGAAAGTTGGTTTTACCTTATTTGTTATAGCTTTTAAAGAAATTCAATACCATCTAACAAAGACTTTATTAGATGGTATTGAATGTTAATTTGAGATCACCTAGCTAAATTTCAATCGTTAATTCTTCAAATTGAAAGTCACTATAGTCCCGTTCTTTTGAAGCAATATTTACCTTACATACATATTTAAATTCAGTTTCAGTATTTCCTATATATTGAAAATATTGTGGAGAAAGCAGTGTGTAAGTTACACATTTTGATTTCATTTTTGAAGGATATGACCTTTTCCACTCATTATTCCAATAACCTGACACACCAAATTCCATATCATTTAATAGATATTTAATAAGATTATTATCTGACTGGCCTATAATTTTCACTTCAGTGTCAGGAATGATAGGGATGTATATACCTCTAGAATCCTGTTCAACAGACCAATGACCATATCTATGGTGAGGGAAAGCTGTTCCAACACAAGAAAAATTATCAGAAGTAGTAGTCTTAAATTTTAAATATCTGAATTCTATATTTCTTTCTAATTCTAAGCCAATAGAAACTATTTGAGATCTCTCATTTGCCTCATTTTTATCATTCATTATTGTACAAGTGATGTCTAACTGCAAATTTGGACTAATTTCTATTGGAAAGGATAAAGCCCCCAGAACTTGACCTTTATTACTAGCGTTGCAAACTTTAATTAAATTTCTAAGATAATCTTTGAGAGCTTCAATACTGTATTCATTTAGGGAATCCCACTTTGTAAACCATGGCGCTCTAGATGGTAAGAAATTTAAATATGCTGTTTCAAGGGGCAAAGCTTTTATTGAATAGAAATTAGCATAATCTTCGGGCATTCCATGATGTCGTTTAGCAACCTCAAATACTCTTAAAATTATGATTTATCTCACTTTTAATTGTTTTATTGGTTTTTGAAAAGTTATTTATAGTTTTTTTCTTTATTTTCATATATTTATTTAAGTTTTCTTTGATTTTTTGAATTTCCTTCAACGTGAGTTGTGGCTGTGATTGGATGCATAAGTATTCATCAATCAAAAAGTTGTAAAACTTTAGAAAGGATCTAATTCTATGGCCAATTGTTGTGTAATTGATGTGGTCTGTATTTCTTAGCCGAATAAGATTACTATCAAAATTTTTATTATTTTCTAAATAGACAATGAAATTATCAATTTCAACTTGGATGATCTCAAAATTATAAGATGTAGAGTAAAACGACTCACAAAAGGATGTGGCAAACTTTTCAAACCAAAATTCATACCAAAATTTTATTGCTATTAAATCTGCATGCTGAGTAGAGATACTTTGAAATCTAAGAAATTTCATGGTGTACAACATAGGGTACAAACATGGACAAGATGAATTCAGATCAAATAAAAGAATAATTTGATTTTCGTTTGAAACTTTCTTTTCCAAATGAATTGTTTTTAAAGAAAACATAGTAAAGTTTATGAAGTATTCTTAAGGTCAACATATCATATTTTATGATTGAAATAGAAATTACTTAAGTTATTGAATTATAGTTTAAGAAAGAAGGATATGAAGTTATTGTTAGGTGTATCGGATTTAACATAATATACATTATACGAAATGATGTATTTTAATCCTTTGATTTATAATAAATAATCATCAGACCAAAACCATTCACAGCCACGGTTTTCCCAATAACTATCAGTAAATGGCGGTGACGGATCTAATGCATAAGGCATGAATACAAACTTCATGGCTGTTTCTTCGGCACTGGCTTAACACTGAAAATTTGCATCTGTGCACCAAACTTGGTTTGTTGCTCTGTAAATTCAATTTCGACTTCTTGAGCGTTGTCGGCACATTCTTCTAAGACCGCTTGGATCTGTTCAACTGGCATCATCCCAGGCATTGGCGTTAAGTTATATTTCACTGGTGACAATACTGTCGTAGATAAAAATGCACGTTTATTACCGTCTTTTTCAGAACGGTAAACTGATGGCAAAATTTGACGCTTATTAAATTGAACTTGCATGGTAAAAGCCTCCTCAGGCAACTAAATGTAAGCCCTTACTTGGGCTGTATTGTGAAACTGGAATTTGATAGTCAGATGGCTGCTGGTCGCAGATCTTGAGTTCGAACATACGAACAAATGGAATAACTTTACCGTTAGGATTCTTGGCAAGGTTTTGAAGATGTGATTTTGAAATACCAACATCTAAAAGAGATTTAACGGCATCGTAAAAAGTTCTTTCGTTATAAAGATTCTTAGTAGCTTGCAATCCAATTTGACGGACCAATGCATAAAATTTCATAGCATTATTAGCTTTGGTATAGCTTGGCTTACCTGTCTTGGTATAAGTAACTAACTTGGACTTGAGTAAATCCAAGATTTCACCATCAGATGTAAAATTCATATATTTACCCTTCATTGTGTCTAAGATCGGGTCAAAAGCTACGTGCCAGAGGCGTAGCAATAATTCTGGCTGTTCATGTTGAAGCTTGATTAGCTGAAATAAATTGGACGGATAACCGTTTTTAGTGAGATAGGTCTTACAAATACGTCCTTCCAAACGAAGAACAGCATTAGCAAAAGGCAAAGCATCATGCATAGCCATAACAAGTGATTTAGAGCGCATACAGCCCTTCTCTGCTTGTTTCTGAATTTTATTTAACTGGCTTTTTACTTCTTCAAATTTGCCATAGGCTTTAGGTCGAACACTGGCACCATCATTGCCCCAAGTAATGTAATTATCATATTTAACTTGACGAGCTTTACGATGCCCAGATGCAAGATTAGACATGTAATCCAAAACAGGTTGAACCATGTTCTGGTGTGGCAATCTGAATAAATAAGTTGTATCGAGACAAAGAACTTCGGTTTTATCAACGTCTAAAATTGATGTGAGCTTCGGGAAAGCTTCAAAAAACATTCCGAGCATGTGAAAAGCGCCCAGTTCTATAGATTCAAAACCATAAACATTGTGACCTTGTAAAAGCTTAAGTGGAGATGCTTTTAATTCAACATAAGGCACAGTGTTCATAGTATTTGTATAAAACTTTACAGCCATATCGGTGTAGTCACTTGGGAGAGCTTCATAAGGGTGATACAAGTCCACTGCTGTCCCACAAATATCACAAGAAGAACCTCAATTGAGGTTCTTCTTGTTTTCGCCATTTTTTATCAGGCACAAAGAGTGACCTTAAAAGTTTCCTTTCAAATAAATTGACCTG
>NZ_JBIQOB010000019.1:0-72888 GCF_044130285.1 Acinetobacter sp. BSP-28
CATATTCAACAGCAACATGAAGAGTTGGAAAAGCAGAATAAACGCTCCCGCGCCAAGAAAAGTATGCCGAGTCGTAAAGCTCAGAAAGCAATCATTGAACAAAGAAATTTAAATCCTGTAATAAGTATGAATATGCCTCATCAATTCACAACCGCAAATTAATAACTATAACTGTTATATAAATATTTCACTTTTTTGTATCTATAGATGCTCTGTTACATCGTCAATAATTAACCTGACAGATAGCCAAATTGAGAAAGCTGATGAACGATCAAGAGCCAAAAAAACAGCAAAAATACGCTGACAGTGAAATTTCAGATAAAGCGTTCAAGCGAGCCATTATTTGGTTTGGGATTTATGCTTTGTTATTCTGTATCGGTGTCGCATTCGTAGTTGGCGCCGATAATTCATATCTTCCCTAATTGCTACATAATCACAGCCATAACTACAGCTACGATCAAGCAGCATATTTTCATCAAAAATGCTGCTTTTTTATTTTAATGATATTGAATTTTAGTTTGCATATATTCACCATAGACCGAAAGCTTTTCAAAAATATGCTCGGAATAAAACATATCATCTACCAGTAATTGTGCTTGATCAAGACTATATAAATCTAATATTTTCAGTAATTTACCATTAATTTTAGAAAGCTTTGTACAAAGTTGTATATATTCATCATTTTTGTTCTTAAATAATAACTGTAACATATTGATTTTATTTATATCTATATATTCAGTTTGATTTTCCAGTGTGATGATTTGAATCTGCACATGCAGAAAATGAGCGATTAGATTAATCAGCTCCAGATTGATATCTAAACGCGTAATACAAATTATTCTAGATATTTTTGAATTACATAAAGCATTGATTAAATTTAAATAAAATGAATCTTTCGGGCTCATTTCATCCTCATTTAATTGTATAGATAGTCCTAAACTATCCAATAATTCATCAAAATTAAAACTAATGTTACTTTGGTTGGCCTGATAATAACGTGACAAAATGCTTAAACTTTGCTCATTTTTGACTGTGTAATAAACAACCTTTTGATTCAAGTTTGCCAATATAAAGGGTGAAAATAAATAAGCCAAATCTTCAACATGCACTGTAAGGGGGTCTTGCAGAATAGCAATATGCCCTGCTTCTTCTATTTGTCTGAGCATTTTTGCTCTGAGTAGCGTAGCTTCGACATTTAAATATTTTTGCTTAATTAAGCCTTCAATCTGCGGAGAAATTTCATATCCTGACAGCAACTGATGGATCAAATTTAGTTGCGATATTTCAAACATTTGTAACTCCATTTCCACATCTGTACGTATATTTTCATCATGCGTTTGCATTTAATTGTTGGCTAGTATTGCAAATATTTTCAAATTTGATAGATACAACATCAGACATAAAATTTATAACAGATCAGTATTTTCAAACAAATCTGTTATAAAAATACTTTAATATTGATTAAATAGCGCTATATTTATACACAGTCACTTTCTATAACTCACACTTCAACATGTATAAGTCAGAACAGCTTGCTCATCAATTAAGACAATTGATTGAAAGTGGCACACTTAAAGCCCATGAAAAACTCCCTTCTTTACGTGAACAAGTGCAGCTTTCCGGCTTTAGCCTCATTACTGTGATGAATGCTTATCAAGAGCTTGAATCTAGAGGTTTAATTTATGCGAAAGAAAAATCTGGCTACTACATTGCAAATACATATGCAGACCATGAACACAATGCACCTTTAATTGTTTCTCTCAATTCCAATATTGAGATCAATTCATTAATTTTTAAATATCTCAAATCCATTCAAGGCGAACACATCGTTCCATTTGGTTCGGCATTTCCAGACAGTGATTTGGTCTATTCTAAAAAACTAACGCAAATTATGGGACAAATCGCACGTAATAAAAAAAGTTATGATGCCATTGATAGTTTGCCTCCAGGAAATTTTTCATTACGCAAACTAATTGCCCAACGCTATTGTATGCAAGGCATACCCACTGATCCAGATGACATTGTCATTACATCGGGTGCTTTGGATGCACTAAACCTGGCCTTACAAGCGATTGCCAAACCTGGTGACTATATTATCTTGCAGCAAAATATTTTTTATGGTGCCTGGCAAGCGGCTGAACGATTAGGCCTAAAAGTGGTCACTATTCCTGAACATCCTAAACATGGATTTGACTTGGAAGCTTTTGAACATATCTTAAAAACCTATCCGGTAAAACTCTGCTGGTTCATGCTAAATAGCCATAATCCGGTAGGTTTTACCGTTTCAGAGGATATAAAGTTTCAAATTTCAAAATTATTACATCAATATCAAGTTCATATGATTGAAGATGATGTGTATGAGGAAATGTATTTTGGCCATAAAAAGCCTTTACCGATGACCTATTATGATCAAAATAATTTAGTCCTGCACTGCTCTTCTTTTTCGAAAATCCTGGGTGCGACGTTTCGGGTGGGTTGGGTACATGCCGGAAAATACTCACAGCATATTCAGCACCTGCAATTAATGAGCACGATTTCAGTCAATTCTTTACTGCAAAGCGCTTTAGTGGAATTTCTATCCAATTTTCATTATGAAAAACATCTGCGCAATTTACGTAAAAATTTACAGCATAATAAATTGTTATTTTATAGATATTTAGAGTTGAATCTACCAGCCAGATGTAAAGTTGAATATCATCCAAGTGGTTATTTTTTATGGCTTAAACTGCCTAAAAATGTAGATAGCATGTACATTTATGAAACCCTCATCCAGCAGCAAATTGGCATTGCACCTGGTCAACTTTTTAACATCACCGCACAAAAACAGCATTATTTAAGAATTAATTGTTCATTTGCATGGTCTGATTCAATTCAACATTCATTGGACAAGGTTATTTCTACGCTGCAAAGCGTTATCGTGGATGATTAGTTTAAATTGACAGCGAATATTGTCATTATGCTGTAAAATGATTCATTGATCAGTAGTCTGCGCTTATGCTGATTAAAATCAGACCAAATGAAAAACAAAAATATTGGGAAATATGGGGCTATAATGATATGGAATCACAAAATTTTAAACGTATTCATGCATTTGATAATGATGTAATGAGCGATCTAGATGCCGTGGGTATCGCACAATTAATTCGCGATAAACAGGCTTCTGTACAGGAAGTAACTGCAGCGGCAATTGCACGTGCACAACGCGTCAATCCGCATCTCAATGCAATTCAGCTTGAATGTTTTGAGCGTGCTTTAGCAAAACCCCGTTTCAAACAAACAGGAATTTTTGCAGGTGTGCCCTTCTTTTTTAAAGACAATACCGATTATCAGGGCCTTGCAACCAGTCATGGTTCTAAAGCAGTAAATGGCAAGACTGTATTAATTAATCCCAAGATCAGTCAACAATTTTTAGACCAGGGCTTTGTCGTTTTAGGCAAAACGACCATGCCAGAATTTGGTTTAAATGCCACCACAGAGTTTAAAGATGGCAGTGCGACTTTCAATCCATGGCATACGGACTATTCTTGCGGTGCATCTTCCGGTGGTTCTGCTGCAATGGTGGCCTCAGGTGTAGTGCCTATTGCGCATGCCAATGATGGTGGCGGTTCAATTCGCATTCCCGCTGCTTGTTGTGGTTTGATTGGTCTTAAACCCAGTCGCGGTCGTACTTTTGATAGTGATGCAGCACGTTCTTTACCCATCAATATCATTAGTGAAGGTGTAGTCACCCGTAGTGTCCGTGATACGGCTTATTTTTATGCCGGTATGGAACAAAGATTTTATAATAAAAAACTGCCTAAAATTGGCCTAATCGAACAGCCGATCCAGCGCCGTTTACGCATTGGTTTGGTTACTCAATCCATCACAGGCCAAATTGATCAGGAAACATCGTCCACCCTCAATCAGACTGCGAAATTACTTGCAGATTTGGGTCATCATGTTGAAGAGTTTAAGTTGCCTATATCTATCAGTTTTGTTGATGATTTTAGTGAATATTGGGGGTTTTTATCTTTTATGCTGCAAACCTTTGGTAAACAAGCCTTTGGGACAGGATTTAATGCCAAAAAACTGGATAATTTAACGGTGGGACTTGCCGGACTCTACAAAAAGAACTTTTACAAAACACCGTTATTTTTGTACCGTTTAAAAAGAATGCAGCAACAGTATCGAGACGTTTTTAATCACTATGACGTTCTCCTTTCACCTGTATTAGCCCATACAACCCCACCAATTGGTTATCTATCACCTCGGCTTCCCTTTGATCAATTATTTGATCGGATTCAAAATTACGTTACCTTTACTCCAATTCAGAATGTGGTAGGTGCTCCAGGTATGTCCATCCCCATGGGACAAACACAAGTGGATGGCTTACCAATTAGTATGCAACTTTCTGCCAATATTGGTGATGAAAAAACTTTAATTGAATTGGCCTATGAAATTGAACAGGCAAAACCCTGGCGTAGAATTCAGGATGCCTGATCAAAAACGAATAAGGAAGTGTTCTGCTTCCTTATTCCGTAGAGTATTAAATGCAATAACCTATTGAACCTCAAACTCAATACGACGGTTTTTCTTACGTCCATCTGCGGTTGCATTATCTGCTACAGGTTTACTGGAACCTAGACCTTCGACACTTAATCTGTCCGAAGCAATGCTTTTATCCATTAGATATTTTTTTACCGCAGCTGTACGTCGCTGACTTAATATCAGATTCTTTTCTGCATCACCCGAGCTGTCTGTATGACCAATAATCTTAACTTTCTTGCCACCCACTTTATTTAAAGCCACAGCCATTTCATCCAAAATTCTGGTTCCTGATGCTGCCAAAATTGCACTACCCGATTCAAACTCGATAATGCGATTTTTTAAAGCATCATCAATAATTTTCTGTTCAGCCTGATTTACCGTTAATTGTGTATTTAAACGATATGGCGTTTGTACCAGACTTTGAAAATATGTTGTTGTGGGCTGAATATCATTTTGATCTGACATTTTTCCACTTAATTCAATCTGTGTACTACGTGCAGTTAATTTTCCTTGTTTAACTTTTTTCAAATCTGGCGTAATCACTTTTGCAACAGAATCACTCCAGCCATTGGGGGCAGATACAGGCTTAACTTTAATTTTATCAATCACTTGATCTGTACTATACACTGCATACATTTTATTTAAGATTGCTTGTTTACTGGCTTCATTGGGTACAGCGCCTTCAACAACAATGGGTTCTGCATAAACAAGCATACTTAAATTTGAAGCTAATAAAGTGATATAAAAAATACTTTTAATATATTGTTTTTTCATAATTTTTTATTCTGCAATAAACGTTTGTCTAAACAGTTTCATACCTTGACTTAAGCTAAGTTGGCGCTCCGTTAAGGATTGTTCCAAGGCAGCTAAACCCGCATTTTGTTCTAAATAAGTATCAATCCAGTTGGCCTGAACCAATGAAACCCAATGCTGAGAATCCATTTTTTGATTAAATATTTCACTTAATGCAATAATATCAGCACCCTGGAATCCAACCAAAAGTACTGGCAAATCGCTATGTAAAATTCCAATGAATAGCTCAACATTTTGTTTAGCAATAAAATGACTAATTAAATAAACCCAAAAAGCAGCAATTTCATAGCAATAAACTGAATTATTTATAGGTAAAATAAGTGCTTTTTTTAATCGCATGGTGCCTTGCTGAATCACTGGCTGTAACAATAATCCCAGACCAATCATACTTTGAGCAAGCTCATAAGCACTTAATTTCATTAATTGAGCAAATGAATAAAGAGTATGATGCTCATAAAATTCTGCACTTTCTATATTAGTAAATAATTGAATTTCATTACTTAATTTACCCAGTTTTTCCAGTAAAATTTCTGGGTTACGTATAGAATGCATGCCCCTATTTTGTTGAAACAAATGAATCAATGTCTGTTTATAGCTATAAGGAGCATACAGAATATTGTCATATGGTAGCTCAGCGTCCAATAAATGCCCCAATACCATTGGAAATTGTCGCCCTGAACTGTCTTCACTGCTAATTAAATTAGCCGCCAAAAACTTGCTTTCTTGTGGATTGGCGATAAAGAAATCCAAAGCCGGTAGTTTTATATAAGATGAATGAAAGTCTGATGATTGCATAGCATTTTCAAGTGCTTCAGTAATCCATCGATCGAGCAATTGAATTAAAGAAGACTGACCACGAGTTTTCAGGAAATCACCACGTGTAGGATATTTACCATAATAAAGTGGTAGAGTTTTCATTTGATACATCAATAATCTCCTGCTCTTTTGATTGTGCTGATCATGTATTGTGTAAATCATGGTGATGCTCCTCCATTGAGCCCCGATAATGCAGAACTAACATTAGTTTTCACTGTCCTTACCGGTGTTTGTGCGGTTTGTGCAGCAACAACACGAACTGATTTATTATTGACCACTTGATTCACCAATTGCATTCCAGCATAACCACGACTAGAACCAATATGCCCCGTATTTCCACTAATTAAACGGAAATTCAATTTCACCGCCATGTCTGGATTTTGCTGATTTTTCCAGATCATCTCAAAACTGCCACTACGTTGAGTACGCTGCGCACTATCAATGAGGCGGTTAATGCCATACTCTCCAGGTTCATCAAAAATCGTATGGGTCTGACCTTCTAAATCGACTGCGGTAATACGCGCACCCGGAATCGTTCCCGGATTTGGCCAGACAAAATTTACCCACTGTTGGATGCCATTTTCATAGACCATTCTTTGACCATCAATTTCAATGGTATAAGACAGTAATTGTGGATTTTCTAAGGGATAAAACTGGAAGTTTGATTGATTGGTTGCTACAGCTGCTCCTTGGCTTTGATTTAACTCACCTGTTGCCATGCCATTACTTGGCGCTACATAGCTCTGGAAATTCATAACGAATTGAGGGTTTAAGCTCACGCCTAAATCTTTCCAGGTTTTAGAGCTTAAGCTATAGCCACGACGAATCACCAAAGGATCCAGCTGGTCTTTTACAAAGCGTGCAATACTGCCGTTTTCACCAAAAATTTGGCTAATTTCATTACTGGTAGCTTGTAAGGTCGCAGAAGAATTAAAAGGATATTTTTGGCTCAGATTTTCAGTAAAAGGCTGAGTTGCTTGGATCACCCATAATTTATTGATTTCATCCTGCATTGGAATCAATAAACTTTCAAATGACTGGGTTAAGGGCCGCATCAATAATTTTTGTAGCAATTGCTGATCAAGCTCATTCAGTCCGATGGACATTTTTTCATCAATAACTTTTTGACTATTATTAAAGACAGAATTCTGATCATTAATCGTGACTTTCACCAAAGTCATTGCTGAAGGACCAATATCCCCTGCACTTTTTAAATCATTAAATTTGCTGCGCACCTGGGCAAGCGATTGCATGTATTCATCTAATAAAGATTTATTTTGCTGATCATCACGCTTACGTACCATTTGATAGAACATCTGGAATTCTTTGGCAATCATGCCCTGGGCTTGACTCGAAGCTTGCTGAGAAATTTTAGCATTATCATTGCTTAAAATTTTACGTTTAAACCACGCCACAAACCCCATTTCTGAGCCAGCCAATTCTGCCTGAACCACCGGATTGTCCCAGCTGGTTTCTTGGGCAATGCCTTCCATCATCGCACGAATAGGTGAATTTTCTGGCTCACCCAGGACTTCAATGTTTTTTGCCTGTTGTTTGAAATCATTGGCTTTTGCATAGTGAATGCCATTTAAAAATTTACGCCATTCAGCAACATATTCCTGTTTATACAAGGCAATTAATTGTTTACTGATTTGGTCTGGGCTACCACTAAAAGTCAGGTTATCCGATTGTGTGCTATTTAAAACCCAGTCCTTGGTATCCATAGGCTGGTTTGCCGCTTCATCAATCGCCTGTTTGACATAATTTGACCAGGCTTTATAGGTAAATATACCCGGTAAAGCATAACTGCCCAGTATTGTATTTTGGTTCTTGTTTCCTGCTAACTGTTGCACGGTAATAGCTGGATAACGGACTGCCGCACGCATTTTTATTTCGTTATAGACACGGTCACGCGCAGGCATGCCTCGAATCGCGGATAACAAAACTTGACGTGTCTGATCGACCATCAGGGTATCTGACTCAAGTACTGGAAACTTCTGATCCTTCGCTAACGTCATGCTGTAGGATAAAATCTGTTCTGCCTTTTGAATCATTTCACCACGTGGCATTTGCCCACGGTTTGCATCCAGCCAAGAACGCCAGAAACGGGTGACCTGATCACTTAAATGACTTGAATCCATATATTGCGGATTACTCATCATCAAATAAGCCTTTAATGCATTATAGGCATCTTGTGGGTTGCTTGCTGATGGTTCCAAATATTGTTGATTATTCGCAACCTTTTTAATTTCTACATTGACATGATTGGCTTTTAACGTCGCTTCATTGCTTTTCACGCCTTGTAAATATTGCGCAATATTTTGCTGGGTAGGCAATAAAACAATTTGCTTCACACCATTTAAATATTCATTTTTTAATTTTTCACGTAACTCATTGCCCTGATATAGACCAAAGCCAAACTTAATTGGTCGATTTTGATCAAACTGATCCAGCTGTTGCATTCTGTCTTGTAAAATCAACAACATATTTAACTGTGTTGATAATTCTTGCCCAGATTGCTGTTCTAACAATACGACTTTGTCTAAATCTGCTTGTACATCGGCAATCAGCTGTTGATTATTCCGGTAAGACCAAACCCATAAACTTAAGATAATTGACATACCCAATAGTGCGGCAATAAAAGCAAGATGGCGTTGTCGCTTGCGTCCCGGATTAATATGCTGTTTCACCAGATATTTATCTTTTAAAATTACCTCCGAAAATAAACTTTTCAAAAAGTAACCATGATTTTGTGAGATGGAATTGGTTGAAATTCCATTTTCACTATTTGAATTTCTTGATAAACGAAAATCCTCTGCAATCTGCTCGGTCATTGGACTTTCAATCACCCCTTCCTGCAAGGCGCTGGTGAAATAAAATCCGCGAAATACCGGTTTGAACTGATAGGGATTATCTTCAAACAATGTGCCAATAAATGTTTTCAACGCCGGTTTTAAGCTCTTAAACTCTAAAGGGAATGTCATGACACTCGGAGAGATATTTTGAGCATGACGTCGACTTAGGTGAGTGGTACTGCCCCCTTTTAAACCATCATATAAAACCGAATAATGTCGCTCAAAAAGTTCCATCGCGTGATTGGCAGAATTAGGGTCATAGGGTAATGTTGCGCCCCAGACCTGATCAAACTCACTCACCTCATAACAGTCAAAAAATTCGGTAAAACCAGCAATTAAATCCATTTTGGAAAAGACCAGATAGACCGGAGCAAAAACCTCTAAACGTTCAGTTAAGTCCTGAATTCGTGCTCTTAAGCTTTTCGCCAGTTGGATTGATTTTTCCGGACTTTGGCTAATCAATTCAGCAATACTAACAATCACAATCAGACCATTGATGGGTGCTTTGCTGCGACTTTTTTTCAGTAAATTCAGAAAGCCCAGCCACTCCGTATGATCTTCGGAATAAACGGAATAACGCCCTGCTGTATCTAGCAACACACCTTCTGTGGAGAAAAACCAATCACAGTTTCGTGTGCCACTTAATCCTGAAGACACCATTTTTTGGTGCGACTCCTCAAAGGGAAACTTAAGGCCTGAATGATAAATTGCAGAACTTTTACCCGCAGCTGGATTGCCAATCACCATATACCAGGGTAATTCATATAGGGCTGCATTGCCCTTTTTATCGCCCAACTTCGACTTGCGAATCAGCTGGATCGCTTCTTTCATCTGCTGGTTAATGCGCTGTAATTCATCTTTATCTTTCTGTTTGCCATATTCAGCCAGAGTGTCATTTTCAATCGCCTCGGCAAGCGCTGCACCCTGTTTGGCATGACGTTTTCTTTGAATAAGCCAATATATGCCATAGCCTAACAGGGCTAAAACATAAGCGATAATCAATGCCCAAAAAATAGTTGTGGGAAAAACATTATGCGAGGACAGCAAAGCCACGAAAAAAGATAGTGCAATGATAGCTTTAGGATTGGTTATGTACTGCCAGGCATAACCTAAGATGGTATAAAACATGCGATTCTCGTTATTTTATTAATTTTAATGATATTTAAATGACGTGTTATGCAGAGGGATTCTCTTCAATTCTTGCCTGGAAAAAAGCATGGGTTGAAGCTTGATCGAGACTATATATCATTGCTGTAAGATCCTCCGGCAGATGCATGCCCAACATAAAGCCAAAAATTTTTGCGAGTTGTTGTGTATGTCCAAAACATGGTTGGGTGAATAAAAAATGGTGCATTTCGATTAAAGTCGGTGCAAATACCTGGTTGGTTTTTTTAATCATTTTGATTTCTGTTGGATCATCGAGTATGAGGACAAAGGGTTGTTCTTGCTGGATATGCTGTGAATGATGAGGAACGACCTGATGAAAACAAGTCGATAAATCAGATACGTTGAGTGCAACTTTAAGAGTCCTGAGGGCATCTATATGGTTAATTTCTTGATTTTGTGCAGTCAGGCACCAACTTGATGAAAATTCTGCCGCCAAATAATGATCAGACAACCATGTTTTTTCATCCAGAAATTCTTGGTCAATTTCAGAATCTACATTAATAATTAACGATATTTCATGAGATTGCGTCGCTACATGCTGCAGTAAATTCAACCAGTCTTGATAACCCGTTTCATGACTGAGGAAATGGTGCTCTATATGAATCTGCTGTGAAATAATGCCCAAGGATTCTGCAAAATTAAGCAGCTTTTTATTATTTGAAGATTCATTCCAAACATGTACTAAATTATCAGCCAACAAAACATGAATATTCAGTCGATTTAGACGTGATACTTGTTCAACCTGGACTGGTCGATCCTCTTCCTGACCAGTGTGATCAACTGGATCGATCCATGCAGGATGCATACGATACTGGTAAGCCAGTTCATTATCATAAAAAAAAGCAGACTGTTTTAAATGTTCAGCTATTTGCCATAATATTTCAGTTTGTTGCTCTAATTGATATTGAATTAAAGCTTTTATTCGTTGCAAACGCCCCTGTTCTTCCTCATCATCCTGTTCATTTTGCTGATTTTCCAGCATTTCATCCAATGCAGCAATTCTGTAGGATAAAACCGGTAAGCCATAGCCATTGGTCAAATCATAGTCCAGTTCTGGACTTTTAAAGTTTTTTAATTGTTCAATAATGCTCTTATTTTCACCTAATGCATTGAATGTAAACGACGAAAAAATATTAAGATGCAGCCATTGCACCCCATCACTTTTGACAGCATTTTCTGATGGATAGTCTGCAGTATTTTGTTGTTCTGATCGTTGCTGTTGTGCTTTACGTTTTTGATTCGCTTGATATGCTCGAGAAATGAGATATGGAGAAAGCAGAATTAAAGACAAAATCAAAGGTATAACAATAAGGTACGACCATAAATCCAGCGCTGATGGAGCGAATTGAATATCGCGCCAGTAATAAATCACAGCAGAGCCAACCAGTAGAAAAATACTGCAGAAAGTTCCCAAAAGGAGTTTAATCATTGAATATCTCCCAATAATGCATAACAAGTTTCTGAATTATGTTCAGCATGTTTTGGCATTAAAAAAGCGCCTCGTGCCAGCCCTATTTCTGATTGTGAATCTAAACAAAGAGGCTGAATTTCTTCTTTTTTTAAAATTAATCGTAAATCTACCATCAAGTTTGGACTACACCAGGTGGATAGAATTTTTTTGAGTTTTTCACTCAGTTTTTGCTTCGGCATAAAATTGAGATAATCCATTATGGATAATGGTCCGGCTTTAATTTCTATTTTTCCATCAATTTGTCGAATACTTTCTCCACAAAAGGTATTGATACCTAATAAATTTGCATTTAAGCCACCTAAGGCAGTTTTCTGTTCGTTTTCTAATTTAAATTTTTCTTCAATAAATTCTTCGATTTCAAAATTATTTTTAAACATACACTTCAACATAGTGCTTAAAGCATAGGCCGTATTATTTTGCCCCTGCATTAAACCTGAAAATTCAGCGAAATAATCATCTAATTCGGCTTGATCCTGCTGAAGGCTTACATAACCATTCAAAGCATGCAGAATATCCAGATAATCATTTTCTTGTTCAATTTCATAACGTAGGGGTAAATGATAGGCCAAACTTGCATCGACATATTGAGCGGTCAGCTTATGATTGAATAGGCCTAAAAAGTTAACTGTTTCAATCTTTTGATAACGACCACTGTGGCTAATTTTATGCGTATAGGTATAAGGTAAAGCACCTTGTAGCCCTGTTAAGCCAACGATCAAATTGGTCACATGAATGTGTTCATTTTCAAGCGTTAATGTCTCAATTTCAGCAACAGGAAATTTAAGATTTAACGAACTAAAAAATTTAAAATCATTTGCCCAATACCGTGTTTGAGACGCATTCGGTTTGTGTCTCAATAAACGTGTCGCCTGAATAAATTCATACCCTGTAGGTGTGGTGATGAGATCATCAATTACAGAAGCTTCTTGCCACCAACATTCTGCACGCATTGGTATAACTCCTGTTGGGTATTTGAATCACTGACGATGAGATCTACATAACTATTCATCTGAACTTTTAAATTAAAAATATGACTTAAAAGCTGAGTAAAGATATAAACGCTATGCCCCCTAAAAATGTGGGGATCAATATCCACATTCACTTTGACACCACGGACAAACAAAGGAAAAGGTTTAGCCTCAACCAGCTTTTGCGTCAGCGAAAAACGGATATTTTTAATCGAGTTAATAATGAGATGATTTTCTTTAAATTTTGACAAGTTATACAGTTCTAATAATTCTTTGATATGGCTGACAGCATCCCCTTTCATCAAAGACAGGGTATTTAAAGAGAGATGAGAAATAATGCGCCATTGTTCTTTTTTATTTTGCTCAAAATAATAAGGCTTGCTTGGTCGTTTTAAGATAAGTGCACGCCGTACCACGCTACTATTATTTAAATACAGCACATGATTGGCCTGACTTAAGGCCTCATATGGCAAATCACGATTGCAACACAACAATTGTGTGCTGATAAAATCCGACTTGCTATTCTGGGGTGATAAATGTTTCGAGATAATAGAATAATCTATTTCCACTGATTTATTGTGTAATTGCGTAGGATGAACACTATAAAAAAATTGCTGATTATCTTGATGATAATGGCTCATACCAAAAAATGGCAAAACAGGAAAAGTGACTTGATCTTGATTACTTTTTTCCCGAATCATATTCATCTCAAGTATTGAATATACTTGATAAAATTCTGGATGGTGTGCATCGGTGATGAGTGGATATGTTAATTTTTTATGATTAATTTTCTGCGGTTCGGCCTGTTTATAAAACAAGTTCACAACCGGTGTCGAAAATAATTTAAAATTCGCTATATTGAGTTCAGTATAATTTTGTATACAGGTCTGGTCATTCAGATTCAATTTTAAATGAATCAGGACTTCAAACTCTGTTTGTTCAGGGCTTAAATGTTTTAAAAAACCTAAATTCAGATTCAGATAATTAAATTTTTCAGGAAAACAAAAATATTCCATCAACAAACGATATGCATGATGGGTATGCTGATCTATAGGTAATAAACTTTCCTTTTCATCAAAGCCCATCACCTCAAAAGGGTTATCAATTTCAATAAAATGATTACCGACTTTTAAAGAAAATTTCGTATCCTGCTGAAAGATATTATCTAAAATCTGTAAAGGAAAATTTGAAATTGCATCTAAATAGATGGGAAGTTTTTCATGAACCAGTAAATTTAGACTTTGATTGAAAATTTGAAAACCCAAACTCAGTGTCGCATTTTGAGTTAAATGCATATGTACATTGGGATTGGTTTTGAAATTTAAATTATTCAATAAAATAGGAAGTAATCTCACGGGACGGGTCGTGGTAAATTCACACTGCACCCCTTTAAAACTCCGAGACTTTAGCGCTGTCGCCGTAGCAATTTCATGTACTTCTGTAAATTGTTTCAGCTTTTGAACATCTTCGAAGCTCGCCACAGAACAGGCTGGAAATGGTTTCAGGTATTGTGGAAACATCACTTCAAATAAAGAACGGGTAAATACGTTATAGCTATCGTCCAACTTTTTATCGATGCGTGCTGCAACCAAAGAAAAAGCCTGAATCAGACGTTCAATATGAGGATCATCAATTTGTTCTTGATTGAGGGATAATCGTTGCGCAATTTTTGGATATTTTTGTGCAAATTCACGCGATTGTTGCCCAAATTCTTGTAATTGCTTTTCATAATAAAGTAACAGTTCTTCAATCACAGAAAACTCACTTAGGACCGTGCAGAAATAACATATTGTTGCGTAGCTGGTTTTAATAAGGCGTCAAAAATAACCGGTTCAAATAAAGGATGAATATTCAAATAGGCCTGGATACTTAAACATAAGGACCCCATATTATGTCCATCGAGCAGCATCTCTACTTTAATCTGTCTTAATCTTGGTTCATGAGCAGCAATAGACCGTTCAATCGATTGACAAATTTGATCCCGATCTGTGGGATTTGCAGTGGATAAGCCAACAAAATCAATAATCCCGAATTGCAAAATAGATTGTTTTGCCAAAGGAAAATCATCAATGAAATCGCTCAATTTCGCCATGCGACTATTCAGCAAATCTTCTAAATCGGATGCAACAGATTCGCGTAATTGTTGCAGCGATATTCCCCGATAATTCTGTTCGGTTTCGGGTAATAAACGCTCAAATAAAGTGTTCCTGAAACCGTAAGGATATAATTTATCTAAATTCATGTTTTTATTTTTTATTCATACCATTATTCTGCAAAAAATAACGGCTAACAGAGGTTAACCGCTATTTTTATCACTCAATTATGCAGCATAAGATGCTGTATTATTTGAAAGTGACCATTTCTTAGTAACAGCACCTTTTTGTGTACCGTTAATATCTTGTTGATTATATGTCCACTCTACTGCAGCATATTTCAAACCAAAAGATTCCGTAGGTACACCTTCTTCATTGACGTTCGGCGTTACGCTTGATACCAAAACATGTTTGAGTTTGATTTGAAGATATTTAATACGCTTATCACCATTGGCACGGTAAAAATCGATTTGAACTTCATCAAAGGTATAACCTGCTGAACAGGCTTCCCAAAGTTTTGGGCTGGTTGCATCCAGATCTTTAACAAAAAGCATATCTGCATGTTCAACACGTTCAGCAGTATGACCACCAACACTAGAAGATGTCGCAGATTTGGGTTGACGGATATTATGCGCCCAGGAATTAACTTCTAGCCAATCTTTGTGTTCTGAGTCACGCGATTCGCCGTCAACTTTATACTTTCCTCGAAATTGAACGTATATATCTTTCATTTTTAAAGTTTTCCTGTTTTATTTTTAAATTATTATAAAATTGCACTCTAATTAATTAGAGGACTGAGGTAACTCAGTAACAAGTCGCAAAGACACAGACAACTCATCCAACTGAAAATGTGGTCTCAAAAAGACCACCGACTTGTAGTGTCCAGGTTGAGCCGGGTTCTCTACAACTTTTACTGAAGCTTCACGAAGTGGATATTGTGCTTTTGCTTCCTGTGATGCTCCATCATCTAACAGCACATATTGAGATAACCATTCATTCAAAAATGCTTCAACATTGCCTGCAGATGCAAAACTTCCCACTTTGTCACGCATCATAGCTTTTAAATAATGGGCGATTCGGGAAACAGCCATGATATATTGAATTTGACTGGATAAAGCCGAATTGGCATTGGCTGTATCACTATCATATTTTTTAGGTTTTTGAGTCGATTGTGCGCCAAAGAAAGCAGCATAATCAGTATTTTTGCAATGTACTAGCGGAATAAAACCTAGATCACTGAGTTCTTTTTCACGACGATCGGTAATGGCAATTTCAGTCGGACATTTAAACACTACTTCACCATCATGGGTTTTAAAGGTATGTACAGGTAAACCTTCAACCAGTCCACCACCCTCAACACCACGAATGGCTGCACACCAGCCATGCAGATCAAAGGCATTGGTTAAGCGTGTAGCAAAGGCATAAGCGGCATTCATCCATAAATATTCATCATGGTTTTGACCAGATACTTCTTCAACGAAGTTGAATCCTTCTGTTGCCGTCCCGTCTTTAGGATGATATGGCAAACGCCCCAAGACTCGTGGCAAGGTTAATGCGACATAGCGGGCATCATCACTTTCACGGAATGAACGCCATTGAACATATTCCGCAGTTTCAAAAATTTTAGAAACATCACGTGGGCGATCAATGTCAGTAAATGATTCTAGGCCCAACATATTGGAACTTGCTGCAGAAATAAACGGTGCATGGGCAGCAGCAGCAACATGAGAGATTTGTTCCAACAAATACATGTCTGATGGCGTACGATCAAATTCAAAATCACCAATCAAAGTGGCATATGGCGCACCACCAAATGAACCATATTCTTCTTCATAGATTTTTTTAAACAGCGTGCTTTGGTCGAAATCTGTCGCACCCTGGAAATCTTTAAGCAGTTCTTTTTTTGTCGTATTTAACATACGAATTTTGATTAAAGAATGCGATGGTGTCTCTTGGCAGAAATAATATAAACCACGCCATGTCGATTCAATTTTCTGAAATTGCTCATTATGCATAATTTTGCTTAATTGATTGGAAATCAAAGCATCAATTTCTGCAATACGCTTATCAATCGACAAGGTCATGTTTTCTGAAACGGTAATGGTTCCAGCCATGACTTCTTTGGCTAACTCACCAATCAGGCTTTTAGCACGATCATGTTCTTCATTGTTTCGGGCAATACGACTTTGCTCAACAATCGAATCCAGTAAAGTAAATTGTTCCACATCCATATTGGTTGCTGCGGCAGACTGTAAATTATTCATGATCTACCTCCATGCTTAATTTACGAACCTGATCTGTATTTTGTAAAACTTGATCTAGTAAATCTTCAAGACGTTCATTATTGGAAATTTTGTTACGCAAATCGGTTAAACGTTCACGTGCTTGAACCAATTTTTGCAAAGGTTCAACCTGCTGTACCACATTTTCCGGGCGAAAATCTGTCATTGAATTAAAAGTTAAGTCAACCGACATAGAGCCGCCCTCTTCGGTTAAGGTATTTTCCACCTGAAAAGCGGCACGCGGTGCAAGTGATTGCATTACTTCATCAATATTATCTAAATCGACATTGATGAACTTTTTATCTTTTAATTTGGTTTTTTCCAGTTCGGACGCAGCAGAAAAATCACCTAAAACCCCAATGACAAAAGGTAATTCTTTTACCTCTTTACCATCACCCACTTCAACATCATAGGTCAGTTGCACACGTGGTGGACGAATGCGCTGTAATTTTTTTTGCACACTTTCACGTTTAGCCATGAAGATTATCCTGTTTTAGTTTTTATTTAAGTGAAGCAAATGGACTTGAACCAGCAGTAGAATTGCTACCTGGTGATCTGTTCACTGTCATCGTATTGGTTGTGGTTTTTTTTACAGGTTTGCTTTGTATATTGATATTTTTTGCTCGGCTCGCCTGAAGTTCTTTATACGTTGTACGCTGATCAGAAACCCGCTTGTTTGCGATTGTTTTGACAGATTTTTTTTGTTTCATTGAGGATACTTTAACGGCTTTCGCATCAGACATATCTGGTTCTGGTAAGGATAACTGAATATGATCGGACAACTGTTTCGCTGCAGGATAAGTGCTGTCAGCTTTGAGGTAACGCATTTCCTGCTCACGCATATGCTGTAAAGAATTTTCTGCAATCTCTATACCGGCAAGAAAAGAGACATCCGTAATTTCGCTACTCTGTACATTCTGTTTGCCTAAACTTTCAACCAATTGCAAGGCTTTTAGATTTTTACCGATTGCCTGGAACTTTTGGGCTGCTTGAATGGATAATTGATGTTGTAATGCTATACTTTTTTTGTTCTTTTTATCGCATATTTGACTATAGATATTTAATAAATCTGGGTCAGTTTCATCCGCAATGAGAGGATAATCCTTAATACATCCTTTTTTAAGTTCAATGGGCTTTTGACTCGCGAATGTAAATGAACTGACTGAAAGGATGATGGTTAAGGGTAAAAAAAATCTGATTTTATTCAAAATTTGCCTCGAATTTTTTAAAGTTTAAATTTAATTATTTATAAGAGCTAAATCAAGCTTACTGACTTTCTCATTTTTGTTCATTATTTTTTTGACTTTTTATCAATGCGCAGATTTAACAAAAAGTGATCACTTAAAGTCAACAGTTAATTTCTAAAAAACTACATGTTTGTCACTTTTAATTGTTTTTTTATGTAAAAAGAACAAAGAATCTACATATTTTTTTTAATTTTTCGAAAGAAATGTGTAGAATGTTCCGATTGCTTTTATACAAATAATTATAAAGCATTGTTTTTAAATAAAAATTAAATAAACATAAAATCAAGACAATTCAGCATTGCAATAAAATAAAAAACTGATTGTTGTTTTTGAAAGTTGAGTGAAATATGAATAATTTAAAAATTTTAATCACAAAATTATCTGCGTGTGCGCGGGTTGCACTAGAAAAATCGGCGAACACCTGCATCTCTCAACAAAATTATGAAATAGAAATTGAACATCTATTTTTAGAAATTCTACACAATCATACCAAAAGTGATTTAAATCTGTTGTTGAGTAAATACAAAATTTCGGCTGAAGATTTAATTGAAGATTTGAAAGCCAGTATTTCTAAATTACCTAAAGGTAATTCCAGAACCCCTATTTTTTCAAATTCGATAGTTCGTTTATTTGAGCAAGCATGGTTATTGGCTTCAGCAGAACAAAAACCACTTATTCGTAGTGGGCATCTCTTGGTTGCATTATTGACTGCTCCTGATCTTTATCAAGTTGCAGTCCGAGCTTCGAATTTATTTGAACTGTTTCCGATTAATACGATGAAACATAAGTTCATGGCGCTATGCGTACACAGTATTGAACAAGAATCTGAACAGGAACAATCTTCTCAAGAAGTCTTTACAGAAAAAAAATCCGAGCCAGTATTAAAAACTCCCGCTCTGGACCAGTACACCATTAACCTGACAGAAAAAGCCAAACAAGGTGCGATTGATCCGGTCATTGGTCGTGAATTTGAAATTCGCTTGATGTTGGATATTTTAATGCGCCGTCGTCAGAACAATCCTATTTTAACCGGTGAACCTGGCGTCGGGAAAACAGCAGTCGTTGAAGGTTTAGCGCTTAAAATTGCGCAGAATCAGGTTCCAGAGGCTTTAAAAAATGTGCATTTACATGTACTGGATATGGGCCTACTGCAAGCAGGTGCCAGTGTAAAAGGTGAATTTGAAAATCGCTTAAAACAGGTGATTCAGGAAGTTCAAAGTTCTATTCACCCTATTATTTTATTTATTGACGAAGCCCATAGCCTCATTGGTGCAGGCGGTCAGGCAGGCCAAAATGATGCAGCCAATTTACTTAAACCAGCTTTAGCTCGTGGTGAATTACGTACCATTGCCGCAACAACCTGGGCTGAATATAAACAATATTTTGAAAAAGATGCCGCATTAAGCCGTCGCTTTCAAGTGGTGAAAGTTGAAGAACCCACTGAAACTGTAGCGATTGATATGCTGCGTGCCATGATTCCGGTCATGGCCAAGCATTTTCATTTGCAAATTGATGATGAAGCGATTTTCACTGCAGTCCATTCTTCTCATCATTATATCAGTGGGCGCCAGATGCCGGACAAAGCCATTAGTGTACTGGATACTGCTGCTGCTCGTGTGGCATTGTCCCAAAATGCTCAACCGATCAAGTTAGATCAGCTCAAGGCTCAACAACATAACTTGCATCTAGAACTTGAAATTCTAGAAACTGAACATAAAACCCTTCCTATTCATCATGAACGTTTAGACGCTTTAAGGCAGAAAATTAACCTTCTGGAATTTGAAATAACAGCTACAGAACAACAATGGAAATCTGAACTGAAACTGGTTCAGCGCATTCAGACCCTTGAGCAACAAGAGTCTTCTGATCAAAATAAAGCAGCGATTTGCACCCTTCGTCAACAATTGGCCGATATCCAAGGTAAAAACCCTTTGGTTTTTGAACGCGTCAATGCACACATCATTCAGGAAATTATTTCTGATTGGACAGGTATTCCTGTAGGCAACATGGTTCATGATGAGATTAAACAAATTTTAATTTTAGAAGATAAACTTTCAGAACGGGTGATGGGACAAGACTATGCCTTGCAACAATTGGTTCAGGGCATTAAAACGGCTAAAGCAAAACTTGAAGATCCGAATAAACCTCAAGGGGTATTTTTACTGGTGGGTCCAAGTGGTGTGGGTAAAACTGAAACAGCTTTGGCACTAGCACATGAACTATATGGCGGTGAATCTCACCTGATTACCATCAATATGTCTGAATACCAAGAAGCACATACGGTTTCTTCGCTTAAAGGTGCTCCTCCGGGTTATATCGGATATGGTCAAGGAGGTGTGTTAACGGAAGCAGTACGCCGTAATCCATATAGTGTGGTGTTATTGGATGAAATTGAAAAAGCACATCCTGATGTTCAAGAATTATTTTACCAAGTTTTCGATAAAGGCATGCTTGAAGATGGTGAAGGTCGTTTAATTGATTTTAAAAATACCACGATTCTATTAACTTCCAATGCCGGATCAAGTGCCATTATGCAAGCTTGTTTAAACTTTCCGGTTGAGCAATGGCCAACAGCTGAAACCTTAATAGAGCAATTAAAACCGAGTTTATATAAACAGTTTAAACCTGCATTTTTAGGCCGTATGCGTGTTGTACCCTACTTTCCTTTACATGATGAATTACTGCTGCGCATCATCAAGCAAAAACTGGGGAAAATTACTACCCGTCTAGAACAGCAATACTCCACTCAAGTGACTTATAGTGAAGAGCTGACTGAATTACTGCTCAGCCGTTGTACTGAAGTAGATAGCGGTGCGCGCAATGTCGATCACATTCTCAATTCATCCGTATTACCTGCTTTAGCCACACAGATATTAATCTGCTTGGCGGAACAAAATTTGCCTAAACAGATATTTATCGATGTTCAGGGCGATGACATCATTTATCAGCTTGACCCTGTTGCTAAACCTTTAAAAAAGCGCAGTAATAAAAAAAGCAAAGTGACTGCAGCATAATTAAAAAAACTAGAAAGACTAAAAGGCAAAACATGAGTGTAGAACTCGAAATATTATTAAAAGCGATTTCCGCTGAAGCCCCTTGCGGGAGTGATTGTTCATTTTCAAATGAGTTTCATGCCATTAAGAAAGCAAAAACTCAGGATGATCCGCTATTGGATCAGGGAGATTGGATTGTGGAACCTAAACAGGCAGATTGGGGATTTGTAAGTGCCAAATCGACTGAATTGCTGACTGAAAAAACCAAAGATATTCGTTTATATAGCTGGTTGATTGAAGCCTGGTCTCATCTGTATGGTTTTGAAGGTATAGCCCAAGGTTTGGAATTAACACAGCGTAGCTTAAGCGATTTCTGGATGTTATTGCATCCAGAAATTGAAGATGATGATTGGGATCAACGACTGGGTTTGCTGCAAGGACTTATTAATCAGCTACCGATGCTGATTAAAAATATTCCTGTTGTGAATGCTGCACCTTTTTATTCTTTAAATGCTGCACCTTTTTATTCTTTAATGGATTATGAAGGTTTATTGCATCAACAAAATTTACGTCTTAAACAGCCGGAAGATCAAGCTAATGTTCAGTCAGGTTCATCACTTGAGCAATTTGAACAGGTGCTCTCGCAGACTCCACAATCTTTCCAATATCAAAATTATCAGGAATTTTTTGCTATTTTACAGCAGTGGGAAATTTTAAAAGAGGTGCTGGATGGCTTGTTGGGTCTAGATGCACCAAGTTTTGCTGCCATTGATTCACAGTTGGAATCCATACAAAACAGTCTGAAAAAAATTTATAAAACCGATACTTTTGGTTTAGAAACAGTGACGACTAATCAGACAAAACCTGTTTCTGGCATAACGAATTCTTCAACAATTATTCACCCAGCAACGAATTTAATATCTACATCAACTATAATGCATTCACCCTCCTTTCAACCACAGACTCAAAATCATTTGGCAAATCGTGAACAGGCGATACGAGTTCTACAAGAAATTGCCCAATATTTTCAGACCAATGAACCGCATAGTCCGGTCAGCTATATGCTGCAAAAAACCATCAAATGGAGTCAGTTACCTTTACATGAATGGCTCAGCCAAGTCATTAAAAATGAAAATCCTTTAGAGACCGTACACGAACTTTTAGGTGTACAAAAAAATATGAATAACTCAAATAACGATTGGTAAATTAAATGTTTAAAGCAGAAAAAATTCTTTGGGGCGAAGGTTTATTTTTACGCCCACAGCATTTTCAATTACAAGATGCCTATCATGAACAGCGCTTGAACCACACCATCCGCTCCACGATTCCTTTTGCGTATGGTGTTCAATCCATTCAATTTGATGAAGTACAACTCAATACCCATGTATTGGCTTTAGAAAAGATAGACATGATCTGGCAAGATGGTGATATCTATCAGGCACCTGCACGTGACTTATTACCGCACCCTATTCAACTGGATGAATTAAATTTACGTGGAGAAATCACCGTATATTTAGCTTTACCGATTATTCAACCCAATAAACGCAATGTATCTTTTGAAGAAAATTCCCAACCCAGTCGTTATCACTCACATCTAAGTGAAACGCATGACCTGTTTACCGATGCTACAGCAGCGGATATCACTCTATTAAGACGCCGTGCAGAATTTAAATTATTCGATTCCAGTATGCAGCCGAACCATGAGTTAGATGGTTTCTTATATTTGGCGATTGCTAAAATTAAACGGCAAAGTTCTGGAAATTTTGAACTGGACAGCAAGTTCATCCCACCGATCTTGCATATTGAGGCTTCTGAAACGCTTATTTCAAATTTAAAGCGCACCTTGAATGTTGTTAAAGCCAAAATCAAAACCATTCAAAGCAACAATCGTGAAAATGAGCAAAAACTGATTGAGTTCCGTTCAGGTGATATTGTGTCTTTTTGGCTAGTAAATACCCTAAATACTGCACATGCAAGCCTGAATCATCTGTTGCAATATCCGCATATCCATCCGGAACGACTGTTTTTTGAGTTACTGCGTTTAAGCGGATCATTGCTAACCTTCTCCACAGCCTATGAAGTGGATCAATTACCACAATATCAACATCATCATTTACAAGAAAGCTTTTCACAATTAGATATTATTTTACGTGATTTACTCGATACCATTATTTCAAACCGCTATATCAGTATTGCCTTAAAAGAAATTCGCCCATCTTATTGGCTGGGAAGTCTGGAGTCCGACAAAATCACGCGAGATACACGACTGTATATTGCAGTTTCTAGTGGCGTGATGCAAACGCATGAACTGGTTCAGTTGGTCCCGCTTCGTTTTAAAGTCGGTAATACTGTGGATGTTGAACAACGCGTGGTTGCCGCCTTGCCGGTGATTCCGCTGCATCACTTAATGCAAGTTCCGACTGCAATTCCAGTACGCTCTGGCGTCAGTTATTTTGAAATTGAACCGAATAATGAACTCTATCAGCGCATGCTAGATGCAGAATCCCTCTGTATATATATCCCTGCCGGTTTTCAGGACATTTCGGTTGAACTCATTGCAGTCATGAATAGCTAAGGAAGCTTGAAATGAATATAAATAATAATGCGCTTTCACTTTTTGATGATGGACAAATTGGTCTGGGTTTAAACCCAACGATCACTCAAGCAAAAATAACGAATGCAACCAATCTGGTCGATCTATTACATGATGGTTTTTATATTGTATTTCTTTTAAAGAATCAGTATATCCCTGATAATGCAAATGAATTTCGTGACAAAATTTTAAATCTGCTTAATCGTTTTGAAAATCAGGCGCGAAAATTACAATTTTCAGCCGATGATATTCATGATGCCAAATATGCCTATTGCGCATTACTGGATGAAACGATTGTGACTCAACAAGATGTACAATTTTTTGATCTACAAAATAACTGGATGATTAGTCCATTACAATTAAGTCTTTTTGGTTCACAACTTGCAGGTTATCGTTTTTTTGAAATTTTAGAGTCATTGCGTAGTCATGGCAAAGAACGATTAGCGGCCTTGGAAGTCTTCCATTACTGCATGTTACTGGGTTTCCACGGGAAATTTCGTATTGAGTCTATACAGAATTTAAATCATCTGGTTGCACGAGTTGGCGATGAAATTGACTTTTTAAAAGGCAAAAAAGCAGCGTTCTCTCCATTTGCAGCTTTGCCCGATCAGATTAAACATATGATTCACCGCGAATTACCGTTTTGGGGAATTTTGATCTTTTTGGCTATTTTTGCATTATCCGTCTTTATAGCTTTAAATTTTATGCTTTTAAATCAAAATGATAAATCTCTAGCAGACTATCGAAATATTATTAGCCCGACTGCAGAACAGGCCTATATCACGATCCATTTACCATAAAGAAAATTAAAAATGGCAAACCAGAAACAGACCTCTTTCAGAATATTACAATCCGAAAAAAAGAATCATTATCCAGCAGTTTGGTATGGCATTTTAGGCTTTTGTACTGGAGTGACGTGTAGTGCTATTTTAGGCTATAGCTATATAAACAATTTAAGCCATGAAATTAAAAATAGCACAACCTCTATCAATGCAAATTTAGCTGAACAGGATATTTCAGAAAATACGCAGCCCCTTAACCCGAGCATAGAAACCAACCCCCTTCAGGCTGATGTTCAAAGCCATCAGCTTGCACATGAGGATGAATATCCTATCGAGTTTCCTCAACCGAAAGAAAGTGATTTAAGCAAGGCATTTGTTCATCAAGCTCAACCCAAACCGGTTACAAAAAGCCAAAACCCTATGAACAGTCTTGTTGAGAGCAAACAGCCTTCATCTTCGGCTAAAACAGTCACCACAGCAGCCTTACCCAGAGCTGTGCAAAATAAGCAGTCTGAAATAAAACATGCAGTAAAAGAAAAAAGTCTTGTTCCGTCTAAAGAACTTGAAACAGAGGAAATACCGCAAGCTTCTGTACAAATTGCAGTGACCAGAACCCCAGTAATCCACAAAGATACCGCCGTGACACCATGATTGTTGCCATTTTCCTGTGTTTTATCTTATTGGCTTGTAGTCTGGCTGTGCTGTTTTCTTATGAGTTGCGCATCAAAGTACAAGAGTTTTTTTTAGTGCTTATTCCAAACGGCAAGAGGCAGCTCAATTCCGCTAAACAATTTATGCAACAGCTTAATGCAGCAGCGGCTCCTGAACAAATCCAGTCGCATTGGCATTTACAACAGTGGTGGATTCTTATTGCAGGTTTTTTCCTGTTTAGTAGCATTTTGATTTTCGCTTTTACACGTCCGATTAGCCCCAGCAAAATTGAAGCAAATTATTTAAGAGAAGTTGATCCACAAATTTATGCTTTACTGGATGGACAAATGCTGTCTCCGCCAGAAGAAATAGCAGAATCATTAATTGAAGAAGCCATTATTTCTGCGAATAATATTGAGGTGACTCCGTCCAGCATTCAGACTGAACCATTTAATTCAAATACAGAAGATTTAGCTATATTCCATTCACATGGAGATCTAGCATCGGCAGATCGTAAATGGAATAAAATAAACCCGCGTTATAAACAGCGCCTATTGATGGTATTCAAAATCATGCAACAACGTCATGGTTATGAAATGGTTTTATTAGAGGGTTACCGTAGTCCGGAGCGTCAGAATTCCTTGGCTATGAATCAGCATGTTACCCGTGCCAAAGGTTTCAAAAGTTATCATCAATTTGGTTTAGCTGCCGATGTCGCCTTTAAACGTAATGGCAAAGTGGTGATTTCTGAACGTGATCCATGGGCCATGCGAGGCTACCAACTCTATGGAGAAGTTGCTGAATCTGTTGGGCTGACTTGGGGTGGCAGATGGAAATCCATTCAAGATTATGGTCATACCGAGTATCGACTGCCAGGATTAAGAAAAACTGCTGAAATGGCTGAAAAGTTAACATCTGAAGGTCAGTTATTGGCGAATAATATGAATTGATTATGCAATTGTAGTAGCTCATTTTTTGATTGAGCTACTACTTTAATATTTCAATTTACTTTAAATAAAGCATTATTTCATCAATCACTTGTTGGGTCTTTTCAGCATGTAACCAATGTCCAGCATTTTCTATCACCCGAATTTGGGCATGAGGAAATTGCTGTTTGATGGCATCAAAATGTTCATCTTTACTAATATAGGCTGATTGCCCACCACGAATAAACAGAGCCTGTTTTGACCAGGGAAGAATTACATCCCAATGCACAATATCTGAATAATGATTAAATAGTGCATCGACATTAAATAACCATTGCCCTTTATGAAAGGATTTCATTAAAAACTGGATCACCATTTCTTCATTTAAATATTCATGCATGATTTGCATGGCTTGTTGTCGACTTTCAACTTTAGCGTTTTGTACGGCAAACAAGGCTTTAAAAATTTGATCGTGATGATTTTCCTGATATGCAAAAGGTGCGATATCCAGAACAACCAACTGTTGCAGTCGCTCACCTGCTCTATTCGCCAATTGCATGGCAATTTTTCCACCCATTGAATGGCCAATGACAGAAAATTGTTGGATATTGAGTGAATCTAAGGTATCCAAAATGTCTTGTGCCATCACGGCATAATTCATCTCTGGAGAATGCGCGGAATGTCCATGATTACGCACATCAATTTGAATCACGGAATGTGATTCATAAAATGTGCGTGCCAACATGCCCAAATTACTTAAACTGCCAAACAAACCATGAATAAATACGAGCGGTGTTTTTTTTGTGGTGGTTTCATTTAGGTGAATTTGGTGATTTAAGATCATGGATTTCATTCATTACATTTTTTGATGAATATATATTTGATGATAATAGGGATTTAATCAATTGCCATTTTTTAAAATGTATTTTTTGCTTAGGCTATTTTGTACTACTAGAAATAATAGATTTTAAAAGTGATAACCCTGTCATTTGAAAGGATCGAAATGATCAGGTTAATTGCATTATATCTATAATATTTAATTAATTTTTATAAAACATATAGTTAAAAAATAAATTTAGCATAATGAGCTTATATCTTGCTTAAATTCCAATCTAAGACTTACAACTATAAAGCTCATTATGATCAATAAAATTCTGCATTTACTTAAAATAGTTCAATGGCAATTTTAAATAGCGAATTCCATTTGCTTCCGGTTCTGGAAACCTCCCCCCATCCATATTGATCTGAATGGCAGGTAAAATCAGCTTTGGCATAGATAATGTCGCATCACGGCGGTTTCGCATCTCTACAAATGCTGCTTTGTTGGTATGCCCATTTAGATGGATATTGTTTTCTTTCTGCTCATGGATACTGCTTTCACATTGATATTGCTGCCGTCCTGCGGGCAAGTAATCATGACACAGGAAAACCCGAATATTTTCATCTAGCTGATACAGTTTTTGCACTGAATCAAACAAGGTTGCCGCACTACCCTTGGGAAAATCACAACGTGCTGTACCATAATCCGGCATGAATAAGGTATCACCAACAAATACAGCATCTCCAATCACATAGCTTAAACAAGCCGGCGTATGTCCAGGTGTGGGAATGTTATAAGCTTCCAACTCCCCTATTTTAAATATTTCTCCATCTTCAAATAGATGATCAAAGGTTTGACTAGAATTAAAGTGCTTGATGTCCAGGTTATAAATTGCGCTAAAGGTTTCCTGCACAATAGCAATTTTTTTGCTCATGGCAATTCGACCACCTAATTGTTGTTTTAAGTATTGCGAGGCGGTCAAATGATCTGCATGGACATGGGTTTCTAAAATCCATTCTACGCTTAGGCTATTTTGACGAATATAGTCGATGATTAAATCGGCCTGTGTGGTCTTTGTTGTTGCTGACGGCGCATCATAATCCAGAACGGAATCAATAATGGCACAGCACCGACTGACAGGATCGCTGACCACATAACTAAAAGTATTACTCTGCTGATCAAAAAAATTCTGAACCTGTGGAGATTGCATCATGAATTTTTTCCCATCAATTGACGCTGAATGACCATACCAATAAACATGGCAGCAATAAAATAAAGGGCTTGATAGTGTCCTAGGCCAATTAAAGTCAGACTTGGTGCAGGACAGATTCCTGCAATCCCCCAGCCGATCCCGAAGATCAGGCTACCGATTACCAGCTTAGAATCTATCTTATTATTCTTAGGTAAATCAATGGGATCTCCATATACAGTTTTGGGTGCCTGTTGATGTATCGCTTTTTGAAATGGAATGAATGACACGGCGATGGCCCCTAGCATAACAAAGGCAAGACTCGGATCCCATTGTCCAAATAAATCTAAAAAATCTAATATTTTTTTAGGATTAGACATGCCAGACAGCATAAGACCGATTGAAAATAATCCACCGAATACAAAAGCCCATACATTTTTCATGTTAGAATGCTCCTGTGATATGGCGAATGATATAAACCGTCACAAAGCCGGCAAACATAAATGAGATGGTCGCAACGATTGAACGTTTAGACAACCGGCTGATTCCACAAATGCCATGCCCACTGGTACAACCACATCCCATTTGGGTACCAAAGCCGACCAATAGCCCTGCAACAATCATCATCAATGGACTAGCCGTTAATACAATCGTGGGTGTGTGCACAAGACTATAGAAAAATGGCACAACTAATAGGCCTAGCAAAAACCACAATGCTGGTGTTTTAAACAAGGTTTGAGGGTTTAGCACTTGTGCAATTAAGCCGCTGACCCCGGCAATACGGCCATTCACATACAAGTAACCTACCACAGACAGGCCAAGCAGAATTCCACCAATAAATGCAAGCAGGAAATCATGCATGATAGAATGCTCCAAAAAACAATATACTTTTATTAATAAAATAATTTGCTCTACGGGTTAAACATTAATCATTGGAAACATGTTTGCTTTAGTTCTATAGGAATCAATATCTATCCTATAAATCACTATACTCCGGTCATAGCCAAAGCAATATATAGTCTGGTGTAAATCTTGTTTAATTTGTTGTTTGTTCAGGGGCTTTTAGGAATATAGATTATTTTTCCGTCTTAATTTTCCTGATCTATGTGGTTATTGAATGACACTGACAGGGATATTTGTCCAAATACACGATCTGGATAGGTGTTGATTATTCTATAAATTCTTTCAGCACTTTTTCTGCAAACCACCAAGGTAATTGCTGAACTTCAGGGTTCATTTTCAATGTTTCGGCTGCTTCAATCTCGGCAATAAAAGCCGCTTTTTCACCATTAGACGAGTTATCAAACAAATAGGTACGGTCACTGGCATCTATCGCCTGCATGAGTAAATTTATACTGCGGTAATAACGTTCCACAATCTTTTGCTCTGGAACAGGATGTCCACCTACACTCACGCGATATTTAACCCGGGCAATATTAATTCTCGGGTCAACCGTAGAAACATAATATAAATAGGTTTTAAACCCCTGCCGCTGAGCCTCTTGTAGAAATTCAACTTTAGAGATATGCGACATTACCGTTTCAAAGGTAAAACTGATCTTTAAACGCAAAAATTCCAGACGAATATAGTCAATAATCCGTGCGCAAAGATAAGAATCTATTGCTGATGCTTGAAACTGGATATTCCAGTCATCGCATACTGTGGGTTCTTGTTGCAATAAAGCGACGAGCTGCCCGGATTGAGGACGTTTTTTCTGTTTAAGGAAAGCAATTAAAGCTTGGGCTTTTAATGCAGGATGATAGATCATTAAATCTAGGCGCTGAGTCAAGCGAAGATTCTGTTCCAGTTCATCAGCATTTAAATAAGCCCCAATATGATGGGGCAATAAGTATTCTTTGACTGTGCTTTTTCCAGATCCATTAGGACCGGCAAACATCCTTATTCTTGGTTGAGGCATTCAGTTATACAGCTGCCTCTTGTTTTCTTTTGCGTTTTAAAACTTTAGGAAGATGATCCACACTGATATAAGCATGCGATAAGTCTTGAATCACGGTTTCTTGTCCATCGACTTCACGTTGCACCAGTTGCTGTTCTTTTGCATAAACGACCGTTGCTGCAGCACATGCTTTATTAAAGGCATGACGGAAAGCATGGATGGCAAGTTTAGGAATCATGTCATCCTCATATTTGCCTGCTTTCATGATGGTATAAGCTGTCATGGAACAACTCCCGTTACACAAGGTGTATTTGCCTATTATATTAGCATAGTCGCAATAATTGTCTATAAATACACCAACATAGAAATGTAACGCTTTGCAGTAAATCTAATTAAAGCCACTGAATCAGTGGCTCACGTATTATTGATCTTCTTTCCAGACATCTTCATAGTCTTCACGATCAATCATAAAACGGAAACCTTCAGCCAAAGCCAGGTATGGTAGCACTTCAGGTAAAATATCCTGTAACTCCCGAACCGTCATGGTCTGGAAAAAATCTTCTCCTTCTTCCAATTCGCCGCCATAGATAAACCAAGCTACATTTTCTTCAGTTTCAGGCTTTTTACGAATCCCGACAATGGGTTCCTTATTTAAAGTCTGAACCGCAATCGCTACGACATCATCACCACTCACTTTGACATAAGCAGAATCAAACTCTTCACATAATAACTTTTGTTCTGCAATCAGTTCTTCTAAAGGTGAAAGTGATTGGGAATTTTTTGACATTGTGCTTCTCTGGCATATAAAAACCGAATAGCTACAGTTTAACTTAGAACGATTTCCCATAGCTAAACTTTTTATTTCCAGTATTTTTTGCTAAGCTTGAAAAAGTTACAAAATCAAAAAGAATGCAAATGAAACCACAAGATACAACAGAATCTACAATAAGCCCTGAACATGGTCACGGTGGCAAACGCAAGAATGCCGGCCGCAAAACCCAATATCAGGAAAAAACCGTGGTGATGCGGGTCCCAGAGTCGAAAGTATCTGAAATCAAGTCATGGTTAAAACCCCAACCTGCAGATGACCGTAACCATCAGATTGAACTGCATCCTATACAGATTCAGACCCAACTCGATATTCCTTATCCGCTGGAGTCAGTTGCTGCCGGTTTTCCTTCTCCAGCTCAGGATTACACGGAAGATGTCATCGATTTAAATCAATATCTCGTGCACAACCCCTCAAGCACCTTTGTCTTGCGGGTAAATTCATTGTCTATGAAGAATGCCGGAATAGACATTGATGACCAGATTTTAATTGATCGTAGCTTGAAGGCCGAACATGGCGATATCGTTTTGGCCTTAATTAATAATGAGTTTACCGTTAAACGGTTAATGAAAGAAAAACAGAAAAATGGAGAACTGAAAATCTGGTTAAAAGCAGAAAATCCTGAATATCCGGATATTTATTTGCGCAGTGAAGAACAGTTGATTATCTGGGGTGTAGTGACCTGTATTTTAAAAAAATTACGCTAATAAATTTATTGATTAATACACAATCGGAGCAGCTCATCATCTTTACTTTCAAATAAAATGATAAAGCCCCAAGTAGTAAACTTGAGGCTTTATCATAAATCCTTAGTTTTACTGAGGATTATTTTTGCTGTTGAGGGTTTTTTTGCTGCTGTTGGCGTTGATTGCCTTGGTTTTGCTGACGTTGATTGTCTTGTTGCTGCTGTTGCTGCTGTTGATGCTTTTGATTTTCGCTTTGCGGATTCGATTGTTGTTGATTAGCCATTTTCATATCCATCCTTTCGATTGATTACTAGCTCTGAGTGCTAGGGATATGTCGTATGTATTACGACTCTTATTAATCTAAAGGATATTTCTACTTAACCAACCCGCAAACTGTATCGACTTAATTCATTGTAATTTTCAGAATATTAATTTACTGATTTTTAGTGCATCACTAAATTTCATCTTTACGCTATTAACCTGAAGTACACTGAACCTTACAGGCTACTGCACCTCTTTATCTCATGCCCTCTTGATTATTTCACCTTTTTTACATTTGTAATTTTTTAGGGACTGGATTATTCTTATCTTGAAAACGTTACAATTTCAAGAATAAAAATGGCCCAACAACTTTTTGCCTTAATTGATATTAATAACTGCTATGTCAGCTGTGAACGGGTATTTAATCCGAAACTGAATGGACAGCCGGTAGTCGTCCTGTCCAATAATGATGGTTGTGTCGTTTCCCGAAGCAATGAAGCCAAGGTCTTAAATATCGGCATGGCTATTCCTTGGTATGAAATTGAACAACGGGCTTTAGCAGCGGGAGTAAAAGTATTTTCCAGTAATTATGCTTTATACGCAGATATGTCGCGGCGCTTTTTTTTGATTCTGGAACAGCATTTTCATCCGGATGATTTGGAACCTTATTCAATCGATGAGTGCTTTATCCAGCTCAGCAGCTATGCAGAACATTTTGATGTAGAGCAATATTGTCGAGTCTTGATTAAGCGCATTGAGCAATGGCTTGGTTTGCCTTGTTGTATTGGTATTGGCACAACCAGAACCCAAGCCAAACTGGCCAATTATTTTGCCAAAAAAAGAACCTGTTTTGACTCAGTTTGTTATTTGCCGCATTTAGACTTATGCAGTTATGAAAGCTTACTGCTGGAAACACCGGCTAGCGAAATTTGGGGTGTTGGTCGTAAAATCAGCAAGCAGCTTCAAGACTATGAAATTTATAGTTGCTATGACTTAACTTTTGCCAATGAACATCATCTTGCCAAACAATTTTCAGTGATGATTGCACGGACGATTCGTGAACTAAAAGGTCAATCGTGTATTGCACTTAATGACCCTGCAACACCAGCAAAAAGTATCCTTTCCTCACGAAGTTTTGCTTCAGCATTGACTGAAAAAACCCTAATCAAACAAGCAGTCATATTTCATGTCAACCGTGCCCATAAACGCTTAATCAAGCAACAGCAACTGTGTGCCTGCGTCCATGTTTCACTCTATGAAAAGACACCCAATCCGCCCTATAAAAAGAGGAGTTCTCATGCGCTAGGTCTGGAATATGCAACCGATGACTTACTTGCTTTAAATTGTGCAGCATTAAAGCAAATAGATGTTTTATTTAAGGAAAATAAGAAATATATAAAAGTGGAAGTCATGTTTAGTGCCTTACATGTTAAACAGCACTATATTCATGACCTATGGCAACCTTTAGCGCTGATTCAACAACGTGATAATTTAATGAATACCCTGTTGAAAATGCAACAACGCTATGGCTCGAATTGTATCCAGGTGGGTTATCATTCTGCCAATCCGGCTTGGCAGATGAAACAGCAGCACCGCTCTCCACGCTATACCACCTGCTGGAAGGAATTGCTTACGATTCATGACTCTGCCTTGACTGTTACACAAAATAAATGAACTGTTTTGGTCAATTTAGCTTACAATGCAAGAAATAGTAATAATTATAAAAAATGTCATTTTTTAACATTGCCAATTACCTGCAAAGTTCTCATTATATAGCTCAGTTCTGACACATAGCTTCCGTATCAATTTTGAACAACTTATAATAGAAATACGGGAATATATGCCATAATACGCAAACTTTGCTGATATCTTGCAAAGTGAATTTGCAAATTAATAATTGGAGCAAGCTGAATGAGCTCAACCATTTTGGTTATTCATGGACCGAATCTAAATTTACTAGGCATGCGTGAACCTGAAGTTTATGGGCACCTTACCCTAGACGATATAAATCAAAAGCTCATCGCTCAAGCTCAAAATGCATCTCTTTCCCTGGATACTTTTCAAAGCAATTGGGAAGGTGCCATTGTCGACCGAATTCATCAGGCACAAAAAGAAGGCGTTCAATTCATCATTATCAATCCTGCAGCGTTAACTCATACTTCCGTTGCAGTCCGTGATGCACTTCTTGGTGTTGCCATTCCCTTTATTGAAGTTCATTTGTCGAATGTACACGCACGTGAAGCATTCCGACATCATTCATATTTATCAGATAAAGCCGTTGGCGTGATTTGTGGTTTAGGTGCAAAAGGTTATAGCACTGCACTGGAATTCGCCATCGACAAAATTCAACCTTCTACGCAATCATAATTAGGAATACTGTCTCATGGATATCCGTAAAATCAAGAAACTCATCGACCTGATGATTGAATCTGACTTACAAGCGATCGAAGTTAAAGAAGGTGATCAATCCATCGCCTTAACCCGTCGTAATCCTGTGGTAGCAGCAGCTGTTCCTGCGATGCCAGTAGCTGCCGCTGCAGCCCCTGTTGCAAAAACACCGCGCGGCGCAGTTGAAACCTCTCCTATGGTTGGTGTGTTCTACGCAGCACCAAACCCAGGTGAAGCACCATTCGTTAAAGTGGGTCAGACCGTTTCTGCGGGCGAAACACTCGGTATTATTGAAGCCATGAAAATCATGAACCCGATTGAAGCGACTCAAAGCGGTGTGATTGAAGAAATTCTGGTGAAAAATGGCGATGTTATCCAATTCGGTCAACCATTGTTCCGCTATCGCGCTTAAGACCACGGGGATTCACAATGTTGCAAAAAGTTTTAATTGCAAATCGGGGTGAAATTGCTTTACGCATCACCCGAGCTTGCAGAACTTTAGGAATTAAAACCGTAGGTATTTATTCCGATGCCGATAAAGACCTGATGCATTTACGCTTCTGTGATGAAGCCGTATGTATCGGTCCGGGTGCAAGTAGCGAAAGCTATTTAAACATTCCGGCAATTATTACTGCTGCTGAAATTACTGGTGCAGATGCCATCCACCCAGGTTATGGCTTCTTGTCAGAAAATGCCGAGTTTGCAGAAATTGTTGAAAATTCTGGCTTTATCTTTATTGGGCCACGTCCAGAACATATTCGCTTAATGGGGAACAAGGTTTCTGCCATTATTGCCATGAAAAAAGCCGGTGTACCAACCGTACCGGGCTGTGACCATGCAGTGACTATTCACAATGCTCTTGCAGAAGCAAAAGAAATTGGCTTCCCGCTGATTGTTAAAGCTGCTTCTGGTGGTGGTGGTCGTGGTATGCGTATTGTTGAACGTGTCGACACCCTGCTCGAATCTGTTCAGGCAGCGCAACGTGATGCCGAAATGTGGTTTGGTGATGACACGGTTTATATGGAACGCTTCCTGCAAAAACCACGTCACGTCGAAGTCCAGGTTTTGGGTGATGGTAATGGTCATGCGATTCATCTTTATGATCGTGACTGCTCATTACAGCGTCGTCATCAAAAAGTACTGGAAGAAGCGCCTGCACCAGGATTACCGGAAGAGGCACGTGCTGATATTTTAGAAGCATGTGTCAATGCATGTAAACTCATGCAATACCGTGGTGCTGGTACTTTCGAGTTCCTGTTTGAAGATGGTGAATTCTTCTTCATTGAAATGAATACCCGTGTTCAAGTTGAACACCCTGTTACTGAAATGGTGACTGGTATTGATATCATTGAGCAACAATTACGTATTGCTGGCGGACTTGGTCTTGAGATTCAACAAGATCAAGTGGAAGTACGTGGTCATGCCATTGAATGCCGTATCAATGCAGAAGATCCAACCACATTCCTACCATCTCCGGGCAAAATTGAAAATTATTATGCTCCAGGTGGTGCGGGTATCCGTATGGACTCGCATATTTACCCAGGCTACAGCATTCCACCTTACTATGACTCAATGATTGCAAAACTCATTGCCCATGGTAAAGATCGTGATACGACTATTGCACGTATGAAACAGGCATTAGAAGAAACTATCCTGACTGGAGTGAAAACCAACATTCCTTTACATCGGGATTTGATTCTGGAAGATGAGAATTTCTGTAAAGAAGCGATGGATATTCACTATCTGGAAAAACACTTGTTGAAAAAGCTGGAAGCTTATCAAGAAGCGTCTTAAATAAAGCACCAAGACTTAAAAAACCGCTCTTTATGAGCGGTTTTTTTATATGTATCACAATTTAAAAATCTATAAAATCATGAATAATGATTTAAGGTAATACACGGCGCAATGTGGCAAAACATTGTTCGGCCTTTTCATTACTACAGAAATTAATGGTAGAGGCATTTTTCCACTGCACGAAATATTGAGAAATCTCTCCAGTCTGATCTTCCTGCAGCCCCGAACAATCCTTTTCATTATTGTCATACTTTACTTGCAAAACCAGTGCAGACAATAAAGAACGCTCTTCCTGAGACGGTTGAAAGTCGTAAATTCCAGATGACCACTCCTGCCCACTTTTAATAATGACATTGTTATTCGCTTTAAAATTATAATATTCAATACATTTATTATTGTTGGCCACTTGCATCCCCCATAAGCCAACAATTTCTGGACGCGTCACAATACGAATGGTATTCGAATTTTCAGCTCGATCCGGTTCTTCTGTTGCAACCACAGCTTGATTGTCATTTGCCATCGCAACAGATGAGCACAATGTAAGTAAAATTGTAAAATATGTTTTTTTCATACATAAATTCAGTGCTAAAAATCCTTTGCTATAACTTAGCATATTTTTATGAAAAACCCGTATTTATCACCATATTACAACAATATAATTTCCGACTGAAACTGCACAAAAAAGCAATCCACCAAGCTAAAAAGAATCAATACTTTCCAGCTCATACCGAAATAACAATGTCTACTTATGATGATGCAGTTGAATAATAAGTGTTCATTCGTCTTGAAAATATTTCTATTTAATTAAGAGTATAGCAAAATAATTTTTTCTTAATTTTCACTTAGTCACCCCCTTAGAGTGACAAGGATGTGAACTTGCATATTTTGCTGACTTCATCTAAATCATCTTCTAGACAGCAACAGGTCAATGCTTTTTTTATCCTGGGTGCTGTGGTCTTGATCTGCTGTTTATGCGGGATTCTATCCAGACCTGTTACCTTTTCAGCCTATCTATGGCCGGCAAATGCTGTTTTGCTGGGGCTATTTTTACGCTTTAAGCATTTAAATATATGGGGTGGATGGTTAGGTGCATTTAGCGGTTACATGCTGGCAGATTTAGTGACGGGCAGCTCATTTCAGCTGACTTTTATTCTTACTCTCGCAAATCTGGTTAATGTCACGGTTTCGTTATTTTTTATCCGCCTCTGGAAACTAAATTATCGCAATTACAATCAAGGCTTTACCTTCTTATATTTATTTATCATTTGTGCCCTAGGAGGATGCCTGGCCAGTGCCCTGTTTGCCATTGCTACGGTTCCTTATGTCTCCGATACGTTCATGTCCACACAACGTCTGGGGATTGATTTTGGCATGTGGTGGGCCGGTGAAATTGTCAATTGCATTACCATGCTGCCGATTATTTTATTTTTTCCCACCCGGACTGAAATGGGTCAAAAGTTAAAAAATATGAGGCTTAACCAATTTCGTTTGGGCAGATTACTACCGCTGATTGCCATTGTGATTTCAGTGACCTTTACCCATATTTTCTTTGGTCCGGGCGCCTTACTTTATCCTTTGGCCGCATTAATCTGGGCAGCACTAAGTTATCCCATTTTCACTGTTGCTCTCCTCAACAGTATTGTATGTTTAGTGACTTATCATAGTCTGACTTATTTTTACTTATCAAATTCATCATCAGCATATTTAACCACCACCATTTCCGTACGCATTGGTTTATGCATGCTGGGTTTAGCCCCACTCATTCTTTGCATTATTACCAGTAATCGCCGTGAACTGTACAAAAAAGTGTTACATCTGGCCAATCATGACAGTTTGACCAATACCATAAACCGCCGTCATCTTTTTGAAAAAGGTGAACAATATCTAAGTGAGGCTAAAAGCCACTCTGTCTCATTGATCTTGCTTGATCTGGATCATTTTAAAAAAATGAATGATCAATACGGACATCATATCGGGGATTTAGTGCTGAAACATTTCTCGCAATTGGTGGAAGACAATATCCGTAGCAATGAACTTTTTGCCCGTATAGGGGGTGAGGAATTCCTGATTCTTATGATGAACACATCTTTACAAGAAACCCAAGCTATTGCGGAAAGAATCCGGATTAAGACCGAGTTAACCCCGATGCAATTGCCTGAGGGCGATTTATTATTTATTACCACCAGTATTGGCATTGCCTATCAGAGCTTGCCCACCGAGCTGAGCTTGCAACATATAATTAATCAGGCGGATCATGCCCTGTATCGATCAAAAGCGTTGGGACGCAATCAGATCACAATTGCTTCTTAATATAAAAATTGCATCCTGACTAGAACAATAGACAGCACAGCAGCAACCTTGATCATAAACGTAGAGTACTAACTTTTTACAGCGCCTTTTAGCTTTGCTGAACATATTTCGGTAACCAGCGTACAAACAGCAAACCTACAACTGTTGAAAGCCCGGCAAGAACAAAAACCATCTCTCCGGAAATCACCTGCCAATATCTTCCAGCCAAAATACTTCCTAATGCGACACCCAAACCCCACATGGTGCTATACATGGCCTGACCACGGCCTTGCTGACCTGCTGAAAAATTTTGAAAGATAATACGCATGGCAATCATATGAAATAGACCAAAACTAAAGGCATGAATACTTTGCGCTAAAAACTGTGCCATGAATAAATGCGGCAATAGTCCCACAACAATCCACCGTGCCCCGGTCAAAACCAGACACACACTGACCAGGCTGCGCCATGAAAAGCGGGTTAAGAAAATATGAGCAAAGGCAAACATGATAATTTCTGCGACTACCCCTACGGACCACAACAGGCCAATTTCAGTTGTCGAAAAACCGACTTGATGCAGGTAGTTACTGTAGAAACTATAAAATGGTGCATGGGAAAATAATAAAACAAATTCAATTGCAAAAAATGCAGCGACTACAGGTCGTTTTAATATCGGCAATAGCGGTTCTAATTGCTGTTGTGATTGTGGCGCTGTGCTGGGTTCTTTAATGCTAAAAGACCAAAGGAATGCCAAAAAGGCAATGCACAGCAACATCAGCGGGAGCATGGAAATAAGGACAATTTCCAGTAAGGCACCAATGCCGAAAACACCCACAATAAAACCAACTGAGCCCCATTTTCTGACTTTTCCATACAGCTGAGTGCGCTTGTCGCCCAACCAGAACAGCGTAACCCCTTCAAATTGCGCCAAAATGGCATTCTGAAAAAAACTGAAGATCAGCATCAGCAATGCCACAGACTGGAAAGTATTGGGAATCAGAAAAATCATGAACCAGATGCAGGATTCCATCCATGTGGCAATACGCACCAACAGCATTCTTTTGCCCGATTTATCGGCAAGCCATCCCCAAATGAACGGCGCAAAAAAACGGGTAATGATTGCGATTGAAGATAGTAGTCCGATCTCCTGATAATTAAAGCCCTGATCTTCCAGATACAGACTCCAAAAAGGCATGAACGTCCCGACTATGGAATAGTAAAAGAAGTAAAATCCTGCCAGTTTGTGCTGAATTGCAATTGGTTGCATTAACTTGCAGTCCTTTGCTTTTTCAATAACTTAAAATTATTCATAGTTGCATACGCTTGCTTGAGATTGTCTGTATTTGCAGTTCAACAGTCTACAAATCTTAAAAAAATATTTTTTCTCAATTTTTGTAGACTGCATCGAAAAAACCTAGAAATTTGGCGCTATTATGCCACCTTTAAAGATATAGTAGACTTGTAGGTAAATAAAAAACCGCCCTTCAGGACGGTTTCATTTGTGATTGATATCCTAGGGCATCCGCTCAAACTTGCCATAAGCTTTTAATGCCTTGTAACCAATACTACCTTTATGCCAGTAAAGAATAAAAATAAAAGCATGGAAAGGTATTTAAGAAATAGTCGGGATGGCGTGAGAGCTTTGGATATACTTAGTTGATAACGAGCAGACCGTTTTGATCTAGCGGATGCTTATCATAATAGCTTTAATGCACATATTTAGTGCGAGCTTAGAAAGAAAAGCTATTAACTATCATCCTGCTATGGTTTTTTATGCACATACAATTTACAAGGAATTTGAATGATAAAATCTCCAGCTCCTTAATTTTGTAAATCAAATATATGCAAAATAACGTGAGTAAGCCGCCAGTACCAGCAATGACGCTGGCTGCACTAGGAGTGGTGTTTGGAGACATAGGAACAAGTCCCTTATATGCATTAAAAGAAAGTTTTCATGCTACACACGGATTACCTATCAATGAACTTAATATTTTGGGAATTCTTTCTCTGATCTTCTGGACTATTACACTTATAGTTTCGATTAAATATGTTCTCGTCATTATGAGAGCTGATAATAATGGTGAAGGAGGTATTATGGCTTTATTGGCCTTAAACCTTCGGCAAAAAGGTCTATCTCGTGGAAAAAGACTCGCTATTATTATTTTAGGTTTTATTGGCGCGTCGTTATTTTTTGGTGATGGCATTATCACACCTGCTATTTCTGTACTATCTGCAATTGAAGGTCTTTCAGTTGCCGCTCCTTCATTTGATCGCTTCATCATGCCTATCAGTATTGGAATTTTGATTGCACTTTTCGCAGTTCAAAAACATGGTTCTGCAATGATGGGGAAATTTTTTGGACCAATTACCCTTTTGTGGTTCCTGTCTATTGGCGCCATTGGTATCTCTAGTATTATCCAAAGTCCCTTTGTCCTTGCATTATTCAGTCCACATTGGGCTTTTTTATTTGTAGTTAATAATCCTTATATCTCATTTTTTGTAATGGGAGCTGTGGTTTTAACAGTCACAGGGGGTGAGGCTTTATATGCAGATATGGGCCATTTTGGTATTCTACCAATTAAATTGGGTTGGTTTTTAATTGTACTGCCATGTCTAATGCTGAATTATGCAGGACAAGGAGCTTTACTGTTAAGAGATCCATCTGCTATTACTAATCCTTTTTACCTGCTGCTTCCTTCTGCTCTTCTATATCCAATGATTATTTTGGCCACTGCAGCTGCAGTCATAGCCTCTCAAGCATTAATCAGCGGCGTCTTTTCAATGGCCAAACAGGCAATTCAGTTAGGCTATCTTCCTCGGCTTACCGTCTTGCATACTTCCGCATCTGAAATTGGGCAAATCTATATTCCATTACTCAACTGGCTCCTGTTTATCTCTATTACAATTTTAATTTTAATCTTTGAAAGCAGTAGTAAATTGGCTGGTGCTTACGGTCTGGCAGTCACAGTCACCATGTTCTGTGACACATTGCTGGTAGCTTTTCTTGCTTACAGTTACTGGAAATGGAAAACATGGAAAGTCTTACTGTTCATTATTCCTTTCGCTTTTATTGACCTGATTTTACTAAGCTCTAACCTTTTAAAAGTCTTTATTGGTGGATGGGTGCCCGTTGTTATTGCAATTATTGTTTTTACCCTAATGATGACATGGAAAAAAGGTAAAGAAATTCTCCAGGAGAAACTACAACAGGACACGCTTCCGCTTAATATATTTCTTGAGCATCTTGGAATGACAGGCCATAAAATCAGCGGAAATGCTGTATTTTTAACTGGCACACCTCAAGTCGTACCTCATGCTCTTTTACACAACCTAAAGCACAATAAAGTTCTTCATGAACATAATTTGCTGGTAACAATTAAGGTTTCTGAAGTTCCCTATGTTGATGATTCCAATCGTGTAGTAGTGGAAGTATTAAGTGATGGCTTTTACAGAATAGGGATTAATTACGGCTTTAAAGAAGAACCTAATATCCCTCAGGCATTGAAGAAAGCTTTTACAGAGCTGGGGCTAGAATATGATTTGATGAATATCAGTTTCTTTGTATCCAGAGAAAGGTTGGTTCCGAGCTTATCGAATAAAATGTCTACTTGGCGTGAGAAGTTGTTTATTGCAATGCAAAAGAATACTAGCCCTGTGAGTGATTTCTACAATATCCCTTCTAACCGAGTTGTTGAATTAGGTAGTCAGATTGAAATCTAAGCATTCTAATTTTATTTAAACTGGGAGTATTAAAGTTTATGAATAAACTTTAATACTCCATTTTTAAGTTTTGTGGCTTTGAGCTGTAAAAAAATTAAGTACATTCCATATTTCTATTTTTATTTAATTTACAAACTTTGCTAATCGTTCGTTTAGAAAGATAAATAAAGCTGATACATTAAAAATGACATTATAAGAAAGACGGTACCAGTGATGAAAATTAAATACCCTATTCTCAAATTGGTAATGAGTTGTCTATGTTTAGGTTCAACATATGCACTAGCCTCTCCCATACTTTCCAATAACGCTAAAATTCAAGTATCTGATGTTCCAGCCAAAACCCCAGGTACAATATTATCTATACAAGCACAAAATACTGATCTATTTACGAATGCCTCACAACGGTTCTTAATCACTTACCGTAGTCGTGGAGTGCTGTCTGAGCCAATTGTTACTTCAGCATTTATCTTATTGCCTAAAGGTGAAGTACCCAAAGGTGGCTGGCCTGTTCTAGCTTGGGCCCATGGTACTACCGGTGTAGCAGATACCTGTGCACCCTCGGGGGATTATGCTGGCGGACCAGTTCATGTCTATCAACAAATCGCTGCTAAAGCGCTAAATGCCTGGCTCGCTCGCGGCTATGCAATAGTTGCACCCGATTATCAGGGTTTAGGCACCCTGGGTGGACATCCGTATATGAATGCACAAAGTCAGCTGCACACTGTCGTTGATGCTGTACGGGCAACTCACCATTTAAAGCCTTATCAATTTAGTAAAAATTGGTATGTCATGGGTCATAGTCAAGGAGGCGCAGCATCTCTGAAAGTTGCAGCAGACGGCCAGAAAGATGCGCCTGAATTTAATCTGCGCGGGGCAATTGCACTTGCTCCAGGCGGTTACCAATATGAGGGAATTGCCGAATATGTGGCAACTCACTCTCAAATTGATACAAGTGTCGCGGCATTTTTTCCAATCGTTCTTTTGGGTGCGGAAGCTGCAGATCCTAGCCTTGCTCCAGCAAATTTAGTCAGCCCAGAAATGGAGGAAATTCTGAATTCTGCACGTAGTCGCTGTTTATCAGAATTACAATCTGATATAGAGCAAGCACCTAAAACTGTCTTTAAACCAAATGTAAATCTGGCACCTTTAACAAATTATTTAAAGAAACAGTCTATTGAAAATATGACACCGACTGTGCCGGTTCTAATTGTACAAGGTGAAAAAGATCAACTTGTAGATTATCATGGTACTTACGCTTACTATCAGCAAGTATGCACGAAGCAAAAACCTATCGCGTTTCACCCAGTCAAAAATGGAGATCATCGTGACTCTTTAAGACAAAGTGAATTCCTGATTGGAAACTTTATCAATTCAATTGAACAAGGGAAATTTGTAAATACCTGCAGTGCAAAATAATACGGCAGATTTAGAATGTTGAAATCTAAAAACTCTTATATAGATCTCTACGTTTACGCTTATGGTAATTGAGTGCAGTCTAATAGCAGGAAGCACAGCGTTAAAATAATTATCACGTGCTGCATATTTCAAATTCTCTGCAACCTGATTGGTCCAACCTTTCACCATGTTGGGCAAGTTAGAGAGGTATAAAACTTCAATCACTCAGCAGTCAAAATCAGAATCACATCATTTGATTTTGAGCTTTTACAGCTTTCATGGTTTTAGGACCACTGATGCCACATCAGCAGTTACGCCAACTGCCTGTTGTAGCTCCTGAATTGCGCGTTTCTTGCCGGTATTAATTGCAAAGTCCCAAAACTGGAATAGCATCCAATAAAAAAGCTCCCAAGGTCGGGAGCTTCACAGAAAGATAATTTAATGGATTATCATTTATTAATTTCATTTAATACTCTAAATAATTAAAAAGTAAAATATTTTAACTCTACGGAATAAGAGAAGCTAATTCCATAGAGCCATTAAAATAATAAATTATAGATGTCAATATATTTCGTATTAGACGTAATAACTACTCTCCATAATAAAAAATACCAAGTTTTGGGGATATTTAAATAATATAAATTTTTATTAAATAAAACAGCTATTTAATAGTGAAATTTACTAATTTTTTATTTTATTTTTTAAGGCGATATTATGTTCGGTTCAAAACGCAGTATTCTTGCAATTATAGTTGCACTATCTTCATTCACATCTGTTTCAACCTTAGCATCAATGCAGATTATCCCGACTCTGGATTTTCCATCCACGCCTAAAAAAATAGTAAGTCAAACTAAAACTGTTTCAGTAATTAAAAATTGCAAAAATAATGAGGAATGCGAAAAGACTGAGGTTAAAAACACTTCTAAATAAATAAAAGGAAGATATTTCATATTGGTTGAAATATCTTCATAATAATTTACTTCATAAAAACTTAACCTACTACAAAATACTTATTACTTTATGGTCTTCACAATACTGCGAAGTTGACAGATATCATTAAGTAATAAGAAAATTGAATAGAGCTCTTATATGGTATCAAATATCCATAAAAATTTGATTATACAAAAAAATTTCAAAATTCTTTCAAGCAATCACGACACACTTTGATTTCTTCATCATCAATCGTGTAATCGATTTCAGTGGCACCATGAAGGCCAAATAAACACTTTAAGAATCGGAGCATCTCTTTTCTCTTGACAAAAAAAAGCCCACTCATGGAAAGACTATGTGGACTTATAAACTAAGGAACTTAGAAAATCATTAACAAACTACAATAATTTCTGATGGCTATTTTGTACACTAATCAAATAATTTTCAGTGGCAAAATATACCAAAAAATAAAATAATGATAAGTAAGTCACATTGCTAGAAAAAATAAATTGATTATTTATTGAGCATTTAAACAGTAAATTTTCTTTATAAATTACTCACATTGCAAATGCTATACTTAGTGTGATTAGAGTTTTTAATTAGACTATTCTCGAAGTGATCACATAGAGTAATAAACAGCTGTATTTTCAAAGATTCAAAAATGAAAGAGTGATATTTAATAGAACTAAAAAGTAGACTGAATACACTTTTCTAAATTAACTTCATTCAAAATTTATTACTTTAAAATCCCTCTTTTTCTGTCCGCCATGATACCTGAAATTATATGATTTAAAATGAATAATTTGAAAAATGCTAACGCTCTAAATCCAGTTTCAAATCTCAGTCCAGATAAAACTATGGACATTAAAAATTGCTACTTAGCTTGAAACAATTCATGTTTATTTTTCGAGCAACTTATGTGGACTATTCGTTAATAATCAAATGAATTAAGAATTTTTTTATAAAATCATTATTTGTTGTTTGCCTCACAATGATCTTTAAAGTAAATGAATTGGAGAAAGCAAATGTTAAATAAAATGATGATAGCAATTAGTCTAGCTGCTTCTGTGGTTTTGGCAAGCTGTACATCTTCAATGCCAAACCCTTCTACGGAACGAAATTTAGCAAAATTGCAAAACAAAAATTGGGTGATAACCGAAATTAATCAAGTTAATTATAAAGCCGACCCTACTTTATCCGCAGTTCCAGCGCTTAGTTTTGGTCATAGTCAACTCAGCGGCAGTGATGGCTGTAACCAATTTATGGGAGGTTATGCAGTAAAAGGTACTCAAATTAAATTTTCGAATTTAGTTACTACCGAAAAAGCCTGTTTAAATCCAACCGATTTACCGCAAAAATTTTCCCAAGCCCTGAACCAGGTGATCAGCTATGATGCGAGCGATAGCGAATTAAAGTTATTCGATAGTGATCATCGCGTGGTCCTTAAGTTTAAGAACCTAAAATAGAAAATAGAGATAAGTTAGCCCTCACTCGAGGGCTTTTATTGATCAGTAATATCACCTGAATCATCCAAAACACATCTAATTTAAAGACAGCACAACATGTTATTTATGTTGTCTTTGCGGATTGTTTTGTTGATTAGGCTGTTGTTGAACATTGGACTGTTGATTTTGCTGATTACCTTGCTGATTCTCTTGTTGCTGTTTGTGTTTATCGCGATCGTGCTCTTGATTATGCTGGCTCATTTGAAGGGGTTGTTGATTAACCATTTCAGTTTCCTTCCTCTATTTAGAATCTGTACATGAGTTAATCTACTATTTAATCTTGCTTATCCAATCTTAACTTTGTGTCAATTTCATTCAATGTAATTTGGATGCATCTATATGATTGATCCGCAACAAGGCCGTTTTAAACTCCTTAACATTTCTACATCATATGCCGTTTTACACCAGACAAAATTCATCCCCATCAAACCAAGTCGAAGCGATTTAAACCCCGTCAGGAATGTCGTTACAAGTCTATTAAAGCGGTAAAATGCCTTAGTCATTTTTACCACATTTGCGACATTCCTGAACGTATCCATGCTTATGATCCCAATTGAACTCATAAACATGAATACAGAAAATTTTACGGAATATATTAAGCATATCTTTAACCTCACCTACAGGCTTAGAAAAAGTATTTCTACTTAATAATATGGGTATAAACAGCATAACTTTCAAATAGTAAGATAAAAAATTCAGATCAAAATAGTAAAACAATTCAGCATTTTGGTCTTTATTGGTCTTTATTGGTCTTTATCCATGGAGTGTGGGCTGGTGGTTTTATCTTGCTGCGAAGTATCCGTATCCTGTTTTTGACATGCACTGAGGCCTAGCATAATCACCAATCCTATAAAGAGCAGTTTTTTCATGGTCGATCCTTATATCCTTTAAAAATTAAGAATATAAGAGATACCCACTTACACGGTTCAATTTTTACAGCAAAAATGTAAAAAGAGCTGATTGTACTGATGGAATAGCCGTCGGAATATCAAAGGCTTAGACAAGCTGATTCGTCATTACCGAATATTTCGCTGCTCAACCCACTCAGATATCAACTTGCTTTTTATGCAATTGATAAATCACGAATGGATTATGTTATTTAATGTTTTCCTCATCTAAATTCATCTTCTAAAGCTCCTAATATGTTTTCAGCATTTAAAAAAAGTGGAGCAAAATATGAATAAATACCCGAAAAGCCCATCCATAGAAGTTCAAACTCATCAACCGGGTATTCAATCTCAAATGCATCCCCAACCTGAAGTCATCAAACCCAACTATCAGGGAAGCAATAAATTAAAAGATAAGATTGCCTTAATCACTGGTGGTGATAGCGGTATAGGCAGATCAATCGCCGTGTTGTTTGCACGCGAAGGTGCAGATATTGCCATCTGTTATTTGGAAGAAGATAAAGATGCTGAAGAAACCAAGAGAATGGTGGAAAAAGAAGGTCGCCGTTGCCTGCTGTTAAAATGCGATTTGCAACATCACGATGAAATAAGCAGGATAGTCGAAAAAACACTGCAAAAATTTAAAACCATCAATATTTTAATTAACAATGCCGGCGTTCAGTATCCGCAAAAATACATTACCGATATCAATACCCAACAACTTTTTAAAACCTTTGAAATTAATATTCTATCTATGTTTTATCTGACACAGATGGTGATTCCCTATATGACACCAGGGGATTCGATCATCAATACCAGCAGTATCACCAGTTATCATGGTCATGATCTGTTAATTGATTATGCAAGTACCAAAGGTGCAATTACCTCATTCACCCGAAGTTTATCTACAAATTTATTGAAAAATAAAACCGGGATTCGAGTGAATGCAGTAGCGCCTGGCCCTATCTGGACCCCATTAATTCCGAGTAGTTTTGACGCAGAACAGTTAAAAGATTTTGGTAAAAAAACGCCGATGGGACGAATGGGACAACCCAGTGAAGTGGCGCCTGCATACTTGTTTCTTGCCTCGGATGAAGCAAGTTATATATCAGGACAAGTCATTCATGTTAATGGAGGCACAATTATTAATGGTTAGCCCTGTAAAATCATTGGTTGAAATTTAATTTAAACATTTAACACGCTATAAAAATAATTTGAATCATGATGAATCAAATCCCCCACCAAACATTGACATCTTATTACCCGTCATTGATTTATTTTTGCTTAAATGAATAAAGCTATAAATCTAAAGAGGGATTAATCTTATGCCTAGAGGCGATAAATCATCTTATACAGAGAAGCAGAAACGGCAAGCCAAACATATTGAGGAAAGTGAGAAGGAACGTGGACTTTCCGAGGAAGATGCTGAACGCATTGCCTGGGCTACGGTAAATAAGCAAGATGGTGGTGGCAAGAAAAAAAGACACCATTGAAGATTATTCATTCTACAATTCTATAAAGCTCTTTCATCAGGGCTTTATTTGATTTAGTCGCCTATAAGCCAGCAATTTTACCGCTTATCGGATGGTGTAATTACAAAAACCATCTAACAGCATGATTATTATTAGCTTATAAAATATAAGCTGACATTGTTCACAATTCTTAAAGGTTCAAATGAATCAACACCGTTAAAATCTTAGTTTACCCGTCACAGGGGTGAATACTGATGACACTCTATTGCATAAAAAAGAATCAAAGCTTTCTCGCTTATCGAGATCAATTTGATGACTGCCATAATTGGCAAATGTCCGACCTGGATTTAGCCTTAGCCAGTCCATGGTACTGGACGACCGATAAAAATGTAGCGAAAATTTTTATAACTCAAACTGAAGCAGAAGTTTTTCTAAATACCTATTACGGAGAGTCTTTTATCCTGGAGGAAATAAACTTGTATAGATATGAATATGATTAACTTAATTTAACCCAAATCTATTACCAGCCCGACAATTTTATTTAGTGAGCTGGGTATGCCTTACAAGACAGCCCAGCAGCTAAAATCACCATCAGCTGCTTATTATTGGTTTGAGTACGAATAGTGCTAAATTTGTAAGATTCATGATACCAGCCCACTTTTTTTGCTGTAATTAAGGATAAATAAAAATTAGGGATTGTTCCATGTGCGCAAATTTTGAAGCGATCAAAAGTAATAGAGCCTTTCTTCTCGGTCTTTCCGAGCCGCAGTTTGGATATCCTGATCATATTTATCCCTTATATGATGCTCCTATTTTGATGCATGGTGCGGATCAACCCGAATGGGACCTTGCCAAGTTTGGCCTTATTCCTTTTTGGGCAAAAGAATTAAAATACGGTCGTCATACCTATAATGCCCGAACTGAGACCGTGGCAAATAAACCCAGTTTTCGTCACGCATGGCATAAAAATCAGTTTGCCCTGGTACCTGTCGAAGCCATCTATGAACCCAAATATATAGATGGAAAACCGCACTGGTATACCATTTTTCGAAAAGATGAACTCCCTTTTACCCTCGCTGCCATTTATGAAAATGCCGTGATTGAAAACAAGCATGTTCGTTCCATGAGCCTGCTCACCATCAATGCTGACCATCATCCCTTTATGCGGCAATTTCACACGCCAAAAGATGAAAAGCGTTCGGTCATTGTTATTCCTGAAAATGCGAGAATGGACTGGTTAAATTGCAAATATGATGAAGCAAACCAGTTCTTCTTCGAAATGCAGGATGAATATCTCGCTGTTCCCAAAAATCGTGCAGCAACGACATGACGTTAATATCCACTATTTATCTGTCACTCATCCTTGCAGTCATTTTAAATGCTAATCAAAGATGATAAAAATCCAAGCTATTCGATTTAATTTTTTCCTGATCGTCATTTCTATAAATTTAAAATTATAAAGAACATAGATTATTAAATATTAAATTGAGCTACACATTTTAATTAGACGCAAAATTTACTTTCTAAAGCATGATATTTATGCACTAAGGTAAAGTTGCTTAAAGATTTGTTCCCTTTTGCATAATATGGCGCGAAAGATTGAAGAATGCCTTAAATTAGAGAGTGCAAGATTACCGCTATACAGGAGAGGTATGAAATGGCTATGATCAATGTAGATGACATTACCAAACATGCAGACGTAATTGCTTCAGATGGTCAAAAAGTAGGAACTGTAGATCACCTTCAAGGCACAGATCAAATCAAGCTAACAAGAAATGAAGAAGGTAGTCATCACCTTATTCCACTTTCATGGGTGAGTGAAATTAAAGAAAATCAAGTTATGCTCAATGTAGATGCTGAAGAAGTCAAAAGTCATTGGGTTGCTGCTTAAGTACATCACAACACATCAATATAAGCCCTTTCTTCACTATGGAGGGCTTATTTAAATTTGAAATGACTAAAATTATTTGAGCTGAATAATTCCATTTCAAATATATTAAAACTTTTTATTTTAATGATCTTTTTTTTAATGGCTTCATGTTTATTAAATTATTTTCTTTATATTTAAAATCATTATTTATACAACATACGCATCTGTTTATTTAAAATTTTCTTTACACACCCAAACTTCACCTTCTATACGAACCCGATCTGGCCCAATCAAGTCTAATCTATGACCATAATAATTGGTCAGATTTAGAAAGTTTCCATTTTTGTCGTAATTCGCCCATACGCCTCGTTGAATATCCGGGCTATCGAGTTTATAAAATGTAATGAGTTTCTGTGGATATGTGGTTACTGTATTCATTTCACCTGACCTTGTTAATTGGCAAAATAAGGTACATCCTCTTCAATAAAGAATACCTCGCCTGTAGAATTTAAAATCCATTGATTGGTACCCATAATTTTTGTTAATTGTTCTTGGGATGAGTTATATACATTCACCAAATGATTTTCTGCATCATATTCACCCGTGTAAATTACGGTAGGTGATGTATCAAAATCCTCATTCATTTTGTGGGCTTTTACAGGTCTAATATTCATGCTGAACTCCTTTCCTGTTTAAAGGGGCTTTCCCCCCTTTAAACATCATATGACCATAGCAATAACTCCTGTTTTATTTTTCATTTTGAGACTGCTTTTCAGTGTCTTTTTGCTGATTATGCTTATGGTCTTGCTGTGGTAGATGATGTGGTTGTTTTATCGGTTGATTCCTTTGATTCATATCTGTTTGATTTTGGGATTTTGACTTGGACATAACACTATTCCTTATTGACATTATTCAATGACAATCAACGGCCTAATTATTAATGACTATATCAGCATATACCTAAGTTAACTGAATAAAAACAATGATGATGTATCAAAATATAATATTGCAATATAAATACATTAATAAAATCAAATATCTTAATTAAACAAAAAATTTAGCCTTTATAAAATAAATCAAAAATACATTATTTCCAATAATAAATCATATATAATTCTAATACATACATAATATTTTGTATTTTTTTCTATCTGTTAAATAATATTTAGTTCACAAAATTTAAAACAACATCAATACATAAATAAACATATCAATTAAGCCTCTATATTCATCATCTTATTATTCATTCAAAATAATACCAGACCAGAAAGTTCACTAACTAAAATTTCCAGACTGTCGCAAATTTGTAATTAAATTATCCCAGCTACTTGCTATTTAGTTATCCATCCCTTCTAAATCACAGACAAACTCACCGGCATTAAAGTTTTGAAACCATGCATTATTCAATCGAAAGAAACCCATCACGAAGATGGGTTTTTAATGGATATCGTTGACTTAAAATATCATTACTTAAGCAGGCACTGTGTCGGCAATTGCTTCGCGTGCCCAGACCCGATGATAACGAATCAGGGTTTTAAACTGTTCCTGTACAGATGCAAAATCATCTGTACTTAAAGTTCCCGCATCATGCGGCAATTTAAGTTCATGCAAAAGATTTTGCTTATCCCCCAACAATACAATAGGTTTCAGGTGCTTGTAGGCTTCCAGAAGATAGTGTTTTGTCACACCATCTTTTAACGCTTGCTGGTAATTACTACCATCCACAATCACAATAGCATCATAAGCAATGGAAGGCTCTGCTTTTTGCATACCATTCGATCCTACTGGAGACTGTTGTTGATTAAGCACAGGTCCAGGCGTAGGGGTCAATATATGCGCCACCGCTTTTTCAGCCGAAGCCCATTGCTGAATTGCATCGATACTCGCTTGGCTCACCCCATCATGTACTAGCACGGCTATTTTTTTTGCTTTAATATCTTCAGGAATAAACGCCGTCATGGAAAGATGAGCCGATTTTTCTACCGATGAAGCTTTGGCCGGATTTTGCGCTGCAGTGACTTCAATGCCTAAGTTTTTACCCACCTGTTGTGCCAGATCCATATCTATATTGGCCAATACTTCTTGCACTTCACGTTGACGGATATGGGGACGTTGCACTTTACTCAATTCGAAAGTATAGGCATCCACCACATGTTTCTGTTCATGAGGTGCCAGGCTTTGATAATAGAGACGTGCTTGAGAGAAATGATCTGAAAATGATTCACTGCGCTGGCGGATTTTTTTACCGTCTATGCGTTCCTGATAGCTTTCAAACCCACCGTCCTGTGCAGCCGGCGGAGTCTCGACCGGCCAGTTATTATCAATCGAATTCGGTTGATAAGATGCCTGACCGCGATGAATATAGGTTTGATGCATGGCATCACGCTGGTTATTGTGAAAAGGACAAACCGGTTTATTAATGGGTAATTGATGAAAGTTTGGTCCACCTAAACGGCTCAACTGGGTATCGGTATAAGAAAATAAACGTGCTTGCAATAAAGGATCATTGGTGAAATCTATACCCGGTACAATATGTGCAGGACAAAATGCCACCTGTTCAATTTCTGCAAAGAAATTATCGACATTACGATTGAGCACAAACTTGCCAATCGGTGTGACTGGAACCAGTTCTTCCGGAATGATTTTCGTGGGATCAAGTAAATCGAACTCAAACTTCATTTCATCTTCTTCAGCGACAATCTGAATACCCAGCTCCCACTCCGGATAGTTCCCTGACTCAATCGCTTCATATAAATCTCGACGGTGAAAATCAGGGTCTTTGCCTGACAGCTTTTGTGCCTCATCCCAAACCAGTTGGCTTAAACCCTGTTTCGGTGTCCAATGGAATTTAATAAATATGGCTTTTCCTTCAGCATTGATCATACGGAAGGTATGGACGCCAAAACCTTGAATTGAGCGTAAATTACGTGGAATGGCACGATCCGACATCGCCCACATCACAGTATGGGCAGACTCTGGTACCAGAGAGACAAAATCCCAGAACGTATCATGTGCAGATCCTCCTGTTGGCACTTCAGTATGCGGTTCAGGTTTTACTGCATGCACAAAGTCTGGAAACTTAATGCCATCTTGCACAAAGAAAACCGGAACATTATTCCCTACCAAATCGTAATTGCCTTCCTGAGTATAAAATTTGATGGCAAAACCGCGAATATCCCGTACTGTATCCGCGGAACCGCGTGGTCCTTGCACCGTAGAAAAACGCACAAAAATTGGAGTCTGTATATTGGAATCCGTCAAAAAGCCCGCTTTGGTATATTGTTCATTACCCGGATAGGCCTGAAAATAACCATGTGCCCCTACACCCCGTGCATGCACAATTCGCTCAGGAATGCGCTCATGATCAAAATGGGTGATTTTTTCCCTTAAGATAAAATCTTCCAGTAAGGTTGAACCTCTTACCCCTGCCTTTAAACTGTTCTGATTATCTGCAATCTTGACCCCCTGGTTCGTTGTCAAGGCATGTTCAGTCGCATCACTTCGATAACTATCTAGCTGCTGTGATTTTGCACTTTCATTTTGTTTATCCAGGGCATCTGTACCTGCAACTTCACTTTGCTTAGCTTTATGATTCATATTTGCACCTCTTTTCCATTCCATTAAAATGTGTGTGATTAAATGAATGCGATGACCAACAGGCATTGGCCTATATGACTGAAATTAGCTGGTGAATTTCTGATGGCTTAAAAAGGGAAACAGGAAGTCGACAAAACGTTGCGTACACCAAAGTCCTGTTTCACGATGATGGGCATGAGGGGCTAAATAAGGCAGCAGTTTATTGATCTTCATGGCCAGGTTGCCAGTTTCATAAATCTGATGCTGAATATCTTCCAGTTCCCCATCTGACAAAAAACTGAACATAAAATCATTTTGGTTTTTATGCTCCAGTTGGATTCCTGGTGTTCTTAAATCGGTATATTGCGCATATTCACCAGCAATCCAGTCATAAATGATCTGCTTTTCAGTAGAATTAAATACTCCATACATTTTCCCATCTTCCTGGCTAATCAACCTCCAGAAGCGGCTTTCTTCGGGATCTCTACCCAGCTTGATCCATTTTTTATCAATCAATACATCAATAAATTCTTCCACGGAGTCGGGTACTGCAAGCCATGAATTAATTGTTTGGTTATTAAACTTGCATTTATCATTGTGAATAACATTACCGACTAAAGCTTTACGTTTTAAAATTTTAATAACCAAGGTGTCTAAATTGAGATTTTTAATAATTTGAATAGAAGACAATCCTTTATTGCTCAAAGCAAAGCCAATCTTCATTTTTTCTATAAAAAATTCTTTATCATTGAATTTTCTGTATATTTTTTCAAAAGCTTTGTGAGATAAATGCGCATGACCATTATCAATATTGTCGATGGTGATATGCAAATTGAAATATTTCGAATCTATACCTAATTCTTGTAGCTCATAATTGGTAATCAGCAGATGTAACGGAAGTTGCTCATAGGCCAAATTAAAACCAATAATTTCCGGAATGAATTCGGGAGGTGCATAAGCCAGCGCAAGTTGAATTGCAGGTTGATGATAATATTCATCTTCCAGATCCAATACAAAATGTTCCAGTCCTAAATTTAAAATAAGATCATCAAATAAACATACATGGTTAGATTTGGCGAGTCCTAAACCGAGCTCTTCCAAATAAATTTGAATTAAGTCTCTGAAAACGGGATCATTCCAATAATGAATAATACTAAATAACCAGGAACCATCTACCCGCTTTACAGGCGCAACTTTAATCAGAAATTCGAATGCCTGAGCGACATTTTTAAAATATTCTCGCCCTGCCCCGCTATTTCTTCTTTCTAAATAGGCCTGATATTCAGTACATTGCACTTTATTATTGTTGAGCATCCAGTCCTGAATTTTACTCATATCGGCAGGAAAATCATTAGAGTTATAAGTCAAACTTTGAATTTCTTTTTTTAAAAAATGTGATGCTTTTCTTTCCTTTTCTTGAATAGAAATATCGGCATTGAGAAAAAAAGTGACTAAATCACAATAATTTTGATGATTTTTATCAATGAATTCTAGCGATTGTTTTTTTACTGCTACTGGCATTTTTATTCTCCAAGCGGTAATTAGCATATAACCTTAGTTCACTTGTGATTCATGACAAAACCCTATAATTGTTATCATTCGTTTAATTTATGTTGGTTCAATAATAATCAAACTTAATATATCAAGCAGTTAAAAAAATAACCCAACCATAAAATGAGAAACACATCACTTTCTGATAATGTTTTATTGTTAATATTTTATTTATTTTTTAAAATATAAATAAGCAATTAAAAAAAGTGAAGAAATATGATTAATCAATGTTGTAAATTATTGGCTAAAAAAAAATTAAACGTGACTTTCATTGAAAGTGCTTCTGCTGGATATTTAGCCTATAGATTTTCCCTGACTCCATTTTCTGGGGAAATTTTAAATGGAAGTCTAGTATGTTATGACCTGAAAATTAAAGAGAAAATACTCGGCATATCGCCAAGACTTATAGAAAAATACACCCCTGAATCTATTGAAATTACTGAAGAATTAGTAAAAAAAGCAAAAAAGATGTTTAAATCGGATATCTATGTAGGATGTACAGGACTACTTAAACGCGGTGGCTCTGAAAGCCCAGATAAACCTGTAGGTACTTTTTTTTATTCAATCTTATATAAAAACAAGCTCTATAATTATCGGCGCTTATTTAAAGGAAATAAGGAAGAAAAATTAAGTAAACTTATTAACTCAATCTGTAAAAGTTTGATTAAGATTATATAAAAATCATTATTTAATTTAAGCTGGTAAATTTTAATTTGTAAGCAACATTATTTGTTTTTATTGATATATTTCATTGGGGTAATTTTATAATAAACAGCTTTCATTACATTCTAAACATCATGTAACATCGATTTTATTTTTTAATCGAATATTCATGCTAATAATAATTATATCTGGTGATACAGATTTTATTAAATAATATTATAGAGGTGTGTCATGACTAATCCAAATCAAACCCAGCAAGATCAACAACAGCAGCAACAGAATGATCAACAACGCCAACAGCCGGGTCAGCAGCAACAGAATCCAAATCAACAGCAACAACAGAATGATCAGCAGCGCCAACAGCCTGGGCAGCAGCAACAGAATCCGAATCAACAACAGCAACAGAGTGATCAGCAACGCCAACAGCCGGGTCAGCAACCAATGAACCCTCAACAACAGCAGCAAAATGATCAGCAACGCCAACAGCAAGGTCAGCAACAACAAAATCCTGATCAACCGTTAGCACATGTTAATGATCAGCAGCAACAACAGCAAAATGACAATCAACGTCAACAGACTGGGCAACAGCAAGGTTTTAGACAAAATCAGAATGACCAAAACAATCAACAGAAATAACGGGTTGATTAAGTATTCGATTGAACCTTTTTAGCTGCAGATTGTATTAATTGCTTTGTTATTGATTCAAAAATGAGGAGCTTATACAGCATGACTGATCCCAATTTAGAAAATCAAACCCATAAACCAACCAGTGAATCTGATCAGTATTGGCGTGAAAATTATACTAGCCGACCTTATTATCAAGATTTACAGCGGGATGTTCCAGATATTGATTATGACAAGGATCTCTCGTCTGCTTATGAATTTGGAAGAACTTCACGTTCTGAATACGGCGAAAATAGCCGTTTTGAAGACTCGGAAAGTGATCTTCAAACCAAATGGGAACACTTTAAAGCCAAATCACGATTAAAGTGGGAACACGCTAAACATGCAATAAAAGATGCCTGGGAAAGAAAGTAATGGAATAAATAATTTTCCAAGTTCAATCCCGATCATTAAAAAAGCACCCGCGGGTGCTTTTTTATATTATATCTTTTTGACTAGTTGAACATTTGCCCAAATGCATAGATCACAAACATCAGCATAAGCGCAGATGATGAAGTAACAAGTAGTTCTATCGTTTTCATAACCCACTCTCACTTCCCTATAGTGGAACACCATTTATACAATGATATTTTTTGTCAGACAATAACATTATTTGACAATAATGTATCAAAAAATAATAAACGTATAAATATCACATTTTAAAAATCAACATTTCCTCTCATTACAAATACAAAATTTTATTGCAAAATATGTCGCTTGTTTATTCAGCATTTTATTTTTAAATATTTATATATATTTCAGTTGTTTAAAAATATTTTTTAATTTTCCTGGCGTCTTTTAATTTTTCAGAACTTACCAATAGTGGAATATGCAAATTAAATTTTATGTTGTTTTTTGATCCTTATTTTTTGAATTTCTTCTCATGTAATTTGAAATTTTGCGGAACTGATCGGCTTCCTTCCAACTGGTCAAACTTCGGCATGGTAATACATCCTTCCAGATATTTATAAGGACTGAACATGAACGATAAAGTAAAATTTCAGGCATTAAAAAACCGTCTTAAAGACGGTTTCCTATTTTCCTGGCAATTATACCTCATTTACATGAGTATTAAGCCGGAACATTTGATTTACACCAGTATAGAAACTGCGGCCATCAAGATTCAAATCAATTTCAATACCAGATTCAAGCAAGACTTTCTTGCCTACTTCAACCCATTTAAACCCTTCACGGGTATTTTGCATTTTTTTAAAAGGAACCAGCGATACAACAATTTCACGACCATTTACAGATTTTGCAACTAAATTTTCAGTTTTATTCAACATTTACACCAATTTTTTAATACCGATAGAAAAGCCACTATTGGCCTTTGAAAATAACAACTTTACTTGGGATCACTCAAATGAGAGGAGATTTCTCGTATACTAATTTTGCACGAGAACATTTTCATGTCAGTTTTATTGTTGAACCGATTATACCAGAAATATTGATTTAAGTCTCACTTATATATCAGTGTTATCAATTACAATTGTGTTCAAATATTTCAGGTTTTTAGGTTTAATCTCCTCCTACATGCCAAGATCACATGCATGAAATTATTGATATATGCGTAAATAATCTGCAATCAAACGCGTCGCCCAGGATTCCGTATGTTTTACACCCTCATAAAAAATACAATGGCTGCCTTTTTTAGTGGTCACAACGACAATATTCGGCATTTTCTGAATTGTTTCCTTATATGGTTCCAGATTCCGGATATGACAGACCGGATCATCTTCCGCATTTAAAATCATCAAGGGAATTTTGACATTTTGAAATACATGAATCGGATTTGTGGCCTGATTATAATCTTCAAAGCTGCTATAGCCTGCCAGTTCAAAATAATGATACTGAAACTCCAATAAATTCTTTGCAGCAAGCACTTTTGGTAAGGAGGCGGTCTGTTGCCATGCTTCACTATAAGGATGAATAAAGGACTCAAATAGCTTTTTGGTCATCACTTTACTATAAAAAGGATGCACGTTTTGAAAACCCAGCTCAGTGTCATAACCAGGACACAATGCAAATGCTGCCTTGAACGGTGTCTGCTCGCCCTGTTCACCTAAATAGCGGACCAATAATCCTGTACCCGCAGATGAGCCAACTGCATATAGGGTTGAATCTGGAAATTTGCTTTCAATATGTTTAATTTGTTCACGCAAATCATCGGTCGAACCTAACATGGAAATTTTTGGAACAGGTAATGGCAAATTGGCATGGCCACGGCGCAAACATAAGGCTATCCGCCATCCGGTATGTCGATGCAGGTCACGGACCAGTTCGGCCATACTTTCCGGTGTACCCGTCAAGGTATGCATCAACACAATGGTTGGGGCATCTGCGGGAACAGGAAGCCCATACCAGGCAATAGCCGTGATTCCACCATCGGACATTTTCAGCTGTTCGATCGCATCATATTTAAGTTGCACCGCTTTTTTTTTGATTAAGTCAAAATAGATCAAATGCAGATGTGTATTTGACAACCACGGCGTTGGACGGTATTTCTGTTTGAGTTGGGGCAAGACTTCAAGCATCTGTCCTGCTTCACCTTGTGGATCATAGTACAGGGTAGGTAATTCCGCACCTGTAACCTGATCGACAATTTCTTGCACCAACTGACTAAGTTTATTGAGCACAAACTTCATATTCGGTTTACCTCAAAAATGATGTAACACAAAATACTTAGTACATGTCATTCCATTAACAGTTCATACCTTTACTATACGCTTTATGCTTTTGGCATAAAAGCCGCCATACGCTGCCCCATCTGTGCAGCCAATGCTTCCAGACCGCTCTTAGGACGCAGCATCACTTCAAAATCAATAATTTGACCTTGTTCATTAAATTGAATCATGTCGATGCCTTTCAGTTTTTTTTCACCGACATGGGCGGAAAACTCCAGTACCACATTCATTCCATCTTCTGTATAAAATTCGCGGTGGTAAGTAAAGTTTTCAAAGATCTGAATCACATTGCTCAGAATAAAAAATACTACCTGTTTGCCCGGATAAGGGTTGTATGCTACCGGGGAACGAAATACCACATCTTCTGCTAGTAACTCATTCAGGATAGACATGTCACGTGTTTGCAGCATTTCATGCCAACGCTGAACAGAGCGTTGAGTTGTTGTTAAAGCCATTTTTATTTCCTTTATTTAGCTCTATTTTTGAATTCTATTTATTCCCTCTCCCCAACCCTCTCCCTTGGGAGAGGGAATATTTATTACGAATTTAAACCCTAATAAAATTCCCTCTCCTTTTAGGAGATGAGAATTCTCAGAATATATTCTGAGTTCGCAAGGAGAGGTCTATTTATTTACTAAATCACCGCTGCCAAATCTGCACCCTGACGAATGGCACGCTTGGCATCCAGTTCACCTGCTTCTTTGGCACCACCAATCAAATGCACATTTTTACCATCCGCTTTCAGTTGATCAAACATTGCAGTGAAAGGTTCCTGACCTGCACAAATCACCACATGATCCACGTCTAAAACAGTCGGCTGACCATTGACCACAATATGCAAGCCCTGATCATCCACCTTTTCATAGCTGACACCTGCCACCATTTTCACTGCACGGTGTTTCAATCCAGTACGGTGAATCCAGCCGGTGGTTTTACCCAAGCCTGCACCTACTGAACTTGCCTTGCGCTGCAATAAGTAAATTTCACGATTAGACTGTTCTACTTCAGCTGCTTTTAGACCACCGACATTTTCATAGCCAGTATCAATACCCCATTCATTATAGAATTTTTCCGGATTCAGGCTGGCGCTGTCCCCCTCATGGGTTAAAAATTCCGCGGTATCAAAACCGATACCACCTGCCCCAATAATCGCAACACACTGACCAACTGGCTTACGTTCTTTTAATACTTCGAGATAAGTGAGTACTTTCGGATGGTCAATACCTTCAATCTCTAAATGACGCGGAGTTACACCTGTCGCTACCACAATCTCGTCAAAGTCGGACTGGCTTAAAGCTTCATAGGTCGCTGGGTTATTTAGAAGTAATTTAATATTGGGCTGTAATTCAATTTTACGTTTGAAGTAACGCAAGGTTTCATAAAATTCTTCTTTGCCGGGAATGGTCTTGGCAATATTGAACTGCCCGCCAATTTGATTGGCTGCTTCGAAAATGGTGACCTGATGTCCTCGTTCAGCAGCATAGGTGGCAAAACTTAAACCTGCCGGTCCCGCACCAATCACCGCAATCTTTTTCATCTGAACGGTTTCTTTAAAGATCAGCTCTGTTTCATAACAGGCACGTGGATTGACCAGACAGGATGCAATTTTCATTGAGAAAATATGATCTAGACAGGCCTGGTTACAACCAATACAGGTATTGATTTCATCGCTACGACCTTGCTCAGCCTTTTGCACAAAGAAGGCATCAGCAAGCATCGGACGTGCCATGGAAATCATGTCAGCATGACCTGAAGCCAACACATGTTCCGCCATTTCCGGGGTATTGATACGGTTTGAAGTAATAAGAGGAACTTTAACCAAACCTTTGAGCTTTTGAGTGACCCAGGTAAATGCTGCACGTGGTACTTTGGTAGCAATGGTCGGAATGCGCGCTTCATGCCAGCCAATCCCGGTATTGATAATGGTGGCACCTGCTTTTTCAATCTCTTTGGCCAGTTGCACCACTTCTTCAAAAGTAGATCCGCCATCGACCAGATCCAGCATCGATAAACGGTAAATGATAATAAAGTTTTCCCCTACCACTTCGCGGGTACGCTTGACGATTTCAATCGGGAAACGGATACGGTTTTCATAACTGCCACCCCATTCATCATCACGATGGTTGGTGCGTGCAGCAATAAACTCATTAATCAGATAGCCTTCAGAACCCATGATTTCTACGCCGTCATAACCTGCGTATTGTGCCATTTTTGCACAATGGGCAAAGTCAGCAATGGTCTGATACACTTCTGCTGTGGTTAAAGCATGCGGTTTAGTCGGGTTGATCGGTGCCTGAATGGCAGAGGGTGCAACCAGATCGGCCTGATAGGAATAACGTCCGGTATGTAAAATCTGCATGGCAATTTTACCGCCGGCATCATGCACTGCCTGGGTAATGACTTTATGTTTTTCCGCTTCTTCTTTAGAGTCTAATTTCGCTCCACCCGCAAAGGTCAGACCGGCATCATTCGGTGCAATCCCACCTGTCACAATCAGCCCTACACCTCCTTGTGCACGTTCTGCATAAAATGCCGCCATACGCTCATAACCACGTGGAGCTTCTTCCAGCCCTACATGCATGGACCCCATCAAAACCCGGTTTTTAAGTATGGTAAAGCCTAAATCTAAAGGCGCTAATAAATGCGGGTAATTAGACATACAATCTCCTTGGCGTGCTTTCTCAGCTGGCGAATATCTTTTAATGCAACTTGTTGCATAACTTATATTCCAGATTTTATTTTTATGCAACATGTTGCATAATGAACTTGTAAAGATTTATTGACTGAGCCGTTTATGTCCTTAGCCCATGTTTTATTGACCAGCCTGATTGAAAAACCCAGTACAGGAATTGATTTGGCTCGTCGTTTTGACCGCTCTATGGGCTTTTTCTGGAATGCAACTCATCAACAGATTTACCGTGAATTAAGTACCATGCAGCAAAAGAACTGGATATCTACGCTTGAAGATCACAGTTCCAATACCCGTAAAAAAACCTATCAGGTTGAAACATTGGGACGTGCCGAACTGGCAGACTGGATGGTCAAGCAAAGTCCTCCTGCACAACTGCGTGAAGAACTGATGGTCCGTTTACGTGCCGAAGCCCAGCTCGGTGGCAATACGGTACTGCCTGAACTGGAAAGACATCTGATCTTGCATCAAGAAAATTTAAAAATTTACCAAACGATTTTTGCCAAAGATTTTGCTCATGGGCACGATCAGGACCGCACCCAGTTTATTCATAAAATGATTCTACAACTGGGGATTGATCTGGAAATAGGCTGGATCACGTGGCTAGAAACCATGATTCCGCAATTAAAAGCATTTGATCAGCAATAATGGACTTCTTGCATAAATACCTTTTATTTCTCTTGCGCAGACTTGAAATACATTTCAATTCAGCTCAGGGAGAAGAATAAAAGGGTGTCAGCAGTTATGAAAGAAGTCTAATAAGCAAGGAAACAAGCATGCTACATTACCTTATGCCTGATAATGAACGACTGTTTGTGCGTGAGTTTGGACAAGGACAAGCGGTGTTGGTCCTATCAGGTTTGGGTATGCAAAGCTGGCAATGGCTTCCGTTTCTTTATCGGCATACTAAAACACATCGCTTTATTATTCCAGACTGGCGTGGTTTTGGAGGTTCGCAAAAGTGTGCTATTCCCGAACTGGATGCGATTTCCAGTCACTGGCGTGATATTGACAGCTTGATTGAACAGCTCCAGTTAAACAAGTTCTCCGTGATTGCCTATTCCATGGGTGCTACCACGGCGATGCATGGCATGCAATATAGTAACTTTGCCGAACAGATCGCAGCCTATTTGCATATTGACCAGACCCCTAAAATTCCGGTAGATGAGAGCTGGGACTATGGTTTATTTGGTCAGCAGCATCCGCTATTTATTTCCATTCTGACTGAGCTGTCGCAGATACTGACTCAGCATCAAGATATTCAATATTTAAAAGACCTGGATAGCCAATCCCGCAAGCAGATTGCCAGGCTCTGGCTACAGTTTATTGGCCTGCAGAACAGCAATAAATACAGTTTAAAAGCCTTTGAATGGGTATTAAATCAGTCGCGGTTGCAAAGTTTATTACTGCCCTCTAAGCGGGTCGACTATATGGCCTGGTATATCAACAATTATCTATACCATCAGGAAGATTACCGCGAAGCCCTGCAAAAACTGCAATGTCCGGTGACTTTTTTCAGTGGCACGCAATCCAAGCTTTATCCGGTAAAAGGTCAAACCTTGATTGCGCAGAGTATTCCTCATGCCAAACAGATCCGTTTTGAAAAATCTGGGCATACTCCGTTGCTTACTGAACCGCTAAAGTTTGCACGAGAAATTAGCGCATTCCTGAAATCCAATGCGACTCATAAACCTTAAACAGCTGAATGAAATCAGGAGCCGAGATGAAAAAACTGGTGGTCTTTTCGGGTGCAGGTATGAGTGCCGAAAGCGGCATCAACACATTTCGGGACAGTGATGGTTTATGGGAACAGTATCGAATTGAAGACGTTGCAACACCTGAAGCCTGGAAACGTGATCCAGAACTGGTCCAACATTTCTATAACCAACGGCGTAAAAATATTCTGGCTGCCAAGCCCAATGCAGCACATCAGCTCATTGCCGAACTTGAAGATGTTTTTGATGTACACGTCATTACCCAAAACATTGATGATCTGCATGAACGTGCTGGAAGTAGCAAGGTCATTCATCTACATGGCAATATTCGCCTGGCTAAAACTTCAGGGCCAAACTGTCAATACAGCACTGAATTCTATTCAGTCGAAGGTACTGAACTGGATCTGAACAAACACTTCTGCAAGGATGGCTATCCACTACGTCCACATGTGGTCTGGTTTGGTGAGGCCGTACCTGCCTATGCCGATGCACAAGACTGCGTACAGAATGCGGATATTTTTATTGTGATTGGTACCAGTTTACAGGTTTATCCAGTGGCGGGGTTAATTCATGAAATTCCACCTGCCTGTAGCGCTTACTATATTGACCCCAAAGCTGATCAGCAGCAGCTACCCCCACAATTTCAGAAAATTGTTATGACTGCTACTCAAGGCATGCAGTATCTAAAAGAAAAGTTGCTACAACACCCATAAACCCTTCTGTTTAATAGCAAAACTACAAAGCAGGCATTGACATGATGCAACAATAAACTTTTAATCAGCTTATTGTTGCATAAATGGAATTCTTAAATGCTGTCTGATCTTGATGATTTTTATTGCTTTGCCTTAGTGGTTGAACATGGAGGCTTTAGTGCAGCAGAACGCGCAACCGATATTCCAAAATCAAAATTAAGTCGTCGTGTTTACAATCTGGAAGAACACTTAGGAGTTCGACTCATCCAGCGCAGTTCCCGCCATTTTGCCGTAACCGACATTGGTATGAATATTTATCGTCATGCCCAGGTCATGATGAATGCTGCACAAGCTGCACATGATCTAGTCGACCATCTCAGTATTCAGCCGCGTGGTGTAATCAAGGTCAGTTTGCCTGTTTCGATTGCGCAAAATGAAATTGCCAAGATTTTGCCGAAATTCCTGAAAACCTATCCTGAAATTAAAGTGCAACTCATTGTGAGCAATCGCCGTGTCGATATCATTAATGAAGGGATTGATGTGGCATTACGGGTACGTTCCAATCTGGATGATGACCCGAATCTGGTTTTACGCAAATTTGAAAATATAGAGCAGCATCTATTTGCCAGCCAGGCCTATTTAAATGAATTTGGCGACTTAAAACAGCCGGAAGATTTAAGCAATCATCATATTCTCAGTATGTCGGATGAGCATTTAGACCAATATATTGTTGTGCATGATGATAAAAAACAGCAGAAAAAAATCAAGGTCAATCCTATGGTGATGGGGTCTGATTTAACGATGCTGGCACAACTGGCCAAACAAAATTGCGGGATTGTGTTATTACCCGACAGCATTGTTGAAGATTATGTTCAAAGCGGTGAATTGGTGCGTGTACTGCCGGACTGGAAAGCACCGCATGGTATTTTCCACGCGGTTTATCCTTCACGCCGTGGCTTATTACCAGCCGTCCGTGTCTTTATCGACTATTTGGTGGAACACCTCAGCAAGCATTAATACTTTCATGCCTCTGGGTAGAAAAGAAATGATAGGGCTATCTTCAAGCAACTGGAAGATGCCTTTTAGCTTTCGATTGACATACCATAAAAAATGCAAAACCCGTCACAAAAATATAAAATTCACTTGAGTAATACAAAAAATTAGGCAAAAAAAAGCTTATCCGAGGTGGATAAGCTTATAAACTTTAAATAAGAAACTACAGCTAGAATCTATATTTTCATATTACAAAAAAAACATATTAAAATCTAATAGATAAAAAATATGATAAAAAACACACGAAAATGTTTTTTAAAATTAAATCAAAAACTTAACGACACAACTAATAGATTTAAAAACTTTATTTGTACACAAAACAAACAAGATTATACCAAAGTATAAAACTATCTATTTCATTTAACTCTTCTCGCTTAAATTGCAGGATATGAACCGGTACCTTCTGGCCAAGGAGATAAAAGCTCAAAACCGGTATCCGTTACAGCAACCATATGTTCCCATTGTGCGGTCAAAGAACGATCTGCTGTAACCACAGTCCAGCCATCTTTAAGCTCTTTCACACGGGCTTTGCCTGCATTGACCATCGGTTCAATGGTAAACACCATACCTTTTTTAAGTATAAGGCCTTGACCAGGCTGGCCATAATGCAGCACATTCGGTTGTTCGTGATAGACCTTACCAATACCGTGACCGCAATATTCGCGGACAATGCTATAACCTTCACGATGAGCCACGGACTGAATGGCAAAACCGACATCGCCTAAAGTTGCACCCGGTTTCACCGCATGAATTCCGGCAACCATGGCTTCATAGGTGGTTTCAACCAGCTTTTTGGCTTCAGGTTTTACCGTTCCGACATAATACATCCGGCTGGTATCACCAAAATAACCATCTTTAATAATCGCCACATCAATATTGATAATGTCGCCATCTTGCAAAATGGTGTTTGGCGATGGAATACCGTGACACACCACTTCATTTGGAGAAATACAGGTGGTTTTGGTATAGCCATAATAGCCCACGTTGGCAGGAATTACTTTTAAGGTATTTACAATGAAATCATTACAGATATCATCCAGATACTCTGTGCTTACTCCCGGCTTGACATACTTCCCTATCATCTCCAGAACCTGAGCAGCCAAACGCCCGGAAATCCGGAGTTTCTCTAAATCTTGCTCAGTTTTAATGGTAATAGTGGAAGCTTTCATTGCATCATCCTCAAAAATAAGGCTTATGATTATAGCCCTTTTACATTAATTTTGTTTAATATGAGCAGATAAACAGCACAGTTTTGACCTTTTTTAATCAACTGGGTGATTGATTTACAAGCATTTAAATGGCCCTTGTAAAAAATTAAAAATTTACTTAAACAATTAAAAAAGAATAATATTTTATATTTTTTTATTTTTTACCAATTAATCAAATATATAAATAAACTTAAATTTTTCCAGTTGTTCATTTTAGTTGATTATTAAATCACTAAAATTCATAAGCTTCATAAAATGAACTACAAAAAAGCGTTGATATCCTCTAGAATTGATTTTTTGTTCAATTCCTCTCCCTTTTTTATGACAAATCTCCGTACACGGGATATTGTTGCCTTGGGTTTTATGACCTTCGCGCTGTTTATTGGTGCGGGCAATATTATCTTTCCACCGATTGTGGCTCAACAAGCCGGTGAACATGTATGGCTGGCTGCATTCGGTTTCTTAATCACCGCAGTAGGCTTGCCTGTGATCACAATTGTTGCGCTGTCACGTGTAGAAGGTTCTATTCAGGTTCTAAGTTCACCGCTTGGCAAAGCAGCGAGTATTTTGCTGACTGTCGTGTGTTACTTGGCTGTAGGCCCTTTATTTGCTACACCACGTACAGCAACCGTTTCTTATGAAATTGGCTTCTCGTCTTATTTTGGCACTTCTGCAAATAGCCTGATGATTTACAGCATCATCTATTTTACTTTAGTGACTCTGGTTTCTTTATATCCAAACAAGATTTTAGATACTGTCGGCTACTTCCTATCGCCTTTGAAAATTTTAGGCTTAGTGATTTTAGGCATTTCCGCATTCATGCTACCTGCTGGTGTTGTACCGCCTGCAATTGACAATTATGTCAGCAGTCCGGTTTCTGAAGGTATCGTCAATGGTTACTTAACCATGGATACTTTAGGCGCATTGGTGTTCGGTATTGTGATTGTGCGAGCGATTCATTCACGTGGCGTCACAGAAAAGAAACTGGTAACCAAATATGCCGTAATTGCCAGTATTATCTCAGGTATTGGTTTAACACTGGTCTACATCAGTCTGTTTAAACTGGGTATGGGCAGCCATGAAATTGCTCCAAATGCAGCCAATGGCGCAGTGATCCTGCATGCCTACGTACAGCACGCATTTGGCGACATGGGCGCTTACTTCCTTTCAGCAATGATCTTTATTGCTTGCATGGTGACTGCGATTGGCTTGACTTGCGCATGTGCAGAATACTTCTCTGAATTGACTAAAATTCCGTACAAAGTATTTGTATTAATTCTGGTTGGTTTCTCATTACTGATTTCCAACTTAGGCTTAACCAAACTGATTGCGGTTTCGGTTCCTGTACTCAGCGCGATTTATCCGCCTGCAATTACAGTAATCCTTTTAAGCTTCTGCGGCAAATTCTTTAATCAGCCTTCACGCGTCATTGCACCTGTTACTGCCATTGCCTTCGCATTTGGTATTGTAGACGGACTGAAAGTCGCTGGTTTTTCAGAACAACTGCCTGCTTTCCTGCAAAATTTACCACTGAATGAACAGAATCTTGCATGGCTTATTCCATCTGTAATTGTTCTTATCATTGCAGTTGTGATCGACAAAGTTAAAAAGTAACTGAAAGTTGATGTCATTAAAATCGAGTTTTACCCAAGCCTGATTTTAAGCGTGATCAATAAAACGTCATGTTTTACCCAAACTGGGTTTTATTGTTTACACCCTCAACTTTTAGACATATTTTGTAACAACATAATATTTAATAAAATCAATTGTTCTTCTTTTCATTCTTCCTTTCTTACCTAGCATGCATTCTTTACTTAAACACTGGCATTAATATTGCTTCTTATTTTATCCACTATTGTTGAATTTCTTGACATTTTTTTAGCTGGCTAGAATGAATGATGAGGATAATTGCATATTCAAAAGAAATATCTAGCATTTATATTTTTGAATAAAACAAGCATATCGACTTATGTCTAACATTGTTTTATGACAGAATGATGACATTAGCTATTGAAATAAAATTAAATTCAAAGTAAAACAATAGAAACTAATCTGACTAAAACAATTAGGTTTAGGTCAAAAATGACAGGAGGGGTGGAGATGTTATCAATACATTTCAATAAAGAAATCTTCATTAACGCTCTAAAAGCAAATAAAAATATGGTCACTTATTTGAGTACCACAGTTGCTCTGCTTGTGACATTGATTATTCATGGGTTAATTCAAGGCAACTTAAAACCTGAATTCTTTATCTATGCTTTTATTGTTTCGGTGGCTTTTTATGTCTGGACTGTAGTCGATCAGAAATATCGTCAACAGAAGCAGAATACTTCTACAGAATAAAAGATGGGTGAGCTATCACCCATCTTAAAAAAAACAACAATAATTAATAATCAAATATTTATATCAAACCACAAGCCCTCAAATTAAAAAATTTCTAATCCAATCATTGCACCAAGCAATAGTCCTGCTGTAGCACCCAACTCCCCGATCACAAGTAAAATCATTGCACTGGTCAGCATCCATTTAGGCAAATGCCAGCGCCCCATTTGATGCGGTTGCTTAAACTGATTGGTGGTATCTTTTAGCCAGCCATGCAAGACATAGCTTAAAATTGAAAAGCTAAAGAAAAATAGGTTAATCATGACAAAAATTAAATTTAGCCCTTCACTCCATACTGAAAAATAGGCCAAAACTGCAATAATCAGACTGGCTGGAGCATATAACAGGCTGCTTCTATGGGCAATATCGACATAATAATGTGCCCGCGCCTGTTCAGAATATCGTATTTGATAATATTTCCATACTCCCGTGAGCATGCCCACCCAAAGAAAAATACCACTAAACAACACTGCCCAAGCTACAGCTTGAGTTAAATTTTCCGCATCCATTCATTTATGTCCTTATTTTTAGAACGCTATTTTGACTTTAAAGTCATCAATTATACAAGTTTCTTTTTAGAACTTAGCTACAGTAGTCATTATTCAGACTTAACCTATATTCTCCATATGAGCACTTTTGAAGCATTAACTATTAACTGTAAAGATGGATATTCTCTGAGTGGACGTTTTTATGCATCTGCAACAACCAATACAAACCTGCCGATTCTGATTTGCCCTGCAACGGGCATCACGCAAAATTTTTATCAGGCTTTCGCTGAATGGTTAAGCACTCAAGGTTATGATGTTTTAAGTTTCGATTTCCGCGGTATTGGCCGTTCTTTACACGGTCCTGTCAGCAAGTCTGAAGCCAGCATTGTGGATTGGGGACAACTGGATATTCCAGCGGCCATTGACAGCTTGTTATGCAAAACTCAGGCAAAGCAAGTAATTCTGATGGGTCACAGTGCCGGTGGGCAGCTTTTGGGGATAGTGCCCAACCATGAAAAAGTCGCCAAAGTTGTGGCTGTTTCGGGTTCTACGGGTCATGTGAAAGGCCTAAAAGGCAGAACCAAACTGCTGGCGCCAATTATGTTTAATGTGATTTTCCCCTTAGCGCGCATCACCAAAGGCTATGGCCCGACTCAAGCCATTGGTATGGGTGAAAACCTACCTAAAGATGTGGCTAAACAATGGGCACAATTTTGCAGTAAACCAGGTTATGTCATCAATGCGATTGGCAAAACGGTATTTGAAGATTATCACGCTGAAATTGACTGCCCTATTACGGTGCTTTGGTCGTCGGATGATGAAATTGCCACTAAAGCCAATGTAAAAGATTTACTGCGCTTATACCCGAATGCAGATACTCAAATGATTGAGCTCAAGCCTAAAAGCTACGACCATAAAGCCATTGGTCATATGTTGATGTTTAAGAAATCACACCAGAACTTGTGGCCAGTAATGGCTCAGCAATTGGCTATTGAATTGGCTGAATGATTTAAAGTTTTAAACTTTGGCCGTTGAATCTCTCATCCAGTAAAACGGCTTATGTAAGTAAGGCTGATGCAGCCAGCAGCTTCCACATGTTATCCTCGCATGCAGAAGCTGCTGATTAAAGTCTCAGACCCATGAGTACTTTAATTTGCCTTAAGGTTATTTTAGCGACAAACAAGCCCATGAGTTTGCTGTATTTTTAGTAATTTAGCCCTTAAACAGAAGAATAATGCTATAAATAGTTTTAATTCAGAATATTCTTTTGCAGTTAGTCGTATGAACGAAAACAATTATAGCCTGGATAAAATAGATCGCCGGATTTTATCTGAGCTTAGGCAAGATGGTCGACTTACCGTGACCCAACTGGCCGATAAAGTCGGTCTGTCCTCCTCTCCCTGCTGGACACGTTTAAAACGACTGGAAAATTTAAAAATTATTGAAGGTTATACCGCTAACATTAACCCGAAAGCGATTGGCATTAACGAGCTGTTTTTTATTGAAATTACTTTAGAACGGCATGATGATGAAATTTTAGAACAATTCAGTGATGCTTTGGCAAACATGCCTGAAGTGGTGGAAGCACACTTGGTGACGGGTGATTATGATTATCTAGTCAAAGTTGCAGTAAAAAATTCTGAGCACTATGAGCGTTTCTTGCGGAAAAATTTATATAAGATGAAAGGCGTGCGCCATACCCGTTCGATCTTTGCTTTACGTCCTTTAAAGATTGCCAATACGGCTGACTTACTCATGATTGAGTAATTTATTTCGAGATTTTATTATCTTTCATTACTGTTATGTGTTCTAATGCACGCAGTATGAGATGAGCCTTATATGAGTATAACGTGAGTTATACGACTAGCCCCTAACCATGGGGCTTTTTCATATATAAAATCAATAACTTAAAATTAATCGGCGTAAAACTGGCGTAAATACAAAGTTATCCACAGGTAATAACTGCTTGTTAGTGTTAATTATATCATCTGCTTTATAGGCGGAACACAGGATTATAAAAATGGAAACCCACCTATATTCTCACATTGAACGCTGTATGAAATTTGCTGAGCCCTGGAGTAAAAAATCAGGTTGGGCTGTGTGACATAGTTGTTTTGATTATGGGTATGGGTGTGGGGGTGAGTTTTTGGTTTTGAGCGGGGTGATGAGTTGAAGAAAAAAGATAAATATTTAGAGTTATTGTTGTGGGGTATTGTTGCTTATGCTGTTGCCATATTAACTTACTTTACTCTTAAGGTTTTTGATCAAGGTGTAGATTCTATTTCCGCCATTGGATCTTTGCTATCTGCAGCTGCTACATTTTTCGCCGCTTTCATTGCTGCATATTTATTTAATGATTGGAAAGACCAACATAATAAAATAATACTGGCTGGAGAAGCTAAACTGGCTTTTAGCTTACTTCATGATGAACGTAATATTCTTCACGATATGAAATATGTTCTCAGTAAAAAATTAGAGCAAAGCCCATCTGAATATTTAAATTTATATGATTCCAATCTCTCTCCTTTGCCTGATACATTAACCAACATGGTTAATACAAACCGATTGAAGCTAGCGGAGTTTGTTTTTTTAATTGAAGGGTCTCAACTACATAGTGATCTTAATGCATACAGAGAATCTATTACTTTATTAAATAAAGATATTGCGGTGTGGAAATCTTCATTTACAACATATAAGGATGTTTTTGAAAAATATGATTCTTTAATAGAGGAATCATTAAGGTTGAATTTTATAATACTGCAAGATTTAAAAAGCTATATCTTATATAAAGATAAAGCCCTCACTTAGAGGGCTTATGAATCTTAATAAATGCATCAACTTTAGCAGCGCATTCAGCACCTATCTCCAGGCTCTCAACATAACGAGTCAGCAACTCGCCCATTGTATTGTTTTCCAGAGCCTTATATTCATCACATCGCACCAGCATGCTTGCGGGAATTTGCGGCAATACGGGCGGCTTCAGCGATTGACATGCCATCATCGGTAAGCTTGCAATCAGTATAAATGCGCTGAGTAATAACTTTCTGAGTTTCATGCTTTATATCCCTAAATTGAATTTTGATGTTTTGCCGTTCGGCCTCAAGCTCTGTTTCGACAGTTGAAACTTTTGTTCTCCATGCATTGATTGCACCTTGATATGCATCATTTACTTTATTGATGCGTTCGGCACATTTAGCATCTGCGACTTTCAGCTTCCCGGACAAATGATTGGTATAAGCAATTTGTCCAAGCCATAAAAAGAAAAAGACCGCAATTGCGATCCAGTATCTGAATTTCCATAGGATTAAGAGTATTGGCATTAATCATCCTCCCCGATCTCAACCATATCCACTGTTTGCCCAGCCAACTCATGATGACAATCTGACAAGAATTGAATCTTTCCATCCG